>CAXMOO010000037.1:0-24229 GCA_964195005.1 uncultured Gammaproteobacteria bacterium
GCTGAGAGCTCGTCTTCCTGTCCGCCGATGGCACAGAATCGGGCCTCGTCCACAAGGGTGCCGTCGTAGCGGACCCGAAACAGCCCGGTGTCGTCCGGGCTCGGCCCGATTTCAACGATGAGGATCTCGATTTCGTATGGCTTCACGCTCTCGGTGAATATCGCGCCCAGGGTCTGTGAATAGGCATTAGCGAGGCTCTTGGCCGCAACGTCGGCCCGACCGTACGAGTAGCCCTTGAGATCGGCGTGGCGAATCCCCGCCACCCGCAAAGCTTCGAACTCGTTGTATTTGCCAACCCCGGCAAATGCCATCTGGTCGTAAAGCTCCCCGATCTTGTTCAGAGCCCTGCTTGAGTTCTCGGCCAGCATGACCACACCATCTGCGTATTCGGCCGCCACTATGGAGCGTCCCTTAGCTATTCCCTTTTGGGCGAACTCGGCCCGATCCTTCATCAGCTGTTCTGGCGGGACGTAGAAGGGCATCGTCATGACTGCTCCTCCAGGACACTCTGCGAAAGTTCGGCCACGTGCGCATCATCAACCTCGTTATAACCGGAGTCATTTACAACCACGGCAGTCGGATAGATCTCCCGGCGCAGATCGGGTCCTCCCGTCGCGGTATCTTGCTCGGCAGCTGCGGTAATGGCCGCGATGGCGTTCCGCAGCGCATCGCCCGCCGAGGCGCCTTCGCTATAGACGGATCTCAGAAAAGCCTTCGCTTCCCGACCACCAGACCCTGACGCTGCGAAGTCCTCCTCCTCATAACGGCCGCCGACCACGTCGTAGGTGTAGAGACGGCCTTCGTTGGCGACCTCGTCGAATCCGCAAAACAGCGGCACAACCACAAGGCCCTGAAAGGCCATGGGCAGCTGTTGTCGCACCATGCGAGCAAGATGATTGGCTTTGCCTTCGAGGCTGAGGCGAGCCCCTTCGAGCTTCTCGTAGTGCTCCAGCTCGGTCTGGAAGAGCTTCACCATCTCCATGGCCAGGCCGGCGGTGCCGGCAATGGCGACCGCCGAGTAGTCGTCGGCCGGGTACACCTTCTGAATACGCCGATGAGCTATCGAGTGGCCTTCAGTTGCCCTCCTGTCGCCCACCATGACCACACCCTCGGCATAGCGTAACGCCAGGACGGTGGTGGCCTCAGGGGCTGCCAGCGATTGGGCAGACCCCTCGCTCAGTTCCCACTGAGGCTGCAAGCTGTGGCTACGGAGCAGCTCGTAGAAGCTATCCGCAGGGACGTGAGCGTTGAGGGGGAGCCCGGAAGGTAGTTCGAGGCTCACTCCCCTCCCTTCTGCACGTAGTTCTTGACGAATTCCTCGGCGTTTTCTTCGAGCACCGAATCAATCTCATCGAGCAGGTCGTCGATTCGCTCTGTTACCTCTTGACCGGCCTCAGGGTCGGCCACTTCGTCGACGACCTCTTGCTCGTCAGTTGAACGCTTCCGTTCACGCTTCTGCTCTCGATCACTCATTATTCATCTCCTAGTGCCTCCAGCAAGCTTGCTGCGTCGTGCGACGAGTCCAGCAAGCCCGACACAAGCTCCTTAGTACCTCGGAGTGGCTCCATCATAGGCACCCGCTTGAGCGTCTCCTCGCCGGTGTCGAATACGAGGGAATCCCAGTTGGCGGCAACCAGTGACGGCCCATATTTACGAACGGCGTTGCCGCGAAAGTACGCTCGGGTGCGCTCCGGCGGGTTAACTACTGCCGCTTCTACTTGCTCGGGCGTAAACAAATGGCGCACCCTTCCGGCGGCCGCCAGACGGTAATAGAGGCCCTTCTCCGGGTTGACGTCATGAAATTGCAGAGCGAGCAGCTTGAGCTTGGGGGCGTCCCAGGCCAGTCCGTCGCGCTCCTGATACTCGAGGAGCAAGTGGCGTTTGGCCGTCCAGTCCAGCCGATCGGCCGTTGAGAGTGGATCGAGTTCCAGGTCGACCAGCACCTGCTCCCACTCATCGAGGACCTGGTTGTAGGCAACGGGAAGGTCGGTGCTTTCGGCATATTTCTGGGCCCACTCCAGATAGCGGAACTGGAGTTCGAGCGCCGTAGCCGAACCGCCTTCCGCGAGCTCGAGCGGCTTCTTCAGATCGACATCGTGACTCACCTGCCACGTGGACTCGACAGGCCGGGCCAGGCGCAGGTTGTCGGGAAGAGCCGCTTCTTCGATGGCCATCAGAATGAGGCCGGCCGAGCCGAGCTTGATGAGATTCTGTACTTCGTTGAGGTTGGCGTCGCCGATGATCACGTGGAGCCGTCGGTATTTGGCGGGATCACCGTGCGGCTCATCACGGGTGTTGATGATGGGTCGCTTGAGCGTGGTTTCGAGACCCACCTCCTCTTCGAAAAAGTCGGCTCGCTGGGTGATTTGGTAATCAACCGCCGGTCGACCGTTTTCCGACCCGAGCTTGCCGGAGCCGGTGAATATTTGCCTCGTCACGAGGAAGGTCGTGAAGTAATCGACGAGATCGGAGAATGGCAGTTGTCGAGCCAGTAGGAAGTTCTCGTGACTCCCGTAGGAGTTGCCCTTGCCGTCAGAGTTGTTCTTGTGGAGAAGCAACGACTTGCCATCCTCGAGGAGCGGCTCCGCTTCCCTGGCGGCACGGCTCACTATCAGTTCACCCGCCTTGTCGTAGAGCGTTGCCTCTAACGGGTCGTAAGCCTCAGGCGACGAATACTCAGGATGGGCATGATCCACGTAGAAACGAGCGCCGTTGCCGAGCACCACATTGACCAGTCCCCCGTCGATGTCGGGCATGATGCCGCCCTCAGGCCCAAACCCGCGGGCGTCACGCCCCGGCGACTCCTCCTCATGCGACCACTGAATCTTGGCCCGCATGCCTGCGTAGCTGTTGACGACCATGGAGGAGGCCAAGACGGGATTGAAGTCGGCCTGCCCGCGCACGGCAATCCCGTACTCGGTTTCAGTGCCGATGACCTTGTGAATAGCTGCCATCAGCTCTCCATGGTATCGGGTGTGCCGGTGTTCACGAGTCGATTGGGCTTCTGGGGCATTGTCAACATCAAACATACTGCCTGTCCTCCCCCACGGAGTGAAACAGCATTGCTTCTCCACCACGGAGTGGAGTCTTCAGAGCGCAGTGGGAGGGGAATGCGAGCTAAGCGGGTAGGTGAACGTTCCGCTCCTGCGCAGCGGAGTCCTCGGAGCGAGGTGGGAGGCGTGACAGCCCCTACAGATACTGACCGGTAGTGGTGGCTTCTATGCTGCGGCTGTCCTTATCCCCTTCGATGAGGGTTCGGACGTAGACGATCCGCTCACCCTTCTTGCCTGAGATCTTGGCCCAGTCGTCGGGGTTGGTGGTGTTAGGCAGATCCTCGTGCTCGCGGAACTCCTGCATGATGGCCTTGATCAGATCCTCGGTCTTGATCCCTCGCGAACCGCCTGCGATCTCACGTTTGATCGCATCTTTCTTGCCACGCCGAACAATGTTCTCAATCATCGCTCCAGACAGGAAATCCTTGAAATAGAGGACCTCCTTGTCGCCGTTGGCGTACGTAACCTCGAGGAATCGATTGGCGTCGGAGCTATCGAACACCCTTTCGACGACCCGGTCGATCATCTGGTCGATGAACGCCTCAACACTCTCATGGCGTCCAACCTCTTCGGCATCGAGCGGCAAATCCGGAGTCAGGTAAATGGAGAAGATCTGTCGGGCCGCATCTGGACCTGGACGCTCGATCTTGATCTTCACATCAAGACGCCCCGGGCGAAGAATCGCCGGGTCGATCAGGTCTTCCCGATTCGATGCACCAATAACAATCACGTTCTTGAGAGCCTCGACTCCATCGAGCTCGGAAAGTAACTGAGGAACAATCGTCGACTCGACATCAGAGGAAATTCCCGTGCCCCGGGTTCGGAACAAGGAGTCCATCTCATCGAAGAAGACGATGACCGGCACACCCTCGTCCGACTTTTCCTTGGCGCGCTGAAAGATGACTCGAATCTGGCGTTCGGTTTCACCCACGTACTTGTTGAGCAGCTCGGGGCCTTTGATGTTGAGGAAGTACGACCGGGCGTCCTCCGAGCCCGACTTACGAGACACCGCCTGCGCCAGGCTGTTGGCCACGGCTTTGGCGATGAGCGTCTTACCGCACCCGGGCGGTCCGTAAAGCAGAATTCCCTTAGGCGCCTTGAGTTGATAGTCGAGGAACCGATCCTTGTGCAGGTAGGGCAGCTCGACCGCATCGCGGATCGCCTCGATCTGTTCCTTGAGACCTCCCACCTGTTCGTAGGAAATGTCCGGAACTTCCTCCAGAACGAGCTCCTCGATTTCTGGTCGCAACAGTTTTTCAAATGCAAGGCCGGTGCGGGTGTCCAGGCGGACATGGTCTCCCACCCGTAAGAATTCCTCCACGAGAGGTGCGGCCCGGTCTACGACACGTTCGTCGTCTCCCCGGCCGAGAATGATCAGACGAGTCTCATCGATGATGTCCTTGACGGCGACCACCTCGCCCAGCGGATCAAAGTCACGGATATCAATGACGTTGTAAGCCTCGTTGAGCAGCACCTCCTGGCCGCGCTCGAGCTCCTTGATCTCAATTGTCGGCTCTACGTTGACTCGGAGCTTGCGGCCTCCCGTCATCACATCCACCGTACCGTCTTGATTGAGGCCGAGAATGGTCCCAAACGGGTTGGGCGGGGCCGTGAGCTTCTCGACCTCCTCCCGCAAAATCCCCAGCTGCTCGCGGGTCTCCTCGAGAACTGCGGCCAGCTTGTCGTTCTGGTGCACTGCCTGAGTCAGCTGGCCTTTGGTTTCGAGCAGCCGCTCTTCGAGGACTCGCACCCGCCGGGGAGAATCTTGCAGCCGGCGCCGCAGCACCGAGATCTCTTCCTCCAGCATGCTGATGGTGTTACGGAGCTCTGCCGGGTCTGGTGACTGATAGCTAGTCATAGGCTCAATATATCGGTCCGGGGTCGGGGAGGCTTTCGCGATTATACGAACTGAGGAATGCAACCTACCAGGGCGAACGGATATTCGACGCGTTTTCGCGGCCTATTCACTATGACTCCCGCAAAGCCTGGGTCTTGCGCGCGACCGTGATGAACCCGGTGTGGCCGACCATTTGGTGGTTGGGACGCACCGACCGCCCTTCGACCTTCCACTCGCGGTGCAGCACCTCGAAATGTCCTATTCCGTAAAAGCATCCACTCTGGTGCAGAGCTTCAGCTGTTTGCTGCACTTGAGGAACCGTCGGAACATACGAGATCCACACTGCCCCCGATGGCAAACCGGCGACGGCAGCCTCCACCACAGAGAACGGCTCTGGCAGGTCCAAGACCAGACGGTCGGGAGCGACCTCCGATATCACCTCGGCGACATCACCGATTCGGAGATCGAGGTTGGGGGGGATCCCCCCGAAAAAAGACTCGAGAATCCGCTGGGCGTGGGCCGCATGATCGGGGCGGAGCTCAACGCTGATGACCCTGCCGCCGGCGCCCACGGCGCGCAGCAAGCCCATGGTCAGCGCCCCGGATCCGGTCCCGGCCTCCAACACCGTGAGCCCGGGAGCGATGTCTCCCCAGACAAGAATCGCACCCAGATCCTTGGGGTAAATCACCTGGGCGCCCCGGCGCATTTTCAGCACGTAGTCCGACATTCGCGGTTTGAGCGCTACCAGCCGGCCACCCAACGAAGACTGCAAGACCGCGCCGTCCGGCTGCCCAATGATTTCGTCATGAGAGAGATAGCCGTTGTGATAATGAAACGCCGCGCCTTCTTCCAATGTGAGAAGGAACTGGCGCCCTTTGTTATCGGTGAGCAGACAGGAGTCGCCCTTGGCGAAATCGCTCATGAGACGGATATCACGTCTACTGAAGGAAGGGCGTGACAAACAACGCCAACATGCCGATCACGATGATGCCGACCATCACCTTCAACATGACCTCGCGATGCTTAAACATGTCCTCCCCCTTGCCGCGGCCTAGATTGGGACTCCTATGAATTTAGCCCGGGGTAATAGCAAACGGCTGCTACACAGCCTGCGGACAGGAGCCACGCCCACGTCAGTGGGGCTGTGGACGGCGGTGAATGCCGTCCACCAGCTCCGCAAGCGCCGCAAGCCCGCCAAAGTGTTACTCGTCCGCAAAGATCTCGAGCCCGGAGTCACCTACGTAATACGAATACCCCAGGAAGGACAACCGCCCATCTCCCAGGCCATCTTCCCGGGAGGGATTGGCTCGGAGCTGATGGCGGCGGCGGCCGATCTTCTCACCAAAGAGGAACCGACTACTGAGGAGGTCGAGCCAAATGCCACTCCCCAACTGTCACGGAGGAAGCGACGTCGAGTCCGCCGAGTGGAAGAAATCGAACAGGGCATGGTGGACGTGGCTTCCCTGCGGCGTGGCCAGCGCCGCAAGCTGAGCAAGGCGGAGGAGAAAGCCCGGCGACGCCCGACCCGCAGACGCGCAAGGAAGGCGCGACAGCTGCAAAGCACCGCAGCCAAGTCCGTGGCCAAGACGGAGCGCAAAGCGGCTCCCTCGCGCCATGCCCGTCGCAAGCGCCGACGCCACGAGAAGACTGTTAGTCGCTGGGAGGCCAAGAACGAGAAACATTCCACCCGCAGGCGGCGACGCAAGCTGGCGCACGCCAGGAAGTTACTCGGGAACGACTGAGCCTCAGCTCAGACGGTAAATCTCCAGCTGGGCTCCGCCCTTACGGCCCCGGCGACGTCCCAGGAAATACACCAAAACCACGACTACAACTCCGGCGACGGCCAGGGCGACACCAGCGTTCTTGACCGTTGCGGTGGTGTCATCCACCGCACTTTGTACTCGCCGAAACTTGGCTTCGAGGTCGGAGCGTTCAATGGCCATGGACCGAGGCTACTCGTCGTCCGTTGAACCAAGAAGAGACGAAACGGAGAGTGGTTCCGGCTCGTCGGGTGCTCCTCGCCGGCCGAGCCAGATGATGAGGCTGGCAAACACCAGGAGGGCAAGAGCTGAAAGCACATACGCGAGGCCGCTCCAGGCACGTCCCTCCGGGAGTGCCAGGATGATCCACCGATTCATCGCTATACCGCCGAGCAGAATCGCCAGACTGAACAATGCCGCGGCGGCGAAGCCCAGACCAACAGCCTTCCCGAGACGCTTGGCCGGCTCCACCGTCTCCTGACGCAGATATTGCTTGGAGATGGTTAGGGACTCTTGGATGAGTTCTGGAAGTTCTTTCACACCGGCCATCAGGCGCCCATTCTCCCCAAGCCGAGCATGTGACGCAACAAGCCGGTCTCTCCGGCAAGGTACAAGAGCACTCGGTCGAGCCGCTCAGACGTGGTGGGGATCTCCAAAAGCTCCTGTCTCTCCGGATGCGAAATGGGCATCATCGTCCCCAGCTGGTAAGAGGCGATCCTGGGATCGGGATGAATACTCGATTCCAACAGGAGGCCGCGGCCGCTTTCTACGGCTGCGGCAGCATATCGTCGCCAGGCTCGCTCGACCTCACTTCGCAGCTCCTCGAGGTCGCCGGGTCCATCGAGGTCCTCGAGGTAATCGAAATTCCGCAAGTGGCCAACCTGTTCGCCGACCCCTTGCAGGCGCTCGCCGCCAACGACTTCGAGATCTACCCGATCGTGAGAGGCCGGGAAACGATGGAGGATTCTGGCCTCGACCCCCACACGGCTCAGCCGATCGGCCGCCGGCGTGAAGAAGGCCGCAAACGTTGACGCGTCACCTATGGCACGGGTGATAAACGTGTCATGGACGCGCAGGCGCAGACGCTGCTTGGGAAGCAGCACTCGACCACGCGGGAATACGACCAGGGATGGCACCCGATCAGCTTACGAGGGTGTTGCACAAACAGTGCGGTTAACGATCCCCACTAGCCTCCTCGAATGACTGGCCGTCCCGATCGCATCATTACCACCGCCGACGGGACAAGGCCTGAGTCGTTCGGGCCTTCCGAATGGTCCATGGTCGCGTCGCTGGCCCTCATGTGGGGAGCCTCATTTCTGTTTATCGATATCGGGCTCGACGCCTTCGAGCCGGGGCTGATCACGTGGCTGCGAGTTTCGCTCGGGGCGGCGGCTATCGGCCTCCTGCCCGGAGCCCGCACCCCTGTAGACGCCCAAGCCTGGCCCCGGCTCATCCTGTTGGGTTTCACATGGATCGCTATACCGTTCACACTTTTCCCTATCGCCCAACAATGGATCGACTCCTCACTCGCCGGCATTCTCAACGCCGCCATGCCACTATTCGCAGCCGTGATCGCTGCGGTCCTGTTACGGAGACTTCCCGGCTCGATAATCATCGGAGGTCTACTGGTCGGCTTCTTCGGGGTGGTACTGGTCTCACTGTCCTCCCAAGGCGGAGAGAGTGCCGCGCTGGGCATAGTCCTCGTGCTGGCAGCCACTGTGTTATACGGGTTTTCCACCAACATTGCCGTGCCCCTGCAGCAGTCCTACGGCGCCCTGCCTGTGATTTGGCGAGTACAGCTCATCGCCGCCGCCGCAACATTGCCTCTGGGCGTCCTCTCGGTGTCGCGATCATCGTTCGAAATACAGAGCGCAGTGGCGGTAGCAGTGCTCGGCGTATTCGGCACCGGTGTGGCTCTCGCCATCATGACTCAGTTGGTTGGTCGTGTGGGAGCTACACGGGGAGCACTCGCTATCTACCTCGTACCCGTCGTGGCAACAATTCTCGGCGTCGCCTTTCGAGACGAAGAGGTCGGGCCACTCACCTTGATCGGCATGGTGCTGGTGCTCCTGGGGGCCTACCTCGCAAGCCGCAAAGAATCAACCGGCAAGCACAGCTCTCAGGGCTGACGGTAGATCAGGGTGTCGGAATTGATAGCCGGACTTCACCAGGCGAGATCCGGCGACTCGAAGGCCTGACAAGAGCATCCCCTCGACTAGCTCGGACCCGAAGCGCGCCTTCAACGGCAACAGAGGGGTTGGCAGAATGGTGGGGCGGTGCACCGCGGCGCCGAGTGCCTTCGTGAAGTCGGCGTTGGTTACGGGACCCGGCGCAACCATGTTGACAGGTCCGGACACGTCCGACTCGAGAAGATGAATGATTCCTCCCACCTGGTCGGGCAGCGAGATCCAGCTCATCCACTGGGTGCCGGGCCCCAGGCGGCCCCCCAGGCCCAGCTTGAAAGGCAGGAGCATCCTGGCCAACGCTCCCCCATCTTTGGAAAGCACAATTCCGGAGCGGATCTTGACCACTCGAATCCCCGAGGCGGCGGCGCCGTCGGCTTCCTCCTCCCACTGAACACAAACGTCGGCCAGGAAGCCCGTCCCCGGCCCGGAATCCTCGTCTAACTCGGCGTCGCCCCGGTCTCCGTAGTAACCGACCGCCGAGGCGCTTACCAGCACGGACGGCACCGGGTCGGCACCGGCCATGGCCTCCACGACCAGGCGGGTTCCGGCGACCCGACTGTCGAGTATCGCTTGTTTGTGAGCCGCGTTCCAGCGCTTATCGCCGATGCCAATCCCGGCCAGGTGAACCACCCCGTCCACGCCGGAGAGGTCATCTATTCGACCGCTCTCGACATCCCAGCTGAAAGCTCCGCGACGAGCAGGACCCCGATTGATGGGAACCGGCTCATGCCCGCGCTCCCGCAGCGCCGCTAGCAAAGCTGTTCCGATGAGCCCGGTGGACCCGCTTACGGCAATCCGCATGCCGCGAGGCTAGGACGTCAGCAGTCAGCAGTCAGCAGTCAGCAGTCAGCAGTCAGCAGTCAGCAGTCAGCAAAAGATTCTTGCCTATTGCCTATTGCCTATTGCCTATAGGAGCCGAGTCACCGGGGCTGCCGCCATACCTGGCTTACGGGGCGAATCGTCCGGCGACCGGCAACCAGTCTTCCCGGCCGAAGCGGAAGTCGATTTCGGCGACAACCTGCGCGTTCGTGTTGGTGATGTAGAAGCGAGTCTCGCTTGGCCGAAAGATGGCAACAGTATCGTCGCCGTCGTCATCCCAGTCGAAGGCGATCACTCGATCTCCGGGGATCCCGAAAAAGAAGTCGAGCTCAGCGAAACCACCCGAGAGTTGGTTACGCAGGAAGACAAATCCACTCGCCGGCCGATAAAGGCCGACGGAGTCTGAGTGGTCGGCGTCGAAGTCGCCTCCGAAAGGCACGTCCGAAGCAATCCCGTAGAAGAAGTCCAGATCGGCGAAGCCGGTGGAAAGCTCGTTTCGCAGGTACACACGACCGTCGCGGTAGATGCCAAGCGAGTCGCAGTCGTCGCCGTCCCAATCCCCCACAAACGGCACGTCCCCCCGAATGCCATAGAAAAACTCGAAGTCGGCAACTCCGAAATCGTTGCTATTACGCAGATAGACAAAACCGTCGTTCGGTCGGAACATGCCGACCGTGTCGAGGCCGTCGCAGTCCCAATCACCCACAAGCGGGACATCTCCCGGAGCACCATAGAAAAAGCTGCTGACGTTCCCTTGACCATCCCCCAGATGCCATTCGCCTCGCGAGGGGTTGAACATTCCGACACCGAGTGGCGGTGGTGCCAGTGGCTCGGCCCGCCGATAAAGAGAGACGATGCCAGACAATCCGACTTCGGTTGAAAGTGCTAGATTCTCCCCTTCAATGGCAACACTCGAGCCGAACAGGGCGCCCCCTGCGAAGTTGGCGCTCTCCACCCAGCCGTCCTTCTCAAAAACGTAAGCCCGCCCGGCTCCGGGCGCTCCAACGGCCAGCTGCAAGCCATCGAACGAAACCCTGGCGCCGAATAGAGCCGAGGCATTGGCGTCAGAGGCAGTCAACTTGGCTTGCTGAAGCCACAAGTTCGAGGAGTTGCGCTGGAACACGTAGGCCGAGCCGCTGCCGTTGCCGTCATCATCGTTGCCGCTGGCGCCAATGACCGCCACATTGCCCTCCAGGCCCACAGCTCCCCCGAAGAGATCACCCCCGGCAGTGTCCGCTGCCAGGAGCTTGCCTTGCTGGACCCAGTCGCCGGCCGAGTTACCCACGAACGCGTAGACGGCTCCGGCGCTGGCACCGGCCGCGTCCTCGAGGCTGGCTCCGGCTAAAACCGTATTGCCGAACACCGCCACCGACTGGCCGAGCCGGTCTCCAATCTCGATGTCATTCGAAACCAGCCTCGCCTTTTGGCCCCAGACTCCTTCGACGCTGCTGAAAACATGGGCTGCCCCGCCGGCAGCGCCCGGCGCCCCTACGACCACAGTGTTGCCAGAAATAGCCACGGAAGATCCAAGATTGGCGGCGGCGAGCGCGGGCGACCCGGTCAGCTTGGCTTGCTGGGTCCAAACTCCATCGACATCGCGGACAAAGACGTAGGCCGTTCCCACCCCACCGTTAGCCAGTGGTGCTCCGGCTACCAGCAAGTCACGGTCGACTGCCACCGCCGAGCCGAAGGCATCGCCCGCGGCCGCGTCGGCAGAATTGATCTTGTATTGGAATTGCCAGCCATTGGCTGGATCTCGGGTGTGTGTCCAGACAGCGCCCGAGTTGGGAAGGAGAGTGTCATCGCTCGGCGCTCCGGTGACGAGTGTGGCGCCATCTATCGCCACTGAACGGCCGAACGCATCAGTCGCCTCCGGTGGATCGAGGACCGTCTCGAGATCCCAGACAAATTGGGCAACTGCCGCAGGCCCGACCAGCAGAGCAGCCCCCGCCAATCCACCCGCCAGCGCCAGGCGGACGCGTCCAACACGCATGGTGGTCAGCCTAACTCCCACCCTTCTGCAGGCCCGGAAATCCTTGTTGGCGCAACGCTTCATAGAGCGCAACGGCAACCGCATTGGCAAGATTCAGACTCCGGCTCTTACCAACCATCGGGACCCGAACCGTGGCGGTCACTGCTTCCAATTGCAGCACATCGGCCGGAAGGCCATCCGATTCAGGCCCGAATATGAGTGCGTCGCCGGGCTCATAGAACAGCTCGCTGTAGTCGGAGGTCCCGTTCCGAGAGAAGGCGTACAGAGCAGGGGGAGAACGCTTTTCCAGGTAGGCGGCGACCGATTTGTGCTGACGGACATCCGCCCAGTCGCGGTAATCAAGCCCGGCCCGCCGGAGTTGGCGCTCGTCCAGAGTGAATCCAAGGGGTCCAATCAAGTGCAGAGTTGCGCCGGTATTAGCGCACAACCGCATGATGTTGCCGGTGTTAGGCGGGATCTCGGGCTCGTAAAGAACAATGTCGAACACGGCGCGAGCGTAACCGTGAGACAGGCGCTGCGACCTGTTGTACGTTGATATTGCTAACTACGGGCGGGCGGAGAACATGCCAGAGCTGACGCTGAGAATCGATGCGACCTTGCGAAAGCAACTCATCGACGCCGGGCTCAACCTTGAAGAAATCTGTTCTACCGCCCTTCAGGCTGAGGCTGTGAGGGTTCAGGCCGAGCGGGCCGACGGCGACGACGCCACCCTGTATCAGCGGGGATTTGAGGCCGGATCGGGATGGGCGAGCAACGTTGCGAGTCAGCGTGAGCTGGCAGAGATCACGCAATGGTCGGGCATCCGCTGGCACCAGTTCTCTCTGGTTCCCAGGCAGAACTCATTCGCCTTCGCATACTGCGAAGCGGTGAGGCTCGACTACCCGCGACGGGATGAGCCTTTCTTCTTCACCAGCAACGCCTTCACCCGCGGAATGGTTGACGGCGCTATCGCCATCAACGGAGCGAACTCCGAGAGCTAGTGCTCGGACCCTCTCCCTGGCCTCCTGTCTAGGGTGAACTCATGCCACTGCATGAAGACAACATCCTCGAGGGCAGCCTCGTCCGGCTGGCAGCCCTGACCGAAGACGACGCCGTTCACCTCGTCCGCTTCCAGCGCAATGCGGCATTCTCACGCCTCCTCGATACGTGGCCGGCCCGACCGCGGTCAAAAGACGAGATCGTCAAGCGGCTCAAAGATGAGGTCGAGCGCGACACGGTCTATCACTTCTCCATTCGCCGCGTGGACGATGACGAGTTTCTCGGATTCGCCGAGCTCGACGGTATCGACTGGAGCCACGGCTCGTGCGGGCTTGGCATCGGATTGGGGGACCCCGACAATTGGGGCAAGGGTTACGGCCGCGACGCCATGAAACTCCTCCTGACATTCGCCTTCAGTGAGATGAACCTGCATCGGGTCGGATTGACCGTATTCGCCTATAACGAGCGAGCCCGTGCTCTCTACGAGAAAATGGGATTCGTCCACGAAGGCACCCAACGCGAACGTTTGCATCGCGACGGTGAGAGGTACGACATGCTCGACTATGGGATATTGCGGCGCGAATGGGAAGCCTCCGCAACCTGAGAGTCGCCGGCGGCGATTTGTGGGGTTCATTGACGGCAAGGTAAGAGCAGATGTCGTGAAGCCGGCCGACGAGGTGGGAATCCTTGAGTGAGCTAAACCTCTGAACCACCACCGGTTGTGCCGCAGAGCTGTTACCGTAAGAGTCAGCGAGTGCACGGTTGTCAGGAAACGTGCTCGCTGGGCCTCTTCCGCTCTACCGCTTTGTTGAGTCGTGCTGGAGGCCGATAGACACTCAACGAACGGAAGAAACAATGCAAAGCCCTCTCGCGGAACGGGTCGACACGGCCTCGTTCACCGACCTCGGCGTATCAGACGACCTGGTCTCCGCCCTCGATAAAACCGGGATCACCGATCCCTTCCCAATCCAACTAATGGCCATCCCGGATGGCCTGGCCGGCCTCGACGTATGCGGCAAGGCCCAGACCGGGTCCGGCAAGACTCTGGCCTTCGGAATTCCCCTCATCGAGCGAGCACGACCCGCCAAGCCGAGGCGTCCGGTCGCCCTCGTGCTAGTCCCTTCGCGCGAGTTGTGCGTGCAGGTAGCCCGAGAGCTCACGCCACTGGCCAAAGCCCGCAAATATCGGCTCGGCACCGTCTACGGCGGCGTCTCGATGGGTCGGCAGATCAAAGAACTGCAGTCGGGGATAGAGATTCTGGTGGCAACTCCGGGTCGCCTGATTGATCTCATGGACCGCAAGGAGATCTCCTTACAAGACGTTTCCAGTGTCGTGATCGATGAGGCCGACCAGATGGCAGACATGGGCTTCCTGCCGCAGGTGCGCATGGTGATGTCCGACATCGAGCGCGGCCATCAGACCATGCTCTTCTCAGCGACCCTTGACGGGGTCATCGCTTCCCTCATCACCTCGTACCTCACCAACCCAGTCCGGCACGAAGTTGAAGCGGAAGGGGAAGTGGTCGACACCCAGGAGCACCGTTTCATAGCAGTTCACCAGCTCGACAAGCCGAAGGTGGCAGCCGCGATTTCGGAAGGGGTTGACAGGACCCTGGTTTTCGTACGCACGAAAAGAGGAGCCGACCGGGTGGCCGACCAGCTGCAACGAGAGGGAGTGCGGGCCGCAGCCATCCACGGCGACCTTCGTCAACAGGTGCGGGAGCGAGCCCTCGCCGACTTCATGAAGGGGACCGTCCCGGTACTTGTCGCCACCAACGTCATGTCCCGCGGGCTGCACGTCGACGACGTGGACATCGTGGTCCATTACGACCCACCGGACGACTACAAGAGCTTCATCCACCGATCGGGCCGAACCGCACGGGCAGGAGAAAAGGGCATGGTGGTCACGCTTGTCCTCTGGGACCAGGTCGAGGATGTGCAGCGCCTGCAGCGAGCCTCCGGACTCCACACTGAGATCACCAAGATGTTCTCCAACGACCCCCGCCTGGCCGACCTGGCTGCTTTCGAACCCGAGGCAGTCGAGTTCAAGAAGCCCTCGATGGCCGACCTCTCCCGGCGAGCCGGCGGACGCCGGAGGCGCCGCCGCTAGGGCCTGCCTATCCGTCCCGTGACGGGACCGTTTTCCGGCGGCCCCAGCTCATGACCTAATCCTCTACGCATCCTGGAACACGTGGTAAACGGTGTACACATAGCCGGGAAGGAGGGCTCATGCCTGAGCTGACAGAGTCGATTTACATCAACCGGTCCCCGGAGGACGTCCATCGATTCATCATCGAACCTGCCAATACGATGCTGTGGCAGTCCAACCTCATGGAGTTCCAACTGCTGGACGACGAGCCACGCAAGGGCTCCCACCTCCATGGCGTAAGCAAGGTGGCCGGTCGCCGGATCGAGTGGGAAATGGAATACGCCGAGATCGACATCGGCCACCGGACCCTGCTGCGGACCACCAACGCACCACTCGATAGCACGATCGAAGAGACGTTTGAGGTCTCTGGAAGCGGCACCAAGTTCACATACCATCAGACAACGGAACCGTTCCACGGTCTGTTCGGCAAGCTGGCCGACTCCCTCGTAATCCGCCTGTACCAGCGGGACGTGCGTTCGAATCTCCAAAAACTCAAGGTTCTGCTCGAGGCCTAACCAGTCGGCATACTGTCGGATCGGCGACGAGACGTGCGATCGTCGATCCGGGCGCTTGTTCCTATGAATAGCAAAGGAGCAACACGATGCGACGTCTTAGATTGCTGAACGGAGCGGCAGTCGACACGGGCGGATATTGGACCGATCGTGACGGCCACCTTGCGTACCTCTGCGAAGGCCAGTTCCTGCCCTCTTGCCCACGACAACCCTTTCAAAATACGCATTGGAGCCTCCAAACAGAGATCCCGTGCCCGGACAGGGAAACAGCAACTAGCCGGTAACAGTCGGTCAAGGGGTTCGCTGCGTGGGCCCCGATGGTGGTCTTTTGGATCCGAGTCAGAATGGATACGAGGACAAACCACCACGCTGAAAATACCACACCAACCATCGACTCGCCTCAGGACGTCGCTTCTATCGTTTAGAATCAGGGGTGGCCCGGCCACATTCAGGGCCCCGTGATGCCGTCAGTCACGACCACAAGAGTCCAGGCCGCAGCGCCTTGCGCTCAAGGTTGGGTCAGATCGAACCAGTAGTCGGTGCCTGAGGAGAGGTCGGTCACCCGGAGCAGCATGCCATCGGCGTCCCCGGCAGATACTTCTCTACACAGAAAGACGAGGCCAATGCCCTCGCCTGGACCAGCCTGAACACCCATATCGATGAATGAAGAGTCTTCGCTGCCGCAGTCGGCTTCGTCGCCATACGTTGTGGATCCGTTCACCATGGCGAGCGCTAGATCCTCACCAAGGATGGTCGAAGCCTCAGGTCCGTCGTAACTGGGGTTGAGCTGGATGTTGAACAGTTGGTTGCCGCCGGCTGCCGGCTCCCCACCGAGCTCGACGACTCGATCCTCAGCGTCGGGCTGGATGAAAGAGACCGTCAAGAACCAGCCGTTGATCTCAGCTACCCCCCCATAGGGGACCCGATCGTTCCGGTCGGTGCCATACCCCTCCAAACCTCCCTGGGCCTCGGTGATGTTTGAGCACTCGTCCTTGTGCCATCCGCCTTCTTCGTAGACCCAAGCGTTGGGGATGCTCTCCTCGAACAAGTCTGTCGTTCCCGAAAGCACCAGGGTGACGCTGGCCGAATCGCCCGCGAAGGTGGTTATCTCGACCGACGAGACGCCGAGGGTGCTGAGATCTATTCCGGCGCCTTCAGCTCGAAATCTACGCCCGGTGAGGTGGTTGTCGACGACTGCGAACTGGAGCCGCTCGCGACAGCTTTGCGATAGAAGATTGAAATATATCTGATCATCCTTCGAGAGGTAAGCCAAAAACATGTCGGTGGCGGCTTGCTCGAGCTCGCGTTCGCCACCGACCGCCCCGTCACTGCCACCATCGGAGGTGGTTGTGGTCTGCGAATCGGCACCGCCTGGAGCCCCATCGGTCGTGCCCTCTGGATCGGAGCCTCCACAAGCGGAGAGAACGAACATTGCGATCGCCAGCAACGCGAGGTTCCGCAATCAACGCCTCGAGATCATCAGTTCCCCTTCCTGGCATCGGCCGCTGCTCCGACGAAGCTATCAGGTTCAGCCGCGTCCACGAGCCACAGCGAGATGGGCCAGGCTCGAGCCTGTCAGCTCTCCGAGATGATCTGGCAGATGGAATTGGGTGGGCACTGCTCGGGATCGAGTCGTTCAGCACGTCTGGCCAGGCGTTTGAGTTCCTGCCTGGTTTGGCTGAGAGCAGTTATTCGACCGTTGATTTGTACAAGTTTGCGGTCGATGAGATCGGCGACGTGCCTACACGGTTGGCTCCCCTCGTCGCGAAGGTTGAAGATGCTGGTGATCTCGGTGAGTGTGAGCCCGGCTTGCTGGGCTGCCTTGACAAATTGGACCCGGGTGCTCGCTGAGGAGTCGTAGTCGCGGTAACCCGACGGGGTGCGAGCGGGAGGTGCAAGCACGCCAATTTCTTCGTAATAGCGGATGGCCGAACTCTGTACTCCGCTTTCGCTTGCCAGCTCTCCGATTCTCATATCTCAGAAAACCCCCTTGACCTTCAAGTTGACTTGAAGGTATACGATACCACCTAATGCCAACCAAGGAAAGACTCATGAACGTGACGCTCCAATACTTTGATGGATGTCCGAACTGGAAGCTCGTCGAGCAAAGACTCCACGCCGTCCTCGGCCCGGATTCGACTATCCAGTATCGCCTGGTCGAATCGCAAGAGGATGCCGAGCAACTCGGGTTCACAGGGTCACCGACTGTCCTGGTTGATGGAGTCGATTCGTTTGCCAAACCCGGTGCTCCGATCGGGCTGGCTTGCCGGGTGTATCTCACCGCCGCAGGCCGGGAGGGAGCGCCGTCGATTGAACAACTTCGAGAAGCCATGGGTGTGGTGTCGTGACCGGACCCTCCCGGCTGCATGGTGCTGTAGGTGAGGGAAGCCGCTGTGGCCTTTGACTGATCAGGTGAATCCAGGTCCCCTCGGGCCTGAGCGGGAGGCCGTGCTGCGGAGCCGGGGCCGGACACGATGGGGTTTGCTCATCGCCGGCACTTTGTTGGTTGGCTTGGCCGGGTACGTTGGGTTTCGGTTCTACCCAACAGTTGGCTCCGGCACCGGGCTGGGCCTGTTGGTCCTCGCCGCGGCGACGGGTTTCGCTGCCTTCTTCTCGCCTTGTTCGTTTCCTCTTTTGCTCACCGTCGTGACCCGTCAGACGGAGAGCGGTCGACTTCGCTCTGGCTTGCGGTTTGCCACCGGCGCATCGGTGGGGGCGGCAGCCTTTCTCCTGAGTTTTGGGTTGGCCCTATCGCTGGGAGGCGGCAGCATCGCCGACCACATCACTTTTACCAGCACAAGTGGCCGGATATTGAGGGTGGCAGTCGGGGTCGCTTTGATCGTCATGGGGTTGGTGCAGCTCGGGAGAGTTCGACTTTCTTTCTCGCGCCTGGCGAGCCTGGCGGCACCTATCGAGCGCCGCAGGTCTGCGGCCGGCGACAGGGACCGCTTCTTGAACCATGTTCTCTACGGCTTCGGCTACCTCGTTGCAGGCTTTGGCTGAACGGGCCCCTTGCTGGCCGGTCTGGCCGCCCAGACTCTGATTGTGGGCAGTGCCACAGGGGGAATCGTTACCTTCTCAACGGCGGCTCTGGTGATGGTGATGCTGCTGTTTGCCACGGCTATCGCGGCTGCAGTGGCGGACGACTCGACGTTGCGGCGCTTCAAAACGAGCGGCCCATCAGTTAAACGTTGGGGAGGAAGAGTCCTCCTCGGTGTCGGAACCTGGTTCATTGCCATTGGTCTGTTCGCGGGCCCTGCCGGCCGCGTGCTCTTTTCGTGAGACCGGGGGGTGGTGCTCACCGAGGCAAACCCCCAACGACCTACCCGGTATTGCGGAGGCCGGCCGCCACCCCGTTGACTGTAAGCAGCAACGCCCGCTGCAGGGCAGGATCGGCCGCTTCGGTCTCCCGGGAGCGAGCGAGCAGGCCCACTTGCAGCAGGCTGATCGGGTCGATGTAGACATTGCGAACTGCCAGGGTGCGTTGCAGGATCGGGTGGTGCTCCAGGAGACTCTTAGCTCCGATAATCCGCAGCACCGCTGCCACAGTACGTTCGTACTCGTCCTTGATGATCTCGAAGAGCTCCCGGTGCTCGGGCTCGACTAGCTCCTCGACGTAGCGGGCGGCCACTGCCAGGTCGGTCTTGGCCAGAGTCATTTCGACATTCGAAATGAAAGTGTGAAAGAAAGGCCAGTCCTGCTGCATCTCATCGAGCTCGCCACTCAGACCGGCTTCGACCGCCGCCTCCAAACCGGTGCCCAACCCGAACCAGCCGGGAACGATCTGGCGAGACTGAGTCCAGCCAAACACCCACGGAATGGCCCGCAGGCCACTGAGGCCCCCGCCCGAATCTGGCCGCCGGCCCGGGCGGGAACCGATGTTCATCTGGCCCAGCTCCTCCACCGGCGTGGCGGTGAGGAAGTAGTCGACCAGGCTCGGGTGATCGATCAACTCCCGGTACACCACATAGGCGGCGTCGGACACCACGTCCATCGTGCGGTCCCAACGATCGAGAACCTCCGAGGCTCGACGAGGCCCACGGTGCAGCACTGAAGCTTCAATCGTCGCGGCCAGCGCCAGCTCGAGGTTGTCTCTGGCCAGGTCCGGCAGGCCATACTTGTCGGCAATGACCTCGCCCTGTTCGGTGATCTTGATGCGGCCGTCAACCGTTCCCCATGGCTGGGCCTTGATCGCCTCGCCGGTGGGCCCGCCGCCTCGCCCGACAGTGCCACCCCGGCCGTGAAACAGACGAAGCTTGACCTCGTGCCTGCGGGCCACATCGCGCAGATCCCGTGACGCTTTGTAGAGGCCCCATTGGGCCGTTGTAATGCCGGCGTGCTTGTTGGAGTCGGAGTAGCCGAGCATCACCTCCTGCAAGTCACCCCGCAATGCCACCAGCCGGCGATAGGACCCCTGAGACAGCAGCTCGTCGAGGATCGCCCCGGCGGCGGTCACTTCCTCCGTCGTCTCGAAAAGCGGCACAAAACCAATGTCGGCAATGTCGGCGTGCAAATCGATGAGGCCGGCTTCCCTGGCAAGAACCGCCGCGGCCAGCACATCGTCGGCGCCGCCCGTCTCGGAGACGATGTAACTTTCCACTATCGCCGGGCCGAACCGGACAATCGCCTGCCGAACCGTGGCGAATGTGGCCAGTGTCGTGGCGGCGGGTCCGTCCAATGGGGTTGTGACCGAGGATAACGGCCGCTTGCTCGACAACTCAGCAGCCAGCAGTTTGGTGCGATCATCGCGGTTCAGTCTCATATACGAGCTAGGTCCGTCGATCCGCTCGAAGAGCTGTTCCAGAACCAGATGATGCTTGGTGGCATGCTCACGAATATCCATCGTCGCCAGGTGGAAACCGAACGCCTGCACGAGATGGAGTAGCCGCGCCAGCGACCCTTGAGCTATGAGCTCGCCCCGGTTGGCGAGGAGCGAGCGCTGCATGATCGCCAGCTCTTCGTGGAGTCCGTCGGCCGTCGAGTAGTCCTGGCCGCCGACGTGCTCCCTGCTCTCACCGAGGCGCTCTCGGGTAGCCCCGAGGCGCTGGTGGATGTAGCCGAACTTCATGCGGTAGGGCTCCCCCCTGCTGAGGCGCTCGTAGCGTCGGAAGGTCGCCGGCATCATTTCCCGGTCCGATGCCAGAGACTCTTCCAACTCGTCGCTGATGCCGACAATTCGCTCCGAAGTGCTGAGTTCGGTGGCGATTTGCTCGACTGCGCCGATGAGCTCGCGCAAGGCGTGGTCGTGCTGAACCGCCATCACCTCCATCGTCACTTCGGGGGTCACGTTGGGATTGCCGTCTCGATCACCGCCCACCCACGTGCCAAAATGGAGCGGCCGGGCGTGTGGGGTGAGCTCTACACCGAGCCGTCCGAGCTGGTGGTCGAGCTCGTCGAAGAGATCGCCGACAACGTCCCGAAACATCTCGTCGAAGTAGTAGATCACTGATCTGGCCTCGTCGATGGGATCGGGTCGCTCGCGCCGCAGCTCATCGGTCTGCCACATGAGGTCAATGACCTCTGCGAGGCGCCGCTCAACGCGATCCTGATCGGCTTCGGTCAGCCTCGGGTCGGAGCGCTCCTCCAGGAGCTCGGCCACTCGCCGAACCTTGGAGAGGATAGAGCGCCGAGCTGCCTCTGTCGGATGGGCGGTGAAGACGGGCCGTAGCTCTAAGCGGTGAATGATGGACTCCACCTCGGCCGGGTCGAGGTCCGCTTCGGCGATCCGGTCAACCACGGCCTGGAGACGTCCCCGGCCGCCGCCGGCGATCGCGGCCCGATCGGCGAGCCGATGGGTTTGCTCGGCGATGTTGGCGAGGTAGAAGTATGACGAAAAGGCACGGACCAGTTGGATGGTGGTCTCCAGGTCCAACCCGGCCAGTATCGACGTCAGCTCCTCGGCGGGCGCGGCGGGCTCGGCCTGCGGGCTTCGCAGGAGCTTGGTCAGGGCCCGCACTCTCTCGACCAGGTCCAGCAGTTCCTGCCCTTCCTGGCGCACCAGAGTCCGGCCAAGCAGATTCCCGAGCAAGCGAATGTCTGCGCGAAGAACAGATTCCGGGGAAACCTCTGATGCGACCATCGCGGGCCAGAGTAGTGGCCCGGCGGGCATCTAGAGCCATGACAAACACGGCTCGCTCAACGTCGCCCGGCCATCGGGAATCTCGCACGAAAACTGCCCCGGCGGCCGTGACCCGCCAACCCTCAACTATGTTGAGCCTTGCAATCGAGGAGAAAGACAGTGACGCAACGCCCAAGTTGGTTCAACGAGACCCTGTTTCCATTCGAGAGCAAGTTCATGGAAGTGGACGGCTCAACAGTTCATTATGTCGACGTCGGTGAAGGCCCGACGATCGTCATGGTCCACGGCAACCCTGCCTGGTCCTTTCTCTACCGCAAAGTCATCCTGGGGTTGCAGGACCGGTTCCGGTGCATCGCCGTCGATAACCCCGGGTTCGGCCTGTCGAAGGCTGCTCCCGGGTACGGCTACATGCCCCACGAGCACTCGGCAGTGCTCGGGAAAGTCGTCGATCAACTTGGGTTGGATGAGTTCACTGTCATGGCAAACGACTGGGGCGGGCCGATCGGGTTCGGGATGGCGGTTGAGCGTCCCGATCGAGTCCGCTCCCTCATCGTATGCAACACCTGGGCGTGGCCGGTGGCCGGAGTCAAGAAGATTGAGCGCTTCTCGAAAGTGATGGGCAGCTCAGCCATGGGGTACGCGATCAGACGGTTCAACATCTTCATCAACCCCATGATGAAATCAGGCTTCAAGCGCGCGAAGCCATCAAAAGAGGAGTGGGCTATGTACAAGGGCCCATTCCCCACTCCCGACTCCCGCGAACCGATCGCGCTTCTCCCCGGTGCCATCCTGGGAGAGACGCCCTGGTTGCAGGATATTTCCGACAAGCTGCCGTCGATCGCCGACAAGCCGGCTCTCATTCTCTGGCCCGACAAGGACCTCGCCTTCCGAACCCAGCAACGCAAACAGTGGGAAAAGCTTCTATCCAATCATCACACGGTGATCATCGAAGGAGCCGGTCATTTCGTCCAGGACGACGCCGGCGAGGAGCTCGTCGACGAGATTCGCAAATGGTGGCCCGGGGGGTGACGGATGGCGGACGTCGTCCGATGCGCTTGCCGTCCTCATCCTGGCGTAGGCGACTTCTGACATATCGGCGCCTGTAACATTTGTTGTCCAGAGGAGGGAGACCAGACGGTGGTGAATCGGCGCCTCATCGTCAGCTCCGACCGCTTCGCGATCGAGGGCAGTCACTCCTTCCTCATCACTGCCGCCACTGGGGGCGACGGAAGTCTTGCACCACAGGTCTCTCCGGGCTTCGATCACGACGTGCCCCGCCTCACACAAATTCTCAAACGGCCAAAGGGTCTCCCGCCCCGCCCCCGGGACTTGTCTGAGCCCTCATGAGTGCGCTGATGGCCCCACCCCGGATCGCTCTCTATCTTCAGAACGCCCAGACCATCCGCAACGGCATGCGAATCGTCCGGTATGCAGAAGAACAGGGGTACGAAGCCGTTTGGCAGGCGGAGAGCCGCTTGGCGAGGGAGGCCACGATACCGATGGCGGCCTTCGCCGCAGTGACCGAGCGGATCAAGGTGGGAGCGGGGGTCGTCAACAACTGGACTCGCAATCCAGCGCTGCTTGCTTCGACCTTCTCGACGCTCGACGACCTGGCTCCTGGGCGGGTCATCCTGGGCCTGGGAGCCTGGTGGGAGCCGCTGGCCTCCAAAGTTGGCGTCGATAGGCGCAAGCCACTCACCGCCATGCGGGAGACCGTTCAAGCGGTACGGGCGCTCTTGAACAACGAGACCGTCACATTCGATGGCGAATTCGTGCACCTGGACGGTGTGGAGCTGGACTACGTGTATCACGAGCGCCGGCCCAAGGACGTACCCATCTACATTGGTGCCACCGGGATGAAGATGATGGAGCTGGGCGGCGAGGTAGGAGACGGGGTGCTACTGAATTACCTCGTTTCGCCCGATTACAACGCTCGGGCTGTAGAGCACATTGCGATCGGGGCGGCTCGCGCCGGTCGCACGCTGGAGGACGTGGACCGCCCCCAGCTCATCGTGTGCTCCATGGCGGATGATCGCCGGACGGCGTTGGACGCCGCCCGGATGCTGGTCACCCAGTATCTGGGCCAGCAACCGCACATCATGAAAGCCTCCGGAGTGCCCCGGGACCTGCTCGATGAGATCACTCAGGTGCTCACGTGGCCGGCCACACTCGAGGAGGTGAAGGTTGCCTCCAAGCTAATACCCGATGACGTAGTGCAGATGATCACTGCCGCAGGCACGGCGGACGAGTGCCGGGACAAGGTGGCCGAGTATATGGAACGCGGCTGTACCTGCCCGGTGCTCTATCCCCTGGGTCCGGACGTCGAGGCCATGATCGACGCTTTTGCCGGGTGGGCTCCCTGACAGGCCGCTGCTAGATCTCCGGCACCCCAACATCGGGAGTCAGCGCGGCTGTGGCGGAGAGAATGAGCGGCCGGACGATATCCCGCCGAGCGCCGTTGACGAGATCAATGTTGTCGAGGGTGGCTGCGATGGCGCGGTAGACCTGCGCGTGGTGGGCGTCCTCGGGCACAGCGCAGCCGAGGCGGGCAAGGGAAACCGGCTCGGTGGCATCGTTCTTGGCGAAAGCTGTGACGATGGCCCCGTGGAGGCTGGAGTGCACCCGCAACAGCCCGGGGTCACCGCTCACGAAATCCTCTCCAGGGGCGGCCCCCTCTTCATCGCCTTCCGTTCCTTCCACAAGACGAAGCAGCGTTCCGCCGAAGAGGGCTCGCAGTTGCGAGGGATTGTAAAAGTCATATAACTCAATGACAGGAGCGGTTCTCCAAAAAAGACCGCTGCATCTCCAATATCAACTGAGTGGCAACATCGCTTCCTTCGTACTCTTAATCACGCTCTTTACAA
>CAXMOO010000038.1:0-21921 GCA_964195005.1 uncultured Gammaproteobacteria bacterium
CCTCGCCTCCTACATCTGCCAGACGCCAATCGCTCTCCTGAGTCTGGTGGACCGTGATCGTCAATGGTTCAAGAGCTCTGTCGGGTACGACGTCCCCGAAACACACCGCGACCTGGCCTTCTGCGCACACGCGGTGTGGGATCCGTCGGAGATGCTGGTTGTCGAGGACGCCGCCAGCGATCCGCGTTTCTCCAGCAACCCGCTCGTTCGCAACGATCCGCAAATCCGCTTCTACGCCGGAGCGCCACTCTTGACATCTTCGGGCAACGCGCTCGGCACATTGTGCGTCATCGATCGGGTGCCCCGGGAACTGACCCAGGGCCAGCTGGACTCGCTGGAAGCTCTGTCAAGGTTGGTCATGGCCCAGATGGAGATGCGCAAGATTCTGCTGCGCCTGGAGCCCGACCAGGCTGAAGAAGAGGCCGCCTAGACCTTACGGGGTTCTCCGGGCGGGCTGTATCGTTCGGCGGGTGCCGAGGCTTAATCCTGAGATTCTCGCAGAGCTGATTTCCGTCCTCGGGCAGGACCATGTGGCCCAGGGGGCTTCAGTGCTCGAGCTTCACTCCCATGATGAGTCCACCCATCCACCCGTCCTCCCCGACGTGGTTGTCTTCCCTGAATCAACAGCGGATGTCAGCGCTGTGGCCGAGCTCGCCAACCGACACGGGATAGCCCTCACGGCGTTCGGCGCCGGCACAAGCCTCGAAGGGCACACCGTCCCGGTGCATGGGGGCATCGTCATCGACTTTGCCCGCATGAACCGGGTGCTGCAGGTCCACGCCACCGACTTCCAGGTCACGGTTCAACCGGGGGTCTTGCGGCTCGACCTGGAAAAGCAACTGAGTGGCTTCGGCCTCTTCTTTCCACCAGATCCCGGCGCCAACGCCAGCATCGGTGGGATGATCGCCAACAATGCTGCCGGAATCCGCACCGTCAAGTACGGCGCCACCCGTGACCACGTTCTGGCCCTGGAGGTAGTTCTGGCGGACGGCAGGGTCATCAACACAGGGTCGCGGTCGGTCAAACAATCGGCTGGATACGACCTGACGCATCTCATCGTCGGATCGGAGGGCACACTGGGGCTGGTGACCGAGGCCACTTTGTTGGTCTATCCGGTGCCGGAGCACTTCAGCACTGCGATCGTCTCTTTCCCCGATGTGCCGCACGCCGCCGAGGCCGTTTACGGGATCATGGGCCATGGCCTCGACCCCGCTGCCGTCGAACTGGTTCATCAGGATCACATCGCCTGGATGAACGAGGATGAAGGAGCCGACCTCCCCGTCGCTCCGTCGTTGATGATCGAGTTCACAGGGCCCAATGAGAAAGCTGTCGGGGAGGCAATGATGAGCGCCCTCGAAATCTGTGACCAGGCCGGTTCTACCGGGTCGGACCGCGGCCTCGGACGGGAGGCCCGGAACGCAATGTGGCGTATGCGACACAGCATCCGCGAGCGGGTCCATCGGCGCTTTCCCGGCCACAGGATCATAAGCGTGGACGTAGCGGTGCCCATCTCCCGCTTTCCCGACCTGATCGCCTTCAGCCAGGACCGGGCAGCAGCCCGGGGATTGGATTACCGGGTAATCGGGCACGCCGGAGACGGCAACATGCACATGAACCTCAACTTCGCGCCGGACGACGCTGTGGCCAGAAGGAACGCCGAAACACTGAACGGTGAACTGATCGACAAGGCGTTGGAGATGGGCGGAACCTCAACCGGGGAGCATGGGATCGGGATCGGCAAGCGGGCCTACCTCGTCGCCGAACATGGCGCCGAGGCAGTAGCAGTGATGCGTGACATCAAAAAGACGCTCGACCCCAACAACATCCTCAACCCCGGCAAGGTCCTGCCCGACGAGTGAGCCATCCCCTCCCTATGTCCTCCTGGGGAAGGACCGCCTGAACGAAGCGAAGGCGAGGAGGGGGAGTACTAAAGCCCCTCGAAGTGGCGCTCCAGGGCATGCCACACGCTCGGATAGTCGTCCTGCAACGCCGGGATTTCGGAGGCGTAGGCGGTGGGAATGAGCGGGTAACGGGTTTCGAACATGAACGCCAGCGTCCCTTCGAGCTTCTCGGGCGCCGGGTCGGATGTGGTGGCTTTCAACCAGGCGTCATGGTCGGGACCGTGCGGAAAATACATGTTGTGAAGGCTCATTCCCCCCGGCTCGAAGCCTTCTTCTTTGGCGTCGTAGACCCCGTATATCAAGCCCATGAACTCGCTCATGATGTTCATGTGGTACCAGGGAGGTCGGAACGTGTGCTCCCCCACCAGCCACCGATCAGGGAAAATCACAAAATCCATGTTGGCGACGCCCTCCCGGTCCGAGGCACTCGTCAGCACGGTGAATATGGACGGGTCGGGATGATCAAAGCTGATCGACCCGATGGTGGCGAACTTCTGTAGGTCGTATTTGTAAGGCACGTGGTTCCCGTGCCAACCCACGACGTCGAGCGGGGAGAAATCCAGTTCCACCATGAACAGGCGGCCATCGAACTTGACGTACAACTCGCCCGCCTCCTCTTTGTCCTCGAATGCTGCTACCGGATAGAGAAAGTCCCGGGGGTTGGCCAGCCCGTTGGCCCCTATCGGGCCCCGCTCGGGCAGCTCCAGGTAGTCGCCGTAGTTCTCACAGATGTAGCCGCGGGAAGGTCCGTCAAGCAGCTCGACTCGAAACTTCATACCCCGGGGGATCACACAGATTTCACCCGGTGCGACGACTAACACTCCGCACTCGGTGGCGAACCGTAAGCGTCCCGTTTGGGGGACGACGAGTAGCTCACCGTCGGCGTCGTAGAAATAAGTGTTAGTCATTGACTGCGAGGCCATGTAGATGTGCGCCGCCATGCCCACCTGGGTGTGAGCATCACCGTTGGTACAGATCGTGCGGATTCCGGTCAGAAAGTTGGTCGCTTCCTCCGGAAAGGGCGGCGGGTTCCAGCGCAACTGGCCGATAGGGGGCGCAGCCTCGCGGGCCGGAGACGTGCGGATGAAGTGGCGATCTACCTCCTCGAAACGCCAGGCATGCCGAACCGAGGGGCGAATCCGATAGTGCCAATTACGGCGGTTGCGGTGGGTGGGCGTCGTGAAGGCCGTGCCGCTGAGCTGCTCGGTATATAGGCCCAGCGGCGGCTTCTGCGGGTTGTTCTGCCCCTTCGGGAGTGCCCCCGTCAGAGCCTCGGATGCGAACTCGTTCCCGAAGCCAGACTGATAGTTGGGTTCGTTCGCCATCTCTCGCCTGCTCCTATTTTCCGCCGGCCAATTCCGAGAACTCACACCGACACTAATCGGCGACGCTCCGGGTCCAGGAGCGGAACATTGCCAAACTTGTGAATTCGTGAAACACTTGCTGCGTGAACGCCAGGGTGATGGGACACGATGCCGACTAGGCCGTACGGAAGAATGCCGCGCAACGTCGTGAGCGGAGCCAGCGCCGCTCCGTACCAGACCACGCCCAGGCGACAAAGACCCCCCAGGGTCGATTGGGCAATCCTCGACCGGGCACGGAATTGGCGCCGCGCCGCCGAAAGCCGCCAGCCGCGGGTCATCTCAGGATCGGTCACCATCCACCCACCGCAGGGTGGCGGGTAAGGCGCCGCTGCCCATCGCCGGTCCTGAGCTACGCTGACGGACCTTGACCATGTGTGACCGATGAGCCCTCCCGACCTCCCCCGACGGCGGTTTCTTGCCATGCTCGCTGGTCTGGCCGGTGCCGGCGCAACGGCCGGCTGGGCCTGGGCGGCCAACCGGGGGTCGGGGCCGAGCGTCGAAGCGGATCCTGCCGCGTCGGCCGGGACCTCCAGCACGCGTGCTCAGGCCATTTCCGGGCCCGCGCCCTCCTCGACAACCACGGCGATCACTGCACCAGCAACCTCTAGCACCGAACCACCCTCTACCACCACCGCCACGACGGAGCCTCCACCCCCACCTACCACCCCACCCGCCCCGGGCACGACCAGCTCGACGACGTCGACTACCACCGTTCCACCGACTACCACCATCGTCCTGACCGCGAGCGGGGATCTTCAGGCAATCTGCAAGACAGCCTGGGGCGGCCGTGAAGCCGCCGGGGGGTTCACCACCCACACGGTCGAGCGGATGACCGTCCACCACACAGCGGCGCTCCTGGACACCAACCGCAATGCGCCGGCCCGGGTCCGTCAACATCAACGTTTCCACATCGACGATCGGGGCTGGCCCGACCTTGCGTACCACTTCATCGTCGACGCCCGTGGCCACGTCTACGAAGGTCGGCCGGTGACCGCCGCGGGAGACACCGGGACGAACTACGATCCCACAGGGCACTTCCTGGTTTGCGCGGAAGGGGACTTCAACCGGCAGGGCATCCCCGCCGCGCAGGTGGCCACGGTCGTCGACCTACTTGCCTGGGGATCCATCCATTTCGGTGTAGACGCCTCCACTATCCGCGGCCATCGCGATTGGGCCGCCACGAGCTGCCCCGGTGATGATTTCTACCCACTCATCAGCGACGGGAGGCTCGAACAAGCGGTACGGGATCGCGTCGCCGCCGGCGCTCCCAGCGTCTCCGTGCTGTGTGGTGACCCGGCGTCGCAAATGGTGGCGGACATTGAGGCCGGCATCATCTGATCTCTAAATGTCACAGGTGACGTCTTCGGGACCGCGCCGCCGATAGACGTCGATGAACTCGGCAACGTCGGGGCCGACAGCGTCGAATCTCTTCAGGCGATTCCAGGCAGTGGCTACCAGCGGCTCAGTAATCCGAGGGTTGGGCGCCACTATCACGTTGGATTTCCATGCCTCAATCATCGTGGTCAGCTCCGGCAGCACATCGCCTTCGAGGTCGGGGCGGTACCAGACCACGACCACACCGTGTTCCAGTGCGTGGACGGCAAACTCGAGTGGCAAGCCACCGGCGAGCACTCCGCACCGGGGAGCACTTGGAGCATGGGTGCCGCTGGTGGGAGTGGCCGACGCGTAGTTGAAGGTCTCCCCTTGCAACAGGTGGTCGCGTCCGAGACTCACCGGCTTCTCGACTCCGGCCACCTCGGTGCTGGGCTGGAAGAGCGAGAACACGAAGAATCCTGCCAGAGCCAGCACGGCGACACCGGCTGCGGTCAGGGCACTCCGGCGAAGCTTGGCCTTCCTCGCGGCTTGGGCCCGAGCTTCGGCCTCCAACCGCTGGCGCTCTGCCCGCCGGGCCTTCTTGGCGGCGGCTTTCTCCGCTGCCTCCCCCGAAGCTTTCTTCTTCCTGGCCGGTTGCTTTCGCTTCGCCATGGGTGCAGAGTAACGGCCGCCGATCTTATCCGAGGGATCGCAATCCCCGCTTCCCCCACCTGCGGGAACGGCGGGGTTATCACGACCTAAGCGGTGGGAGTTTGCTCCAACTTCCGCTGGCGCTCGCGAAGCGCCGCCACGTTATCCCGGGTGGCACATTTGGTAGAACAATGGAGTCGCGACCGATTCTTGGAGCCGTCGATAAACACGTCAACGCAGTTATGCGACGAGCACATACCGAACCGCTTCAACCCTCCGTCGCACAGCGCCACACCGAGACCCATGGCAGTGGCTGCAGCCAGCCAGGAGGCGGTTCCGCCGCTCAAAGGCTCGAAGTGCAGATGGGGGTTGGCCGAATGCGTGCTGATCCGCGGCACCGCCGAAGCGTCGCTCAGGATGCCGTTGAGAAGCGCGGCGGCCTCGCCAACCTCGTCGGCCGCAAAAACGGTCCGGAGTCTCTCGCGTAACTCAACGGCGTCCAGTACATCCTGCCTGGTCGGCCGGCCCGGATGCCAATCCTCTCGCGGCCAGTCCCTTTTGTACTGAGCGAGGAAGGAACGTAAATCCGCCACGGTCTTGAGGTCGTCGTCCTCCGTGAGCGGATCGCGTGTGTTCACGAGATCGACTGCCATCTGTACCGCTAAATCTGAGTAAGTGATGAAATTCATTTGACCTATTACTTATTATAGGCTAGTGCGTAATATACAAAGTCAGTATAGACCATTACGACTGATTACGAAAGGACAAGAGCAATGGAAGCTCCCAAGATCGATGTTGTAGCCGCCAGGCGGACCGGACGAGATCGACCGCCGACAGCGCCCAGGGCATCTCGCCCCGGTTCGGCCGCAACCGCCCGACCGGTTGGCGTGGTGTTGAATGAGCTGTCCCGGGTCAGGGGCCGGTATGAGGATCTGCGGTCGAACGGACAGGTCCGGGTGGAGACAGTGCAGCTTCGCACCCGCCTCCACGAGTTGCGGGCGGAAGCGGCCACGGCTCGGCTCATGGACTTGCGGTCATGAATCAGCACCTTTTTGAGATGCTGGCCGGTGTAATCCAGAGCGAGAGACTGCGTGAAGCTGAGTACCGCAGGCTGGCAGCCCCGAACCGTCATGTCTCACCAACACGTCGCCCGACGAGTCGAGGTGACGGTTCTCGCCCCCCTCGCCACCAGATGCCCTCGCGGCCTCGGAACCTTCGACCAGGAATCAGCCGGCGGGAATCAGCTTGACCTGGATGTAGCGCTGGGCGGGAAGCAGGAGCCGACTCAGGTCGCGTACCTGTCGAGCAGTCACCGCCTCAGTGTCGGCAATGCGGGAGATCAAATTCTCCGGATCCGCACCGGGGATCTGGGAGTAGAAGAGCATCGCACCGACCCAGAATGGATTCGTCACGAATTCGAAATCGCTGGTGACCTGGCGGATGGCAATCGCCAACTCGTCCTCCGTGGGCCCTTCGAGGCGCAAGCTGGACAGGGCAGCCAAGAACGCCTCGCGTATTGTCTCGAGCCCTTCGGGATCCCCGCTCACTTGAACGTAGACCTCGATCTCATTGATGCCCCCAAACTGCGCCGACGTGGCCACCAGTGGTGAATAGGTGGCAGACAATTCCTCGCGCAGCAGTTCGGTCAACCGCTGGTTGAGCACGGACTCGAGCACGGCCAATCGAATCTCGGTGTCATGGTCGACAATCCGCTCCGAAGTGAATACGAATGCGACCGCCCCCAGCTCACCCTCCCCTGCCTCGACCGTACGGGTGAGTACCCCGGTAGGAGCCGGGGGTCGGCCAGAGGGGAAAGGCTCCGAAGTAGGAAGCGACGGCAGAGTTCCCAGGTAGCGCCGACTCAGCTCCTCGAGCCGGCCGGGTTCGAAGTCTCCGGCGAACGCAAACACAAAGTCATCAGCGTCGGCGAACCTTTCCCGGTAGACGGCCAGGGCTCGATCAAGGTCGAAGTTGTCAAGGTCTGTAACCGTCGGCAAGTCCAGGTAACGACGGTCGTCGTCATACCGAAGCCGGTTGACCTCGTTGGCAAGGGCTAGAAGGGGAACCGAGTCGGGAGCTGCCGCCAGCGGTCGGAGCTGCCCCAGCAAATTGGCGAATGTCTGTTGATCCACCCGGGGCTCGGTCATGTAGAGATGAATCAGCTGGAAGAGCAGTTCGAGCCCGGCGGTGTCCGAGCTGCCGAAAAACCCCTCGGTGTCTTCGTCAATGTACGGAACCAGCGCCACCGTCTCACCGGTCAGGAACCGATCAAGGGTGACCTGATTGAAATCACCGACACCGCTCCCGACGACAATGTCGCCGATGAGCTGGCCTTCGACGGCGTCCTCGGCCGGGAGCACGAGCCATCCTCCCGGGCTCATCGCCCCGAACGTGACGGTATCGGCGGCGATGTCGGTTTCGAGATACACCACCCTGACTCCATTTTCGAGCTCGATGACGGTGGGCAGCAACCGGCCAAGGGTCCCCCGGTCCACAATGTCCACCGGGCCCGGTGCCGGCATCAGCGACTCAACAACGAGGGCATCGTCCGAACGGGGATCCACCTCGCTCAAAGCCACTCTCGTCACGATCTCGGCCAGGGCATCTGCTGTGGGAATCTGGGCCGTCGCCGAATCCGGGCCGGCGACGATCACCAGTGGTTGGGTGGTCCGCAACGTCGCCCGCAGAGTGTCTGCCACCTGCCCGGTTGTCATCTGGTCGAGCAGGCGCCTCAGGAGGTCCCGGCGAGCACGCGCATCTGGAATCGAGGAACCGACGAGAAAGTGGCTGAGGTACTCGTCGGCGTACTGGACGTCCTGCTTCGAGGCGCGGCTGTCGAACGCCAGCTCGACGTCGTCACGAACGATATCGATGGATCGCTCCAGCTCTTCGGCGCCGAAACCAAACTGGAGCGCTCGCTGCACCTCGATCAGGACTGCCTCCGCAGTGGCAGCCAGGTCGGCGGGGTCGGAAAAAGCACCGAGGCCCGGCGTGCGCTGCTCATCAACAAAGGGGTTCTCGGCATAGGAGGCCTCGAAAAAGGGCACGCCTCCAAGTTGAGCGTCCTCTTGCAGCCTGGTAACGATCATGCCAAAGGCCAGGCCCAACGCCAGACCCTGGCGCTCGGCCCCGATGGTTCCCAGCTCCAGTGCCGGCAGCGGATAGTTCAGCTCGACGAACGCTCCCTGGTATTCGGGGTCGGGCAGAACGGCAAACTTGGCCTCAGCAGCCGGCTCGGTGAAGAAATCAGGGCGAGGCCTTGGATTGGTCGGGTTCTGTAGAGGGCCGAACCGCTCCCTGATCAGTTGCTCCACCTCCGCCACACTGAAATCACCGACTGCGACGACCGCCATCAGATCCGGGCGATACCAATCCTCGTAGAATCGGGTGAGCGTTTCGGGCGTAGTGGCGTCGAGCTCGGAAGGCCCGGCCAGAGTGTCATGACCTTCGTACGGCGAGCCTTCGAAGAGCAGCTCCGAAACCGCCTCGAAATACCTCCCGCCGAAGCTCTGGCTCCGGAGACGCCACTCTTCGAGCATCACCCCTCGTTCGAGGTCGATCTCGGCCGGATCGAAGGTGGCGTGGGACGACCATTCGGCCAGAACGTCGAAGGCAGTTTCCAGGCTGTCGGGGTCGTTGGTGGGGACTTGTAACTCGTAGACGGTCTGGTCATAACTAGTGAAGGCATTGATATCGGGCCCGAACTCAGACCCGAACCGCTCCAGCACTTTGATGAGCTCGTTGGCCGGGAAAGCCTCCGTACCGTTGAACAACATGTGCTCAACGAAATGGGCTACACCGTCCTGATCGGGATCCTCAACGGCAGACCCTGCTTTTACCACAAGGCGAAGTTGGGCACGGGTTCCGGGACGGGTGTTGCGCCGGATGTAATAGGTGAGGCCATTGTCGAGCACGCCGATGGTCACGCCAGAATCCACATCAACCAGCACGTCGTCGCCGGGGAAGGAAGGCATCTCGACCGGTGACGCAGCCGGGGCTGTGATTGTCGTTGTAGTGCCCGGGGGATCGGGAATTACCGTAGTGGTGGAGTCTGAAGATGAGGACGTGCAGGCAGAAGCGACCAGCGCCAGCACGAGCGCGGTGGTGTTTCTCCGGGCACGGTGTGAGCGTAACTCCATGGGAACGCTGAGAACTCTATGACCGGCCGGGCGATATGTATCGACTTGTTACTTGGGGGCCATGCGAATGCCGCCATCCATACGAATGGTCTCACCATTGAGGTAGTCGTTCTCAACGATGTGATAAGCAAGGTGAGCAAATTCGTCGGGCTCACCGAGCCGCTGCGGAAACAACACCTGCGTGGCGAGAGACTCCCGAGCCGGCTCTGGCAGTCCCGCCAACAGTGGTGTGTCCATGAGCCCAGGAGCAATCGTGTTCACCCTGATTCCGACCACCGCGAGATCGCGGGCCACCGGAAGTGTCATCCCCACGATGCCGCCTTTGGAGGCGGAATAGGCAGCCTGGCCGACCTGCCCATCGAAAGCCGCAACCGAGGCAGTGTTGACAATCACGCCGCGACCGCCGCCTGCCACCGGTTCCGTCTTAGCCATCGCCTCTGCCGTCAGTCGAATGGCGTTGAACGTGCCGATGAGGTTGATCCGCAGCACCATCTCAAAGAAGTCGAGCTCGAGTGGAGTGCCATCGCGACCCAGCGTCCGGGAAGGGGGCCCGATGCCGGCGCAGTTGACGAGTACCCTCACCGGGCCCATCTCCGTGGCAGCATCCACGGCGGCCTGCACCTCGTCGCTGTTGGTCACATCAGTTCTGACGAACGCTCCCCCCACTTCGTCGGCTATAGCATCGCCCAATCCGGCTTGTACGTCGGCCACCAGCACCCTGGCTCCCTTGCGCGCAAGCCGCCGCACCGTAGCCGCGCCCAGGCCGGAAGCACCGCCGGTGACGATGGCAGCCACACCTTCAATGTCCATATCACTCCTCACAGACAGCCAGATTCAGGCTGATCCTATCCCCGAGAGGGCCGTCGGCAGTAGGCCGAAGAGAGCAGTCGGCAGTCAGCAAGAAAAGAGCAGTCGGCAAGAAAGAACAAGAGCAGGAGGCAAGAGGCTGATTGCCGACTGCTGAATGCTGACTGCCGACTGCCGATTGCCGAGCTTGTAGGCTGACCGCAATGGATCTCTATGCCCGCGTGAACATTCTCGACGGTAGGGCCGTGCGGCTGCCTAAAGGCGATATCAACGAAGCCATCTCTCTGGAGGCGGACCCGATCGCCCGGGCCGCCGGCTGGGAGGCGAAAGGGGCGGACCGCCTGCTCATCGTCGACCTGGACGCCGCCGCCTACAGCAACTACGGAAACCGCCCACAAATAATGGAGCTCATCGAGTCGGTAGAGATACCGGTGGTGGTGGCCGGCGGGGTTAGATCCTCGGCCCAGGTTGAGCAGCTACTCGACGCGGGGGCGTGGCGGGTGACCATGGGCACCGTCGCCATAGTCGATCAGAACTTGATTTGGGATCTGTGCCGCGACCACCCCGGCCGGATCGTCGTCAGCCTCGACGTCAAACCAGATGAAGAACTGGTCTACCGCGGATGGACTGAAGGCAGTGGCCGCTACCTGGAAGAAGTGCTCGTAGAGCTCTCTTCTGCCGGCGCTGCCGGCTTTATGGTCGCCGAAGCCGGACGCGATGCCCTCAAGGAACCACCCAACCACGCGGCACTGGAGTTGGCCCTGCGCACCGCCACCGCCGAGGAAGAGGTGGTGGCCGCCGGCGGCGTACGCAACCTCGGCGATCTAACCGCCCTCAAGCGGCTAGCCGCCAACGGCGCCAAGCTGGCCGGCGTAGTGGTCGGTCGTGAAGTCTCCGAAGGCCGATTCACGATCCAGGAGGCCGCCAAGGTTCTCGCCGGCTAGCCGAGGCGATGCGCTTCGTTGTATGGAAGAACCTCGATGAGCTCGCCGGCCGCCACTCTTCCCTGAACGGCTAGCCAATACCGCAGTGTCAGCAGCTCGCCATGATGTTGCTCGAACACCTCGCGCAAAGCCGGAGGCAGGCCCAGGAACGAGCGAAACTCCTCCGGGAACACATCTCCGGCACCCACTCCCCAGGGCGGGACATCGGCCATCTCGTCACCGGGAAATGGCTCCGGCAAGGCCCTGAACACGCAGTCGCCCAGTGACGTCAACTCGTCATAGTCGTAGAAAACGACCCGACCGTGGCGGGTCACCCCGAAGTTCTTGAGCAGTAGATCGCCCGGGAACACATCGTTCACCGCCAGGTCCTTGATGGCCCAGCCGTAGTCAACCACTGCGGCCGCTGCCTCCTCAGGCTGGGCATCCCTCACATAGAGATTGAGCGGCGTCACCCGGCGCTCGATGTACACATGCTCGATACCTACCGTGGCCTGGTTTGTTCGAACTGTCGCCCCGCATTCAGCGACAAGCTCGGCCAAGAGTTCGTCGGAGAACTTGGCCCGATCTAGCTCAAGATGCTCGAACTCGTGAGCGTCGATGAGCCGACCTACTCGATCGTGCTTGAACACCAGGGCGTACTTGGCGCGGACCGCCCGACGGGTGATGCGCTTGGGAGGGCCGAACTTATCCCGAAGCACTTTGAATACGAGCCCAAGTCCCGGCATGGTGAAGACCACCATCACAAGTCCGCGAGCGCCGGGCGCCAACTCGAAGCAAACATCTGATCTCGCCAAATAGGAGAGGATCTCCCGGTACTGCTCGGTCTTGCCGTGCTTATGGAACCCCACGGCGTTGTAAAGCTCCGAACCCTGCTTGCGGGGCATGAGAGTGTGCAAGAACTGAACCAACTCATAGGGCCGAGCGGTGGTCACGTGGAAGTAAGAGCGTGTGAAGCTAAACAGGATGCTGACGGCGTCCTCGTCCAGAAGCACGGCGTCCACCGCTATCCCGGTATCAGTGCTTCGCAGGGCAAAAACAATAGGAATCAACCGCTCGCCGCTATACAACCGTCCGACCAGATAGGCGCCGCGCCCCCTGTAGAAGACCGGTTTGATCAGCTCAGCGCGATCAATGCCGGCGTTGGGGCCGAGCTCCGCGAGTCGCGCCTCCAACTCGATGGCCACCCGCTTGGCGTCGCGGCGCAGGTCCGTGTACAGGACTCCGAAACGAAAATCCGTGAGAATGGCGTCCACCAGCTCGGCCGGAGTGCCTACCCGCTCATACAGGTGATACAGCTCACGGCGGGGACGAGTTGGCGGCTTGGTGAAGTCGGTGTCGACGAACTCCACGCGCGGGTCCATCCCCATCGTGGCGAACACCCTCCTGGTTATCGAGTTGAAGAACGTCTCGCCGAGATCCCAGGCGTAGTGGCCCGCCAGGTGAACCGAGAAGGTCCGTTTGATGCGCTCCCAGACATCCTTGTCGGCAAGAGCATCCCCCAGGAGACTCCGCAAGCGCTCCTCGACCTCAGAAACCGCGAGCGGATAAAGCTCGAGCCGCTCGACAGCATCATCTCTGCCCGCGGCCCAGTTGCGTACTTCGAATCGGGCCTGGGCTCGCGCTGTTATCTCCGAGAACCTTTCGGAATACTTCTCAAAGCACTCGGCGAGGACAGCAGCTGCGGCCTCGAGTTGGCTGGGGCCCATGAGGTCATTGTGGCCCAGCTTGCGGAAAGGCGCTCGATAGTTGAGATCAGCCGGCGGCGACGATCTGGGTGACAGCCTGGGCAACCAGACGCTCAGCCTCCGCCACCTTGTCGGCGTAGGTGGCGAGATCTCCAGCTCGCAGAGCGGCATCGGCCGCATCGAATGCCGCTTGCGCCTGGCTCAACAGGTCGGCAACGGTCCCGGTAGTCGGCGGGGGTTCGGTAGTCGGCGGTGGTTCGGTAGTCGGCGGTGGTTCGGTCCCTGTTCCCCCAAAAACAGCGGATATACCCTCGGTCAGGGTTTCCCGCATCACGATGCGGTCCTCAAAGACAACCACAACTCGCTTTAGCTCTGGGAGGGCATTTGCCTGGGTTCCCTGCAAGTAGACCGGCTGGACATACATCACCGACTCCTCGATGGGAATGACGAGCATGTTGCCCTGCACCACTTCAGAGCCTTGCTGTCCGAACAGTGTGAATTGGGCAGAGATCTCTGTGTCCTGGTTGATGCGGCCGCCCACCTGGTTGGGGCCATCCGGAGGATCTCCGAGCGGGAATTGATACTGGATCATCTCCCCATAGCTGTCCGGGTCGCCCTTGGCCACCAGGAAGCCGACCATGTTTGGAGTGTCCTTCGGCGTGAACGGCTGCAGGATCAGGAACGAGGAGTCGGTCTCCCCGGGCAGGGTAATCAACAAGTAGTAGGGCAGCATTGGACGGGTGGTCCCGCCGGACCTTCGCAGGGTCTCGTTAGCAAGGAGGGCCGTCTGGGATGACGGGTCGCGGGCTATCTGCCACAGATCGCCCTGGTTGAAAAACACCCGCTCGTCCTGCACGTGATAAGCGGTATACAAGTCGGACTGCACACGGAACAGGTCCTCCGGATAACGCAGGTTGTCGCGCAAAGTATCCGGCATCTCGCTGAAGTCTGTGAAGAGGTCGGGGAAGACCTTGCGATAGGTGCGAATGATGGGATCGTCCACGTCCACCACGTAGAAGGTCATAGTCCCGTTGTAGGCGTCCACGACGGCCTTCACGGAGTTGCGAACATAGTTGAACCCGTCGCTCAGGGTGTTGGGAACAGTGCTCAGTCGTGAGGTGCCGCCGAACTCATCGGCTACCTCGGCCGGGGTCGAATAGGGGTACTTGCTGGTGGTGGTGTAGAGGTCAACTACCCAGAAGAGCCCGCCGTCGTCGAATACAAGGTAGGGGTCGGCATCTTGTGCCAGGAAGGGGGCCACCTTCTCCACCCGATCTGACAGGTTGCGAAACAGCAGCGCCTTAGAGTCGCCGGTGATCCTGCTGGAGATGAGGGTGTTGAAGTCGCCAAACCGCAACGCCAGCGCCGCCTGGCGGAAAACGCTGCCCACCGCAACACCGCCGGTGCCGTCGTAGGTGTTGAAGCTCACTACCCCGTTGGGATCGAGCCCATCGACTTCCTTCTCGTCTGTGCCGACGATCACAAAATTGCTCGAGCGGGGAACCTCGCCGAAATAGATGCGGGGCTGGGTGAGCGTGAGGGCGTCTGTGGTGATAACGGGAGGGATGTCGTTGACGAGGAATTCCGGCTGACCGGCGGCAGTCACGTCATTAGCGGGGCTCAGGACCGCCCCGAAGCCGTGCGTGAAAACCAGGTGGTCGTTGACCCACGAGCTGTCGGCAACTTGCTCCACTTCTATCTCGCGCCCCGCCAGCAACACCTGGGTTGGTTTCCCGTCGATCACGTAACGGTCGACATCGACATCGGCGAATTGATAGTACTGCCGCAGCTGCTCGAGCTGGCGATAGGTGGTGCGAAGCACTCCAGGATCCCACAGTCGGATGTTGTCGACCGTGCTCTGATTGTTGAAGATGTCTTGCGCGTCGAGGTCGGGGGAGGCAGCGAAATCGCTAACCGCGATATTGTCCAGGCCATAAGCGGCACGAGTGAATTCGATGTTGTCGCGTATGAACGGCGACTCTTTGGCAATCTCGTTTGGTTCGACTGAGAATCGTTGGACGGCAGCAGGGATGACGCCGCCGACTATCACCGACGTCACCAGCCACAGTCCGCCGGCGACCAACGGCAGTGTCCAGCCTCGAAAGCGAATGTTTACCAGAAGCAAAACTGCCGCTGCCAGTGAGATGCCGATCAGCAATTGCAGGGCAGGCCGTTGGGCATTGATGTCGGTGAAGCCGGCCCCGAATATCGCTCCGCGGCGAGAATAGAGAAGGTCATACCGATCCAACCAGTAGCCGACCGCCTTGAGCACTGCCAGGGCCGCAAACAAGATCGAAAGATGCAACTTGACGGCCGAGCTCACTCGTTGGAAATTCTGCTGAATCTGAATCCCGCCGTTTAGATAGTGGAGAACGGCCACCAGAATTGTCGTCCAGACCAGCAGCTGGAAGGTCCAGGCAAAAACGTCGCGATAAAAGGGCACGCTGAAAACAAGAAAGCCGATGTCTTTGCCGTACACCGGATCCGTGATCCCGAAATCGGTCTGGTTGATGAAAAGTAGAGCTCGTTCCCACCAGTTACCGGCAGTCAGGCCGATGAGCAGCCCAAAGACGGCAGCCGCTGCCAGGTAGATCCGGCCGCTGTAGTGATGCGCCCAGGCCTGAAACCGGGCAACCAGTTCATCCTGCGAACCTAAGGCAACACCGCGGGGCGAGAGTTTGTCGGCGACCCTGAGGTTGATGTACAGCACGAGGAACGCCACCACCGTGGCGATCAGGATGATCAATATCCGAGTGAAAACCAACGTGGTCCACACGCTGGACATACCCAGAGAGGAGAACCAGAGGAAGTCTGTCCAGGCCACAGCTGCTCCCCGCAAAGTGAGAGCGAGCACTAGCAGAACTAGCGCCAGGGTTCTCAGCAGGTAGCGACGGCTCCGGCGCCTGCGGGGCGGCTGGGGGGTTTCTTCGGGCTCCCGGTGTAACACGTCGACAGTCTACGACCACGAGAAACAATCACCCTCAAGCCAGGATCAGGACGCCCTAAGAAGCCCGGCTGGCAGCGGAGCGGTCCCCGAGCGCCCAGTCGGCGTCGGCATACCCTGCCAGGGCCAGAGCGGCCTTCATGCCGTCGTCGTAGGCGGCACTGGAGGCTTCTCGCAAACGTCGTTCGGCGTCGTCATTACGCCAGCCGCGGAATATCTTGGACACAGTCGCTGATATCTTCCGGGAACTGTCTCCGGCTTCGCGGGCTGCATCGAGGGCAGATTGGACTTCACCCGTCAACACTGTGGCCAGCTCGGCTGCCGGCGATTCCACATCCTCGGCCGTGAGTTTGGGCGGCGTCACATCGGGAATACCCAGCTCGGATGCCCCCCGATAGCCGGCGCGGACACTCTCGAGCGCGAGCTCTGTCACGGGGCCGGCCAGGGCCCCCACCAGAACCTCTACCTCGGGGTCCCACTTGTCTTTAGTGACCCGGAGCTGCTCCAACGCCAGATTCTGTAGCTCGGTGAGCTGCCGTTTGACGTGACGCAGGGCCCGATTCTGGATGGGGAGTAACAGCCTTTCTCGAATCTGATCTGGATCGGCCCCGGCGGGCAAGCCTGCGTCGAGTGGGGGCTGGGCTGGAGGCTCCTCGGCTCTGAGGTTGGCGAACAGTGAGTCGATGTCATCTCCGACCTCTACCGGCACGACATCCACCGCTTCCACCGTCGCGAGGGGTTCGGCTACCGGCTTAGCCTCCTCGATGGTCTCGTCCCCTTCTACATGCTGACGCTGTTCCCGTAGGCTCCGAACCTCGTCCATGATCTCTTCGGCTGAGACCGGCTGAGGCTCGGTGACAGGCATTACGACTTTCACGCCGTCATGCTCTTTCGGCTCTGGGGGACTGACAACCCGTACGGTGCTCAGGTCGACGGGCACATCACGATCACGGAGATGCTCCCGTTTGGTATCTAGCTCGGATTCAAGAGTACGCATCGCCTCCTGCGCCTTCTCGAGCTGACCCATCAACTCCGTGCGGCGCTGCTCGAGCGCCTGGGCACGTTCCTGGGCAGCCTGGGCAGCACGGTTGGCAGTTTCAATGATCTCGTCATGCTGAGCCTGGGCGTCGCCCACCAAGCGCTCGGAATCACTACGGGCACTGCGCCGGTTTTCCTCGGATGCCTGTCGGGCCTGGCTCACGAGTCGGTGGGACTGCCGCTCGCCTTCGGCAATCAGCGCCAACGAGTCGTTGTCAGCTCTCTCGCGAACCATGGCCACTTCCCGGCTCACCTGGTCGAGTATGGCCGTGGCTTCATCCCAAACCGACGCCCGCAGATTCTCGGCGGCCTCGGTGGCAGCAATCAGTCGGTTCGAGGTGTCTTGATCTGCACTGTCGCGCAGCGTGGCCGAGTAGGCCTCGGCCGCGGTCCTAACCTCGAGAGCAGCCGCCTCGGACTCTGCCCTCATGCGCTCGGAATCGGCTTGCGCTGATTCGCGCAGGTCGGTTGTATGAGAGTCGGCCTCCTCCCGGAGGGTCCGGGTCTCCGCCTCGGCCTCGCCCCGCCAGGTGGCTGCATCGGCCCGGGCCTCCTCGCGAACCTGAGTGGATTCGGCTTCAGCCGTCTCGCGAGTGTGCTGTGAATAGACGTCGGCCTCCTCGCGGACGCGGGACGAATAGATGTCGGCATCGCTGCGTCTCTTATCTGCCTCTGCCTGGGCCTCCTCGGTCAGACGGGTAGATGCCTCTTCCGCCTCGCTTCTGACCCGGGCGGACTCCTCCTCGGCTTCGGACCGCCAACGGCGGGCGTCGCTATCTGCTTCATCTCGCCAACGGGTGGCCTCGGTGGCGGCGCGGCGGCGAAGACCCTCGGCCGCATCACGAGCTGCAGAAACAATGACTTCGACTTCACCCGAAACCGTTTCCAGCTCGACGCGAACCTCATCTGAATAACTTCCATCGCCCGGTATCTCGCCCGGTTGGGCGACTCTCTCACGAAGGCGCTTGAGCTCAGCCTGCAGGGATGCGAGATGTTCATCGACCTGCTGGCGGTCATAACCGCGCAGTGCCGTGTCGAACGATGCATCATCGAGATCGCGAAAACCATCCATAACTCAACCACCATACCGCCGATCGGCAATAGTGGAAAGGGAAAATTACCGGCTTGGGCCCGGCTTCGTCATAGGAAGCCCCCTAAACAGGGCTCAAAGTGTCGAAAAAGCTCAAAGCATCGTCAAAAGTCCCAACCGCAATGACGTCAATATCGTCGCCCGCTTCCTCTGCCGCCGCTGCAAAGTCGCCCTCGGGAACCAGGATGTACTCGGCGCCGATTCCGATTGCCCCGACCACCTTCTGGCGGATTCCCCCAATTCGTTGGACCCCACCCTCGGCCGTCAGGCTCCCCGTTCCTGCCACCCGATGGCCCCTGGTGATGTCCTCCTCCGTTAACCGGTTATATACCGCCAGAGAAAGCATCATCCCCGCCGACGGGCCCCCGATGGAGCCGGCATCGATGGTCACATCGATGGGGAACTCAAAACGAGCACCGGCGTCGGTCAACATCACACCGATTAGCGGAACGCCCGGCTCGGTGGGGCTCTCGCCGAGCGTCAACACCAGGTCCTCTAGCTCGTCGGCACGGTCGATCGTCACCGTTATCGTGCCACCAATCTCAGCTGCGCGGACCGCATCAATCAGATCCTGCACAAACTCCACAGGAGCACCGTCGAAGCCCACGATAATGTCGTCCGGAAGCACAATGCCGTCTGCCGGCCCACCACCGGTCACCTCCGAGATATAGGCACCGTTGCCAACCACGGAGATGTCGTACCCAAGCCGGTCAAGCGCAACCGCGATGGCGAGCTGCTGTGAGCTTTGCATTACCTCGAGATTGCGGCGCCGACGTTCATCACTCGTGGTTCCCTCCGGCACTACCAGTTCCCGCTTCACCAGGTCGACCGAGGGATCGCGCCAGGCCTCGAACCACTCAAAGATGGTTAGCGGGTCACTACCCCGCGAAATAGTCAGCAAGAAGAGCTCGCCCTCGCTAGCGAAAGACGGGACATCCTCCACCTCAACTATTCCCTGCACCTCGAGCACAGGCCCGGGAGAAGTGGCGAGATACGGGACCTTGACGCTTGCCAGGAGGATGAGAACGAAACCGGCGGCCAAAAGGGAGGCGGCGGCGATAGCCCAACGGGACCGCCGGGGCTTGGGGTCAGGGAGCGCGTCTGTAGGCGCTTCGATGGTGCTGGAGACGTCGGTCATGGCGCACATAAATGGTACCTCTGATCAACGTCGTTGATGCACGGAGCGGTTCCAGAGGGTGGTCGATAGAATCGCCCCAGATATGACCACCACCTACGCCCCCCTAGCCACGGCCGTCTTTCCCCGGCGCTGGCAAATCACCGTAACCCTGGTGGTTTCATTCACGCTGTTGACCGCTGTGGCTGCCCAATTCCGGATATATCTGGACTTCACCCCCGTGCCGATCACCGGACAAACTCTCGCAGTGCTCCTGTCCGGCGGAGTGCTCGGCAGCCGGGCGGGCGCCGCCAGCCAGGCCCTCTACTGGATGGGAGGGCTGTTGATCCCCTGGTTTGCGGGAGCCAACGGAGGACTGGCAACCGGTGGGTGGGAAGGCTGGGAAGTGGTTACCGGGGCGACCGGCGGATATCTCATAGGATTCATCGTCGCCGCTTACGCCGTCGGCTACCTCTCCGAACGCGGCCAAGACCGCAACGTCGCCACTGCGATTCCGGCATTTCTGGCCGGGACTCTCATCATCTATCTGTTCGGCGTTCCCTGGCTGGCCCATATCGCCGACCTGGGTTGGGTAGAGGCGGTCGAACTGGGCGCGGTTCCCTTCGTTCTCGTCGACTTGATCAAAGTTGCCGCCGCCGGGCTCCTGCTACCCGGGGCCTGGCACTTCACCAAGCGCTGGCGGGAAAACACCTGAGTGCAGATCCGCCGGATCGAGCTGAGCCAGACCCTGCCCATTCGTCAGCAGGTGCTGTGGCCCGATCGCTCCCCGAGCGACATCGTCTATCCCGAGGACTCAGAAGCCGACACCTTCCATCTGGGGGCTTTCGACGACTACGGCGAGCTGCTGGGCGTCGCGACGCTCTATCACGATGTTGATGCCACCTGGCGACTGCGAGGCATGGGGGTTCTCCCCGACAACCAGGGCGGAGGTATTGGCACCCGGCTGGTCGATGCATCCATCAGCGAGTTGAAAACCCTCGGCGCCACAGGAGTGTGGTGCAACGCCCGCCTCGCCGTGACGGGCTTCTACCAACACATGGATTGGGAAATCGAGGGCGAGGAGTTCGAGATTCCCGGAGTCGGAGCTCATTACGTCATGCGATACCTGATCGCGTAAAGAGGGCGGCCGGTGGGCCGCCCTCTTTAGTTTGGTTTCGTGGTTGGTTTACGAGAAGCAGGCTCCGGTGAAGTCGTACGCCGCTGCCGTCGGTCCCACAGCCAAAGGCGTCAGGTTCACTGTGCCGCCGGGAGCCGTTGCGTCGACCCTATTGATGAGGCTGGCTCGTGCCGCGCTCTCGGCGCCACCCGCGTAGTTGGCATTGGGAATCATGTCGTCAAAGCTGACATCGCTGAGCTGCTTAACGGCCGCCGCCGTTCCGGCACGGGTGATATCCCCGTTGACTAGCGCCTGGTCGATGATGGCCTTCACCGGATACTGCGAAGCCCACCCGTTGATGTACCACTCGTTTGGCGACTGGGGCGGGTCTGCGGCTGCAGCAGCGGCCTTGGCGGCCTGGTGGCCGGGACTGTCCCCGTACCAACCGGGAATCCAGTCCGACTGGAAGTACAACTGCTCGAGGAGTGGCACCAGGTCGGGTGCCGCCGCCGGAAGAGCCGGATTCCAGGTCGGGTGAGTACCGATGAACACACTGGTACCTCCGTTCTGGAACATCCCACCCAGGGTCTGCGCCAGCTCGAACGGACCGGTAGTCAAGAAAACTACGGTCGGGGCGTTTTGGACGATCAGGCCAACCGCCTGGTCGACGGTGCCACCGGCCGCCAGTGAAGTCTGTTCGAACTCGAACAGCGGGTCACCCAAGCCGTTGGCCTCGGCCGCGATCTTGACGCCGGCCGCATAGTCGCCCCCGTAGTCGCCGGCGAACCCGATGATGCCGTAACTCATGTCAGGGCCGAACTGCGAGACGGCAAAGTCGATATCGTTCATCGCCTCCATGCAATAGCTAACACCCGCTTCAATTATGAGGCCACCGCCGTCGAACTCATTGAACGACCAGCCAGACCACCAGGTGGCAGGCACTGCCACCATGTTGTCTTCGATGTAACGGTCGAGAACAGCCTGTGTTTGGGCGGTTCCGAGCGATTGGGCCAGCATCAGGATGTTGGGCTCGATTTGGGTGTAACCCGCCACTGTCTCTTGTGGGTTGAAGTGAGCGTCTACCGTGTTGGCCTCGTTGACTATCACGTCGTAGCCGTCAACGCCTCCGCTGGCGTTTACGTCTGCCCAGAACGCAGTAAGACCGCCCACGGCCGGGATGGCCAAGGCCGAGAACGGACCGGTGCTCAGGTCGGAGATGACCCCGAGATAAATACAACCGTTCCCGGCATTGACCGCGTCGTCACAAGGAGCCTCGGTTACCCCGAAGTCGGTCAAAGGGCCTGTCGGCCCCGCCGTTGTCGATGTCGTTGTCGCGCCGGCAGCAGCCGTCGTGTCCGGAGACGTAGGCGTCGTGGTATCGCTATCGCTGCTGCCGCAAGCCGCTGCCACCAGAGTCAGCGCCGCCAACAGCGCTATCAGCTTCAAAGCTTTCTTCATCTTTTTTCTCCTCGAGATCTAAACCCGTCGCGGTCGACTACAACCTAGTTGCTCAGGTTGAATATGGCCCCTCAGAGAGCCAATGCCGCTTGGCTGTTCCTTGTTTGCTTGTTGATAACTGAGATTGGGGACGCGCCGTAGGGCACAAAGCCCACCATCAATAGCTGAATGGCCAGGCTTTCCTTCGAAACACCACCAGACGATGACCCAAACGAAGCGTGGTTCTCGAAGGCCGAGGGCTGCGCCCGAGGCGCTCGATGGCTCGTTTGGAGGCGGAAGCAGTCGGCTCCTCGGCCCACTGCGATCCCAAACCTCAGGCGCGGCCGAGGAGCGACAAAGGAAACTGAACGGCCAT
>CAXMOO010000039.1:0-5897 GCA_964195005.1 uncultured Gammaproteobacteria bacterium
GGCGTCCGCATCGAGTGTTTCCCGCTCGATGAGTGCTTCCGCCATCCGGTCCAACGCCGGTCGGTGAGCCGCCAGGATTCCGCGAGAGTCCTCGAGAGCCTGGGCAAGCATCCGGCGTACCTCTCCGTCGATCTCAGCCGCGGTGCCATCGGCATAATCCTTGGGCCGGGCCAGGTCCCGGCCCAGGAAGGGCTCGTCCCCTTGCTCCAACCGCACGAACCCGATTCCTTCACTCATCCCGTGGCTGACCACCATCTGGCGTGCAATCTGCGTCGCCTTCTCCAGATCGTTCGATGCGCCCGTGGTCGGATCACCGAACACCAATTCCTCGGCGGCGCGCCCGCCGGAGAGCATCGCCAGCTGGTTGTAGAGCTCGCTGCGATGAAGCAGGTAGCGATCCTCGGTCGGCAGCGCCTGGGTGAAGCCCAGGGCCCGGCCCCGGGGGATGATGGTGACTTTGTGGATCGGGTCGGCACACGGCAGCACCCAGCCGACAAGCGCGTGCCCGGCTTCGTGATAGGCCACAGTCTCCCGCTCCTCTTCGGACAGGATTCGACTGTCGCGCTGTGGCCCGGCCATTACCTTGTCAACCGCGTCTTCCAACTCGGCCGTCTCGACAACCTTCTTGTGACGGCGGGCGGCCAGCAAGGCAGCCTCGTTGAGCACGTTGGCTAGATCGGCGCCCGTAAAACCCGGGGTGCGGCGAGCGAGAACCATGAGATCGACATCGTCGGCCAGGGGCTTGCCTTTGGCGTGCACCTCGAGAATCTGGGCCCGGCTCCGGAGATCGGGGCGGTCGATGAGAATCTGACGGTCGAAGCGGCCCGGTCTGAGCAGCGCCGGGTCGAGTACGTCGGGTCGGTTCGTCGCCGCCATCACGATGACTCCGGTAGATGACTCGAAACCATCCATCTCCACCAGCAACTGGTTGAGGGTCTGTTCCCGTTCGTCGTTGCCGCCGCCCAACCCGGTACCCCGATGCCGGCCGGCGGCGTCGATCTCGTCGATGAAGACGATTACCGGCGCCAGTTCCTTGGCTTGCCTGAAGAGGTCTCGAACCCTGCTGGCGCCGACGCCGACAAACATCTCAACAAAATCGGACCCGGAGATCGAAAGGAATGGCACGCCGGCTTCGCCGGCGACGGCCCGGGCGAGCAGAGTCTTGCCGGTCCCCGGGGGACCCGCTAGCAGCACGCCCTTCGGGACATGGGCCCCCATCAATTCGTACCTGGACGGGTCGGCAAGGAACTCTTTGATCTCTTTGAGGTCTTCGATCACTTCATCGAGGCCGGCGACCTCCTCGAAAGTCACCCGGGGCTGGTCGGCGGTGAAAGGGCGCGCCTTGGATTTGCCAATGGACAACAGCCCGCTGCTGCTGGATTTCATCCCCCGGAAGAGCAGAAAGCCCACGCCGAACAGCAGCAAGAGCGGCAGCAGCCCAAACAGCACAGCGAGCCCGGAGGTCCCGCTTCGTTCGATCGTGGTGGTCACGTCGGCGGCGATCAGCCGCTCGGTTAGCTCACCCTCGAATCCGTCGGTATAGGTGGCGGTGAATAGGGTTGCTCCGTCCGGGAGCACATCTGGTTCCAGGGTGCCCTGGATCACATCGGCATCACTTCTGATCACAACATCGACGACCGCGCCCTCGCTGATGAGTGCCTCGACCCGATCGAGGCTCAGCTCGGTCCGCTCGGTTCCACCACTGCCCACGAGACTGGCGATGGCCAACACCCCGATGGCGACTAACAGGAACGGCAGTCGCCGCAGCGGCGATCGTTTCAGATTCTTTCCCACGTTGGCTCCTCCATCATTCCTACCTCGCGAACGAAGTCCGGGCGGCAAACAAGGTGGAATGGTCGGACACCTGACATTTGTGGCCATCTTGACTCAGCCGCGAAGCCTGAATCTGGTCCGAAACCCGAAGCCGGTGTTCAGGCGTCCCTGACGCCGGCGGCTCGGAAGAAGCCGGCAATCTTGTCGATGGGAGCTCAGAAACGTATGCCGCACCGGCATGCTTCCATCCCGGCCCGGCGCGCCCTCCTCCGGAACCGGTAGCGTGGCCAGATGCGACCCCTGGCTGAAGCCCAACGCCACATGATCGGAGCGGTCGGCCGGCTCCCCGCTGTCGAGGTTCCCCTTGCCGAGAGTGCCGGATTGGTGCTTGCCGCTGAAGTCCACGCCCCGCATGACATTCCGCCGTTCGCCAACTCGGCGATGGACGGATACGCCGTGCTGGCCGCCGACCTGATCGAGCTACCCGCCCTCCTCGAAGTTCTTGAAGACGTCGCAGCCGGAAGCGTGCCAACCCGGGCGGTCGGCCGGGGCCAGGCAATCAAGATCATGACAGGGGCCCCGATGCCGGCGGGCGCCGACACAGTGGTACAGGTCGAGCACACCGACGGTGGCTCAGACCGGGTCACAATCAGCATGGCCACTGAGGCGGGGACCGCCGTCAGGCCGGCCGGCAGCGACCTGGAGGCCGGCAGCCTCGTGCTAGACACCGGCACGCGGCTTGGTCCGGCGCACCTCGCAACTCTGGCCTCTATCGGCGAGGCCCAACCCCACGTGTATCGCCGACCCCGGGTGGCTGTGTTTTCCACGGGTGACGAGCTCCGGCCCTACGAGACTCCCCAGCTGGCACCCGGCCAGATCCGGGACACCAACCGTCTGCTGATCCAGGAGTCCCTGCGAGAATTGGGGGCCGAGGTGCTCGACCTGGGCATCATCGGTGACAACGCAGACCAGTTGCGTGCGGTGCTTGCGGACGCGGCCGAACGCGCCGACGCCGTAACCACCTCGGGCGGCGTATCTATGGGCGAGTACGACCTGGTCAAGGAGGTTCTGTCCGAACTGGGGGGAGTCGAGTTCTGGCAGGTCGCCATACAACCGGCCAAGCCTTTTGCCTTCGGCTCCATCGCCGGAACCCCGTTCTTCGGCCTTCCCGGCAATCCGGTCTCGGTATTCGTCGCCTACGAGCAGTTCCTCCGGCCGGCCTTGCTGCACATGATGGGCTCGCCGGCGCTGTTCCGGCCCCGCGTCGAGGGCATCCTCGACGAGCCGGTCGATACCAATCCCGAAAAGACTGTGTTTCTGCGGGTCAACGTCGCCTGGCACTACGGCGACGCCCACGCCCGGCTCAGTGGGGGGCAGGGCTCCCACATGCTGTCGGCCCTTGCCTCTGCCGACGCTCTGGCGGTGGTTCCGACCGGTGTTGCCTCTATCAACGCCGGAGAGCCTGTGGTGCTGGAAATGTTTCGCTGGCCCGAGGAGCGCCGACTAGACGAGTTGGAGGCCTAATCTGACGGCCACGGCGGACAGATTATTTTGGCTGAAACTACCTTTCCAGAATTCATCACGGCGCGACGCAGAGAGCTCGAGCTCACCCTGGGCGACGTCGCGTCCGAGGTCGGCGTGTCTCCGATCACTGTCTCCAACTGGTCGAACGGGCAGTCCGTCCCCAAGAAGGAGAACCTCGTTGCGCTGGCTGAGGTCCTCGACCTCCCGGCCGACGAATTGGCAGGCATGGCTGGAGTGGAGCTCGATCCCGAGCCAGAACCGGAGCCAGAACCCGAAATCGTCCTGGAGACTGTTGCTCCCGCAGATGACACTTCCGGCGGCGACCCGGGGGTAAATGTCGAAGTTGCCGACCCGCAGCTGGTCCCGATGGCCGACATCCCCACCATCGAGCACCCGGCTTTCGCCGGAACTGAGGAGGCAGAAACGGACGTCGAAGAGTTGGTGATGAAAGAATCGGCGGTCGAGGCGGAAGACCCGCCCAAGGTTGAAGAAGTGACCGGGGATCCAGTATCACCCGCGCCCGAGGAGATGGCACCCGCCCCCGATAGCGTTCCTGATGTCATCCCCCGGGTAGCGGTCAGCCCGCCAACCCCCCCGCAATTGGGCCCCCTCACCTATGTCCAGGACCCCAAGCAGCTCCTGCGCTACCGCATCCGCTGGGGAATTACCACCGTGGTGCTAATCGTGATGGCGTTTGTGCTCTTCTGGGCTTTGGCCGGCCTCTTCGACGCCCTCAGCGAGGTCAAGGAGTCGGTGACGCCTTAAGAAAGGGCCCCAAGGCCGCCGGCAACCCGGGGGTTAGCCTGCCCGGTATGGCACAGCTGACCATGGCATCGGAGACGGCCACAGCTGTCATCGATATGGAAGCAGGCTGTCGCCTCGCCTCGTTACAGGTCTACGGTCATGAACTGCTGGTAACGGAAGGTCCCGGGCCCATCCATTGGGGGTCATACCCGATGGCGCCGTGGGCCGGGCGTCTGCGCCGGGGCCGCTTCGAATACGAAGCTGTGGCGCATGCAATGCCCGCCAACCTGGGGGCACACGCGCTCCACGGCACCGTGTTCACCCAGCTCTGGGAGCCGGAGGACCAGGGCGTCTTCGTGACTCGATTGACCCCTCCCTGGCCTTTCCCCGGGCTGGTGCGACAACGGGTCGAGCTGCACCAGGACCGCATCTCCCTCACCCTGGAAGTCCATTCCGACGAGCCGATGCCGGCCGCCTGTGGGTGGCACCCCTGGTTTCGACGCCGGCTGGGAGGTGTCGAAGGCTCGATTGAGTTCGACGCCGGGTACATGGAGTTGCGCGACGATGCCGGCATACCTGGTGGCCGACGGGTGATCCCACCGCCCGGGCCCTGGGATGACTGCTTCGGGGATCTGTCCGGGCCGCCCGTCATCCGTTGGCCCGGAATCCTATCCCTCGAGATCGACAGCTCGTGTGACTACGTAGTCGTGTTCGACGAGCAACCGGGGGCGTTCTGTGTCGAGCCACAAACTGCCCCACCCAACTCTTTGAATCACGCACCGCATACCGTTTATCCGGGAGAACCACTGGTGGCCACCACCTCCTGGTCCTGGAAGCAGGACGGGTAGGCTCGCCGTAGAGAGGAGGAGCAATGACCAAAGTCCGTTGGGGGGTAATCAGCACCGCCGACATCGGGATGGAGAAGGTGACGCCGGCCATCCAGAAGGCCACCAACTGCGAAGTGGTGGCGATCGCGTCCCGCAAGATAGAACAGGCACAAGCGGCCGCGGCCCGCCTTGGCATCGCCACCGCTTACGGCAGCTACCAAGAAGTCATCGGCTCCGACGAAGTCGATGCGGTATATGTCCCCCTGCCGAATCACCTCCATGCCGAGTGGACCATGAAGGCGGCGGCCGCCGGCAAGCATGTGTTGTGTGAAAAGCCCCTGGCCATGTCGGCTGCCGAGGCAAGAGAAGTCGTCGCGGCCTGCTCGGCCGCCGGCGTCAAGCTGACGGAGGCATTCATGTACCTTCACCATCCAACCTGGGTTGAGGCCCGGCGCCTAGTCGGAGAAGGAGCAATTGGAGAACTGCGGGCTGTGCAGAGCTGGTTCAGCTATTTCAACGACGACCCCGACAACATCCGCAACATTGCCGAATACGGGGGTGGAGCGGTGATGGACATCGGGTGCTACGGCATCAACCTGTCGCGAATGTTGTTCGATGCCGAGCCCTCCCGCGTCGAGGCCTCCGTCCACCGCGACCCTCGCTTCGGCGTGGATGTCATGACGTCGGCGCTGCTCGAGTTTCCCGGTGGTGGTCAAGCCGTCTTCACATGCTCGACTCAGGCGGAACCAGACCAGCGGGTTCACATCGCCGGGACCACCGGGCACATCGACATCGAAATCCCCTTCAACATCCCGCCCGATCGGGAGACTCGAATCTTCGTCACCTCCGCCGGCGACCCCCCGGTGGCCCCCGCCACCAGGGAGGTGACGTTTCCGATCGCCGACGCCTACACCATCCAGGCCGAGCTGTTCGCCCAGGCGATCCTCGACGACACCGACGTGGCGGTTCCCGTCGAGGATGCCATCGCCAACATGGAAGTCATCGACGCAATCCTGGCCACCCCCTGAG
>CAXMOO010000040.1:0-14127 GCA_964195005.1 uncultured Gammaproteobacteria bacterium
ACCGGGGCAGCCCCCGGGTGGTTGGCCAGAACTGCCTTCAGCTTGTTGACCATCGTTTGGGAAAGAGCGGCCGCCGGAACTCGCACCTTGAGCGCCTCATCGGTCCGCAGGTCGGGTTCGGCCAGACCGGCTGCTACGACCTTGACCTCATCCCCCCGATGATCCAGGCGCCCGTTGACGATGAGGATCGCATCCTCCCTCACCAGTGGCCCCACTTCGGCCACAGTCCTGGGAAACAAAATGACCTCAACCGATGCCTCGAGGTCCTCCAACTCGAAAAAGATCATCGGATCACCGTTGCGGGTGTACCGACGGGTCACTGATGTCACCATGCCCCCAACCGTCACCTCCGTCTTGTCTTTCATCTCCCACAGCTCGGCAACCTGGGCCGAAACAAGGCGTTGCAGCGCGTCCTTCACGCCCAGGAGCGGGTGATCGGAAATGAACAATCCGAGCATCTCCTTTTCGAAACCCAACAGGGTGCGCTGGTCCCACTCTGCCTCGGGGATTTCGAGCGGCGACAACTCCAGCGCCGCATCGTCTCCGCCAAACAGGCTGTACTGGCCCGCTTCTTCGGCCTTGCGACGGGTCACCGTCGCTTCCAGATGCTGCTCGAACACCAGGGTCAGGCCCCGCCGACTGTGGCCGAGTAGATCAAAGGCGCCGGCCTTTATCAGAGACTCAATCGTGCGCTTGTTGAGAACTGCCAGGTCGACGCGGTTGATGAAGTCGCCAAAGTCCGAGAAAGGACCGTTCTTATCGCGCTCGGTGAGAATCGCTTCCACCACGCCCTCGCCGACGTTGCGGATCGCCGAAAGACCGAAGGGCACCGCACCGTCCCGGGCCACAAAGTCCATCTCCGAATGGTTGACGGACGGAGTGAGGACTTCGACACCCATGGAGCGGCATTCGTTCAGGTACAAAGCTGTTCGATCCTTATCCCGCTTGGTGCCAGTGAGCAGCGCCGCCATGTACTCAGCCGGATGGTGAGCCTTGAGCCAGGCGGTTTGGTAAGCCACAAGCCCGTAAGCCGCCGAATGAGACTTGTTGAATCCGTAGCCGGCGAAATGCTCGATATAGCCGAACAACTCTCGGCCCAGCGCCTCGGTGTAGGAGTTAGCGACGCACCCCTTGACGAATTTCTCCTCCTGCTCGGCCATAACTGAGGGGATCTTCTTTCCCATAGCCTTGCGGAGCGAGTCGGCCGCGGCCATGGAGAAACCCGCCATCGTGCGCGCCACCTGCATCACCTGTTCCTGGTAAACCATGATGCCGTAAGTCTCAGAGAGCACCGGCTCGAGGTCCGGATGGAGGTACTCAACCTTCTCGCGCTTGTTCTTGCGGTCGGCATATTTGTTGTGCATGCCGGCCCCCAACGGCCCCGGACGGTAGAGGGCGTTGAGCGCCACGATGTCTCCGAACTGATCCGGTTTCAGGTTGCGCATGAGGGCCCGCATCGGCCCGCCTTCGAGTTGGAACACTCCGATCGAATCGCCGGCCTGCAACATCTCGAAGACCCTGGCGTCGTCGAGGGGAACGTTGTCGATGTCGATCCGCTCACCAGACGTGTCGTAAATGATCTCGAGGGCTCGCTCGATCGTGGAAAGGTTGCGCAACCCCAGGAAATCCATCTTGAGCAGCCCCAGGGCCTCCACGGCGTGCATCTCGTACTGGGTGACAACCTCAGCTCCATCCCCCTTTTGCTGAAGCGGAACAATCTCGGTGAGAGGCATAGGAGCGATAACCACCGCCGCGGCATGAATCGAATCCTGGCGGCGCAGCCCCTCGAGGCCGCGTGCGGTCTGCACCACCCTGGCGGCGTCACCGTCGGTCGCTATCAGGTCTCGCAGACCCGAAGCGTTGGCATGGAAGTCACGGGCCTGCGGTGTAGCGTCCTCACCGGGAACATTGAGGCACTGGTCGAGTGTGGCCTCGATACCGAGGATGGGTGGAGGCATCAGTTTGGCGACCTTATCCCCCAGGCCGTATGGGAAACCGAGCACGCGGGCCGAATCGCGCAGGGCTTGCCGCCCCTTGATCGTCGAGAATGTGACAACCTGGGCGACGTGATCGGTGCCGTACCGCTCGGCGCAATACCGAATCACGTCCGCCCGATAGCGCTCATCGAAATCCATGTCGATGTCTGGCATCTCCCGGCGACCAGGGTTCAAGAATCTCTCGAAAATCAGACCGTATTCGAGAGGGTCGAGGTCGGTGATGCGCAAGCAGTACGCCACGATGGATCCAGCCGCGCTCCCCCGGCCGGGCCCAGTCCGGATACCTCGCTCACGGGCGTAGCGGATGAGATCCCACACGATCAGGAAGTAGGCGGGAAATCCCATATCGCCGATCACTTGCAACTCGTAAGCGACCCGCTCTGCCACTTCCACCGGGAGCGGATCGCCATAGCGCTGACGAGCGCCGGTCTGGACGAGCTCTGCGAGGTATGAGGCTTCGGTCTTTCCGTCGGGAACCGGAAAGCGGGGCAGCAAGATCTCACCCATCGGAATGTTGGTCTTTACCCGCTCGGCGACGAGCAGAGTGTTGTCGCAGGCTCCGGGATAGTCGTCGTCGCTGAACAGGGCCCGCATCTCTTCTGCACTTTTGAGGTAATAGCCGGTGCCGTTGAATCTGAACCGATCCGGCTCATCGACAGTTGCGCCCGTCTGGATGCAGAGGAGGACGTCGTGAGCCTCGGCTTCGGAAGGGTGGGTGTAGTGAGAATCGTTGGTTGCGAGGAGGGGCGCACCGATCTCGGCGGCTATCTGAACCAGATCCGGCAGTACCTTGCGCTCTGCCGGGATCCCGTGGTCCTGAATCTCAATAAAGAAATTGTCGCGACCGAAAATGTCCTGGTACATCCCGGCTGCTTTCTTGGCAGCCTCGTAGTCCCGACTCAGGCCGGTGTTTCCTTCCTCGCTCGAGGCGTCGGGGCCGAGTAACTGGGCCACCTCACCGCCAAGACAACCGGAGGTAGCGATGATCCCTTCGGAGTATTCGGCCAGCAACTCCCGGTCCATGCGCGGCTTGTAATAGAACCCTTCGAGGTAGGCCCGGGACGCAAGCTGCATCAGGTTCCGATATCCGGTTTCGTTCTCGGCCAACAGAATCATGTGATACCTACGGTCCTCATGCCGGGGGGGCCGGTCGAACCGGGAGCCGGGAGTGACATAGGCCTCAATGCCGATGATCGGCTTCACGCCTGCTTTCTGAGCCTCCTGGTAGAAGTCGATCGCACCGTAGAGAACGCCGTGGTCCGTGATCGCGATGGCGGGCTGCTCGAGCTCGGCGGCCCGTTGCACGACATCTGCCACCCGCGCCGCACCGTCGAGCATCGAAAACTCAGTATGCAGATGGAGGTGAGCGAAGGACATCAAAACTACACGCCTGTGATTAGGCGCCCATTAAAGCCGACGCAACGCTTCGGCCCAAAGTGGACTCTACGAAGTAGCGCTTCTGAGCATGGTGGGCTCCGGCACTAGTGCTCTGTCCAGTAACGTTGGCGATGTTGAGGGCGAGTCAGGGGCGGCGCTGGGAAGGACGCAGGACGAAGGCGCACTTGACGTGCGTCGAGGACGAGGACGCATCCAGCGGCGTCACTGGCCGTCCTGAACGCGGCAAACGTTACTGGTCGGGGCACCAGCCTCGGACTACCAGCGCTAGAGCAGGAGACTACGTGTCGGTGGACTATCAGGATCAGCTTCCTCGAGAGGTGCGGTGAGCACTCTCGGGGTTCTTACGGGTGGGGGCGATTGTCCCGGACTGAACGCGCTGATCCGCGCCGTGACAGTGCGCACAATCGAGCTCCACTCAACTCCGGTCGTGGGGATCCTCGACGGATGGCGAGGGTTGATGGAGAACCGAACCCGTCCTCTAGCCCGCGACGATGTCCGCGGCATTCTCGCCAGAGGTGGCACTGTGCTCGGGACCTCCCGCCAGGACCCATACGTCCACGGCGACGGATACCACAGCTTGCGCCCGACCATTGAGGCTCACGGAATCGAAGCGCTCGTCGTGGCTGGAGGCGACGGCACCCTCCGCACCGCCCTCCGGCTTTACGAGGAAGCTGGCCTTCCAGTCATAGCCGTGCCCAAGACAATCGACAACGACATCGCGGCGACCGACGTGACGTTTGGGTTCGACACCGCGATGAGCATCGCGACCGACGCCGTGGATCGCATCACCACCACCGCAGAGTCGCATAACCGGGTCATGCTGGTGGAGGTGATGGGTCGCACCCGGGGCTGGATTGCGGCCTATTCCGGTATCGCCGGCGGAGCCGACGCGATTCTCATTCCAGAACACCCTTACGACCTCGACGAGATTTCCCGCATTATCAAGACTCGCCATAGCGGCGGCCACACATACTCGGTGGTCGTAGTGGCGGAGGGAGTCGATCCGCCACCGGGGACCGAACTGGAGCTACCGATCGACAGCTTTGGCTTCAAGCGGCTGGGTGGTGTCGCCTATCCGATCGCTCGAGAGCTCGAGCGCCTTACCGGCTTTGAAGCCCGGGTTACCGTGCTCGGCCACCTGCAGAGAGGCGGCACACCGACAGCCCACGACCGGGTTCTGGCGACCCGCTTTGGAATAGCCGCCGCCGACCTTGCCGCGGCCGGCAAATTCGGCACGATGGTCGCCGCCAAAGGAACCGAAATGATCCCGGTTCCCCTGGCAGAAGCCTGCCGGGATATCCGAGGAGTGGATCCCGAGCTTTACGACGTAGCCCGGACCTTTTTCAGCTGAAAGGTGAATCTGGAAACTGCCGCCGATTCCTTTGCCCGTCGGCTGCGCGAGTCCGCGCGCAAGGAACGGGCCCTTAAAGAGCAGGCGTACCTCAAGAGTGACCTCCAACACCTCGGGGCGTCGGTGCCCCAAATCAGGGCCGCCGCTAAGGACCTTCATCGCTCAGCCCCCGACCTGAGCCACGCTCAAGTCGTCGAGCTCGTCCGGACCTTGTGAAAGCGGCCCATTCATGAGTGTCGGGTCGGGTGCGTTGAGTTGTTGTGGCTCTATCGCGACGAACTCGGCCCAACCGATATGGCGTTGCTAGAGAAACTGTTGCGGGAGTCAAAGACCTGGGCGCTGGTCGACAGCCTGGCGGTCAACGTCACGGGAGATCTGGTGGAGCGCTACCCGCAGCTCGGAAGCGTCCTCGATCGTTGGGCCCGCGATGACGATTTCTGGATCCGCCGCTCGGCGATGTTGGCCCTGCTCAAACCGCTACGCCGGGGAGAGGGCGACTTCGAGCGTTTCGCCGGCTACGCCGACGCCATGCTGGAGGAAAAGGAATTCTTCATCCGCAAAGCGATCGGCTGGGTGCTTCGAGAAACGGCCAAGAAACAGCCCGACCTTGTGTACGAGTGGCTGGTGCCGCGGACGAGTCGAGCCTCGGGCGTAACAATGCGCGAGGCCGTGAAGCCACTGCCTACCGAACAGGCCGAGGCGCTGATGGCGGCCTACCGCGAACGGAAGCCCTAAACCGCTCGGGGATGTGCTCTTCCGTAGGGCAATCGTAAGTTGTTACTTCGGGTGCTGGTCAGCCGGATGACTCGACGATTCGCTTGGCGTTGGCAACCGTCTTGTCCAGCACCGCTTGTGCCCGCTTCCGCATCATCAAGGGCCACAGAATGGCGTTGACGGGCGCGAGGAACCAACGCGGCTGCATGGTCATCGAGATTGTCAGTTGAGTCTCATCGTCGGTGGGGGTGAGCTCGATCCCGAGATGAAGCTTCATCTTGCCGTCATCACCCACGTGTGCCTGACGTCGCGTCGGCTCGAATTCCGTCACCCGCCATTCGCTCTTCCCGAGGAAGGGTTTGATGCCGCCATACTCCTTGTACACGTAACCGACGCCGAACTCCCCGCTGCCCACATCAACCATGCGCTCCGTCGCGTCGACGAAGTCGGGGTATCGACTTGGATCCGACATGAGGGCCCAGATGGCCTCGGGTCCGGTGGCGATCTGTATTGACGCGGCAACTTCTGCCATCGCTTTCACTCCTCCTGTTGGATTCGACCTTCGATTCGACACTACCGATTTGTGGAGCCGCGTCGTGCTCCCACGAAGATGCGTTTGCCGGACGTGGATCTACCCACCACCATTCGATATCTCGGCGAGTTCGTCCAAGGATCCGACCGCCGGCTTTCCAAGCTCGGCAAGTGAGGCGGCTAGGTCGGCAGGTAGCGGTGCCACCGTCTCCACCATCTCCCTGGAGAGCGGATGTAGAAACGAGAGCCGCCATGAATGGAGCCAGGGCCGGGCGACGTCGGCAACCGGCCCACCGTAGGTCCTGTCCCCCACCACCGGGTAATCGATGGCTGCCAGGTGGACCCGAATCTGGTGAGTCCGACCGGTTTCCAAAGTCAGCTCGAGCAACGTCTGAACTTCCCAGGAGGCCAGCCTGCGGTAATGGGTCCGGGCCGGCTTTCCGCTCGCGGATACCCGGCGACGCATGGGTTGGGATGGATCACGCTCGATGGGAGCTTCAATGGTTCCGGTCCCGACCTCGACGACCCCATCCACCATCGCCAGATAGCGCCGCTCGAGCTTTCTCGCAGCAACGAGGCTCTTGAGGGCCGCGTACGACTCGCTGGTTTTGGCCATCACCAGGAGGCCGGAAGTGCCTTTATCAAGCCGATGCACAATCCCCCAGCGGCCCTCCTCGCCCACACTCTCTACCTGCGGCCACCTATGGAGAAAACCGGCCGCCAGAGTGGCCCCGGCGTGGCCGGCCCCAGGGTGGACCACTATTCCGGCCGGCTTGTTGACTACGGCCAGATGCTCATCCTCCCAGACAACCTCGAAGTCGATTGGCTCAGGAACCAGGGCAGGCTGGGCTGGCGGGAGCTCGAATTCGAGGGTGGCGCCCACTCCCACCCGGGTTGACGGCACCATGGCGATCGCCTGATTGAGCCACACGCTGCCCGCTTGAACCAGGGCATGCGCTTGCCCGCGGCTTATCACCGCCAGTTGCGCAACAGCCCGGTCGAGGCGCTCCCCGTCGAGATCGGCGGGGACGGTGAAGATCACTTCGCTCGAAACGCTGTTGCCACAGCCATCAAAACGGCGACGGTGATGGCACTGTCCGCCACATTGAAGGTCGGCCAGAAGCTGAAGTCGATCCAGTCGACCACTCGCCCGTCGAAAAAGCCGTCGCCGCGAAACACCCGGTCGACGAGGTTCCCGGCCGCCCCGCCAAGCACCAGGCCAAAGATGACTGCTTCAGAGCGATGCTCGGTCGAGGCACTGACCCGCAGGAGCAGAAGGATGGCCACTACGGCGATGATTGCCAGCAGCACACCGGCATTCTGGAGCGTTCCGAAGGCAGCTCCCGAATTGCGAACCACGCGGAATCGCCAGAAATCCCCGAAGACACTGATCGGCCCATCGGCCAGCGCTTCCAACGCCCACCACTTGGTTAGCTGGTCAGCTACGAGGACGGTTGCCGCAACCGCAACCGCCAGTTTGCGGTTGGTCACCGCCGGGACGAGCAGCTCACGCACGTGGTCGCGTAAGGAAGCACTGAGAGCCTGGCGACGGGAATGACGGCTCCGCACACCTCGCACTTCCCATACCTGCCCTTCCTGATGCGCTCCTCGGCGTGCTCCACTTTGCGAAGCAGGTCGCGAGCGTTCTCAACGAGTGCCAGCTCTTTCTCGTACTCGAAGGCCATTGTTCCGCCGTCCACAGAATCAGCATCAGGATTGCGCTCAGACGCCGTCTCGTTGAGGCGAGCCTGCTCCCTTTCCTCCTCCAGCTCTGCAATCATGGCGGACAACCGCTCCCGCTCAGCCTTGAGCTGGTCCTTGAACCGGTTGACGGTTGATTTCGCAAGCTTTCGCGCCATGATCATCTCTCTTGACGTCAATCCGAGTTATCGGGGGGCGTTTTACGGTCCCATCCATCCCAGATCGGCCGGAACAGTAGCACGAGAACAGAAGAAGTATGTTTCCTATTCCACTAGGCGATAACCCCGACGGAGTAACGATTCCTGTGCTTGTGGTGCCGGGCGCCTCGCGGCGTGAAGTGGTAGGGGTGCACGGTGATCGTCTCAGGGTGCGAGTTACGGCTCCGCCCGAGAAGGGCCGCGCCAACAAGGAAGTAGCGATCTTGCTGACGGAGCTTTTTGGGGTTTCAGCACGCCTGGCTAAGGGAGGATCGAGCCGGCGCAAGCTGTTTCTACTCGCAGGACTCGATAGATCTCAAGTGCACCGAATACTGGATGAGCTAGAAGGTCGCTGAACCAGCCTCGGCCGCTCAACGATCCGACGAGGCGATCGCTTGCCGTCACCTCCCCACGAAGTGGGGGAGGCCGGGAGGGGCGTGTTCCCAACAACGGCGGTCGTGAGGGGGCGGGTCTCGCGGTGAGATAGTTGCTTGGCGATGAGCGCGGTTCGCGTGGTGCCCAGCAAGCCCGCCACGTCGGGCCTCGTGTGCGTTGGCGGTTCGGTGCCTGTGTGACCTTATCGTGTGTCAACCATCTGACGCCACGCTTGCTTTCCGCAGCGTGCCGTCGGTGGTTTGATCCCCACCCCGGCCCGCTTCGCCCGCTTCTCCTCCCACTCCGCTCCGAAGACTCCACTCCGCAGGAGGGGATTACACTCCAGCCGAGCAATGATGGGGACGGCACCAGGCCGGCATCGCCCCGGAGCTGTGGGAAGAACCCTCCCCGGAGGTAGTAGAGCCCGCCGACTGCGCCACGACACGGCGCTGAACTGAGCGGCACGGTGAGCCGTGCAAGCCGGGTGGTACCGCGGGTCTCACTCGTCCCGGCCGAATGACCGAGACGAGGAGAACGATGAGAGAAGGCTTTAGCCGGGTGCCTCCTAAGGTGCACTTCCCCGAAGTCGACGCCCGGATATTGAAGTTCTGGGACGAGATCGATGCCTTCGCCCAATCAGTAGAGCAACGGTCTCCCGAAAACTCATATACGTTCTACGACGGCCCCCCGTTCCCCACCGGCAGTCCTCATTACGGGAACTTGCTCGCCAGCGTGATCAAGGATGTGGTCCCTCGCTACTGGACGATGCGGGGGTACCGGGTCAAGCGGCGTTTCGGTTGGGATACCCACGGCCTGCCCATCGAGATGGAGGTCGAGAAGGAGCTCGGAGTCTCCGGGCCACGGGCCATTGCCGAATACGGCGTTGGCCGATTCAACGAGGCTTGTCGATCTCTGGTGCAAGCCAACACTGAGCAGTGGGAGCAGATCATCCGTCGGATCGGGCGATGGGTGGACTTCGAAGACGACTACCGCACCATGGACGTTGAGTTCATGGAATCCGTGTGGTGGGTATTCAAGTCCTTGTGGGACAAGGGCCTGATTTATCAGGACTTCAAGGTGCTGCCGTACTCCTACGGGGCGACAACTCCCCTTTCCAACTTCGAAGCCAACATGGACTATCGCGACGTCGACGACCCCTCAAGCACCGTACGGTTGCGTGCCGGATCTGCCCACGGGCCGATCGCCGAAGACGACTACTTCTTGATCTGGACTACGACCCCGTGGACCCTCCCCGGCAACCTTGCCATCGCCGTGGGCGAGGACGTCGACTACGCCAAAGTAACCGGAAAGCTCAATGATCTCAGGGGCGACTACTGGATTTCCGAGAACCTGATCGACGCCTACTGGCCTGAGGGCCGCCCACCGGTGCTGGCCACGGTGCCGGGCCGGGATCTGGTTGGAGCCTCCTATGAGCCCCCTTTCGACTACTTCGGAGAGGAAAGGGACCGGGGAGCGTTCCGGCTGATCTCCAGCCCCGACGTCAACATCGAAGAAGGCACCGGCCTGGTCCACATGGCCCCGGCTTATGGGGAAGCGGACTTCTATGCGCTCCAGGCAGCAGGCCTTGACGTTCTCGTTGACCCGGTAGACGCCGAAGCCCGATTCACCGAAGCCGTCCCCGACGTCGCCGGCGAGAACGTCAAGGATGCCGACGCCAAACTCATTCGTTTGCTCAAGGCCCGCGGGCTCGTGGTGCGGCACGAGCAAATTCGTCACGCTTATCCGTTCTGTTGGCGGACCGGGACCCCCCTCATCTACAAGGCCATTCCCACCTGGTTCGTGCGCGTCGAGTCAATCAAAGACCGGATGGTGGAGCTCAACAAAACCATTCACTGGGTTCCCGAACACGTCGGGGTCGGAAGATTCGGCAACTGGTTGGCCGATGCCCGCGACTGGGCGATCAGCCGCAATCGGTACTGGGGGAGCTGCATCCCGGTGTGGAGTTGTGATTCCTGCGATGAGAAGGAATGCATCGGGTCAATTGCCGACCTGACGGAGCGGTCGGGAGTGGAGCTCACCGACTTGCACAAGCACAACGTCGACCCCATCACTTTCAAGTGCACCCAATGCGACGGCACGATGACCCGGGTTCCCGAGGTGCTCGACTGCTGGTTCGAGTCCGGTTCGATGCCGTATGCCGAGAACCACCACCCGTTCGAGAATGCCGAGACTTTCGAACGCCGGTTCCCGGCTGATTTCATTGCCGAGGGCCTGGATCAGACCCGGGGTTGGTTCTACACGCTTGTCGTACTGGCTGCTGCGCTGTTCGATGAGGTCCCTTTCCGTAACTCGGTGGTCAATGGAATGGTCCTTGCCGAAGACGGGCGCAAGATGTCGAAGAGCCTGAAGAATTACCCGGACGCCAATGGAATCCTCGACGAGTTCGGAGCCGATGCCCTCCGGGCTTACATGCTCAACTCCCCTGTTCTACGGGCCGAAACGCTGCGCTTCAGTGAGGCCGGGGTGCGCGAAGTCGTGCGGACGGTGATGCTCCCGTACTGGAACGCTTATTCGTTCTTCACCACCTACGCCGAGGCCGATGGGATCACGATGAGCGACCTCGAGGCGGCGCCACCTCCCGGCGAGCGACCCGAAATCGATCGATGGATTCTGTCTGTCCTGCAGAGCCTGATCCGCCAGGTCAACGATCGCATGGAGGGCTACTACCTCTATGACGTGATCCCGGCGATGATCAGTTTCATCGACGACGTCACCAACTGGTATATCCGCCGCTCCCGGCGTCGGTTTTGGCGTCGGCGTCAGTCGACCGGCGATCTCGACAAGCTGGCAGCGTTCGCGACGCTACACGACGTTCTGGTGACTCTGGGCACGACGGTGGCACCGGTGCTGCCCTTCGTTACCGAGGAGATCTACCGCGAACTGGTTGTTGCCCATCGCCCAGAAGGGTCGGGGCCTGCCAGCATCCACCTGGGGGACTACCCCACGGCCCAATCCGAGCTAATCGACGAGAGCCTGGAACAGGCCATGAGGATCGTGCGCCAGGTGGTGAGGATGGGCCGCTCGTTGCGGGTGGCCAATGACCTCAAGATCCGCCAGCCGTTGTCTTCCCTGACGGTGGTTACCAGCGACCCGCAAGTGGCAACGGCGGTTAAGACTCACACCGAGCTGATCATCGAGGAGCTCAACGTGAAGCGAGTCGACACTTCCACCGACGAGGCAGCGCTGGTGACCTTCCATCCTCGCGCCAATTTCAAAGCGCTCGGCCCCAGGCTTGGCGCCAGGATGAAGAACGTGGCGCAAGCTATTGAGGACCTCGGTGACGACTCCATCCAGCAGTTGGTCGCCGGAAACTCTCTGGACGTTGCCGGTGTCCAGATCACGTCTGAGGATGTCATCATCGATCGTCGGCCCCGACCCGGGCTCGTGGTGGCCGCCGAGGGCACGGTCTCGGTGGTGCTGGACTGCGAGCTGACCCCCGAGCTGACGGTCGAGGGTCTTGCCCGCGAGGTAGTAAATCGGATCCAGGCCTTGCGGCGAGAAATGGAACTAGACGTAACGGACCGGATTCACGTGCAATGGGACACCGACACCGAGGAGCTCGCGGAAGCTCTAGTCACTCACGCCGAGTACATCCGCGAGGAAGTACTGGCAACCTCATTGCAGCAGGGCACGGACACGCAGCACGATGTTGACATAGGTGGTGCCGGCTTGCTGATCGGGATGGTGGTTGCGCCGGAGAGAAGCTAGCTCCTAGCGTCCTGCGTCGTAAGTTTGTGCTGATATCGCCGAGGACTCGGCGTTCATGGCAAGGACGCAGGACGAAGGCATAGTGGGGCTACGTCGAGGACGAGGACGCAGCCAGGGGCGTCGAGGCCCGGCGAGATTCTGTGCAGGACTTGCGACGCGGGACGCTAGGCGCGTTCCCAGGGCCGCTGGCCCCGGGGCTGTTGCAGGTAGGCGGCGTCGTGGCCCTCTGCTTTGGGAGCCTCCACCGCCGTGTCGGGTTCAGCCTCAGCCTGTTCGGGCTCGGCCTGCGGTTGGGTCGGTTCCTGGACCTTGGCTTGCCCGGAACCCGAACCCGTCTCGGACTTCCGGTCGACCGCCTCGAGGATTTCCGAAATCGAGTGAGTCTCGAGATCAATCGATGCTCCCAGGCCCTCCAGCTCGACTGCAGCTCCGTCGGCGAATTGCTTCAGACGACCCTGCAGATCGCTGACGGCGGTGCGGAGTTGAGCTACACGGCGTTGGAGGCTCTCGTGTTCAGTGGCAGCGTCGTCGCGAGTCCGCTTGACGTCGGCCCGGGCCGCGGAAACCATCCCTTCGGCTTCGCCTTTGGCCTTATCGAGCACGCGGCTCGCCTTCTCCTGCGCTTCAGCCACCATCTCTTTCGATGTTCTTTGCGCCGTGATGTAGGTGCGCTTGATGGCCTCCTCGGCTTCCTTTGTCCCCGCCAGATCCTGCCTGAGAGCTTCAAGCGAATCGTTCTGTTCCCGGAGCTTCAACTCATAGCCGCGTAGAGTCTCCACCACTCGTTCAAGAAAATCTTCAACCTCATCGGGGTCGAAGCCTCGAAATCGCTCTCGAAAAGTCTTTTGCTGCACGTCTATAGCGGTTAAATCCATGTCGCTCAGCTTAGTCACGCCCCAGGAACTCGTCCTGTGACTTAGCAGATGATGCCCGCCACTATCTGCAGCCCGATGATGAGCACGATTACTGAGACGTCCAACGCTACCGCCCCCATACGGATCGGGGGGATAACCCGCCGCAACGGCAAGAGAACGGGATCGGTTACCGCGGCCAGACCGGAGCGGGCCCGGCCCACCGGGTGCGATGCCGGCACCTGCACCCAATCGAGAATTATCCGAATGATGAGCGCGGCGATGAACGCGTAAATCAGGAGGCAGAGAATGCCGGTCAAAGCTCTAGCTGAAACAGGCCGAGCTCAGCTAAGCGCTGGCGTTCGCCCTCCCCGAGGACCACCCGGCTGGGCGCAACCAGGATCACACCCTGGGCAATCTTCTGCATCGTTCCGTCAAGGGCGTAGGTGATGCCGCTTGCGAAGTCGACGAGGCGGCGGACGGTGTCCGGCTCGGTGTCACGAAGGTCGAGGACTACCGGACGTCGCACTCGCAAGTGATCGGCCAGCTGCTGGGCGTCGGCAAAAGAATCGGCAACGATGACCTCCGCCTCCGCGTCGGATCCGGGCACGGGGTGAACGGTTGTTACTGCACCAACCCGCTCCATATGGGCCTCAGCGTTCGCCGGACGCCACGGGCCGTTAGCCGGAGGCTCGACTCTTCGTCCCCGCGGTCCCGTATCCACCGCGCCGATCGGATCTGCCTGAGCACTCACTTCGCGCTCGTCCAATTCCCGCGATTCGTCATCGAGCCCCAGGAAATACATTGCTTTTTGCCAGATCGAACTCATTATGTCCAGCCTCCGTTACTCAAAGATAGCCCGTCCCACTCGAATCGTGGTCGCGCCCGCCCGTATTGCCTTCTCAAAATCATCTGTCATCCCGGCCGAAACCTCCCTCACCTGAGGGTGACCCAGGGCCAGCTCGTCGCGAATCCCCACCAACCGCTCAAAATGCCCAGCCGCCGGCTCGCTTGCCGGGGGAATCGCCATCACTCCCGTCAGGGCCACGCCCAGGTCGATGACCTCCTGAGCCGCAGCCGAGGCTGCAGATGGTGCGAACCCGTGCTTTTGGGGCTCCTCGCCGAGGTTGATCTCCAGGAGAGCCGGCGGAGCTTCGCCCTCACCGGCCCATGCCGCCGCCAGCTTGATACGGTCCAACGAGTGGAGCTTGCTCACCACAGGCCGCACGGCTTTGACTTTGTTGCGCTGAAGTGGCCCGACAAAGTGCCAGCGGATATCGCCC
>CAXMOO010000041.1:0-31711 GCA_964195005.1 uncultured Gammaproteobacteria bacterium
TTCCTCTTTGGCAGGGGCGGTGGGACTCGAACCCACAACCTCCGGTTTTGGAGACCGGCGCTCTAGCCAATTCGAGCTACACCCCTTTGTGTGAGCCGAATCCTAGGGCGACAGCCCCGCGAGACTCTGAGAGTATAAGCGCCCCAAATCTGAACCCGCAGACCTAAGCGCTGACCCGCCTCCGCCACAACGTGACTGCTCCCGCCATCGCAACAACGCCGCTGGCGGCGAATGCCACTTCTCTGACTCGAGACTTCTTCGGTACATCGGTAACCCGGCTCAAGCCCCGCCCCACCACTTCCACCAGGCCGGCCGGTGCCGGCACCAACTGACTCCTGATTTCCATCAGATACCGGAGCAAGGTCCGGTATTTGGCGGCTTCCGCCTGGCACCGCAAACACTCTGATACGTGGCCGCTGTTAAACGAGGGATCGCTGGTCAATCGAATTCGATTCGGAAGGCAAGCCGCCCTCATACCATCTCCCTCCACAAACTCTCTTTCAACCTCTTACGAGCCCGATGCAATCGAACCTTGGCGGCAGTCACGCTGATGTCCAGCGATTCTGCCACCTCGGCATGAGACCAGCCGTAGATATCCTTGAGCACCACCACCGCTCGATGGGCATCTGGCAAGTCGGTAACGGCATTGCGCAGGCGCGCCTGCAACTCGGCGTTCTCAGCCACAGCTTCTGGTGACGGTTGCGTATCGTCACCAATCGGTGCCACCTCGTCGATGTCGACGGCGTTATGGCGCTGGGCCCTGCGTCCCAGGGTCCAGCTGGTGTTGACTGTGATGCGGTGCAGCCAGGTGGACAATGCGGCGTCACCTCGGAACTTGGGAAGAGCGCGCCAGGCGCGAATAAATGTCTCCTGGGCTGCGTCTGCGGCCAGCTCGTAATTGCCGAGTAACCGAAGAGCCAACGTAAACACCTCACTCTGATGAATCCGTACAAGCTCCGAAAACGCCCCCTCGTCACCGTTCTGGGCTCGCTCGAGAAGCTCCCTACCCTCTTCGACGTTGCGATCGGCCATGGGGTTACCCCTCCGCGAGAGTGGCGTCGGCCGAGACCACTACGGTCTCATCCGAGCGAATGCTCAAGGATAGAGCCTGCGGGCCCTTCACCTCTCCGACCACCTCGGCCTGGCCGCCGGGCCGGAGAGCCTGTCGAAACCTCAACCTGAGATCTGCCAGCGGGCGCGGTCCGGGCACATAACGGCTCGCCGCCTGCGTGACCCACGACGCCATGAGCAGGCCATGCACGATCACGCCGGGAAGCCCGGCCTCCACGGCCGCGCCGTGATCCCAATGGATAGGATTGAAATCGCGGGTGGCGCCCGCGTACCGAACCAGATCGGCCCGGCTTGCCGACTTCAACAGCCCGGTCAATTCGTCGCCCACCTTCGGCAGCAGTTCCACTTCAGGCTTTTGCTTCTCCCCCGAAGCATCGAACGAGGGCTCATCTTCCACCGCAACCTTCTCCCGGGGTAAGGCACCTTCAGTCATGAGAAAGGTCGACTTGGCCTCCAGGACTGAATGATCTTCAACGTCGACGGCCCGGATTGTGAAAGTAACGAAGAACATCTCCCCGCGGTGGCGGACACTCTCCACAGCACCAGTGACAGTGAGGTCCTCTTCCTGCGGCAGAGAGCGAGGCCATTCAAAGGTTTGATCGACGTGCACCAGGGTCTTGGCATATGGGGCCGCGTCGGGATCCGCAAAGAAAGCGGGTGCGGATGTGAAGAGAATTACGGCAGCGAAGCCGGGAGGGGCGTGCAGCTCCCAACGGGCGGGGTCATCGCCGGTGGCGTTGATGAACTCGTCGATCCGATCAACACTGGACCGCAGGTGGAACGGCCCGTAGGTGCGGCCGGCCAGATCAGCGAGGTGCCCGCTCATCCAGTGCCGTGGGCCCGGTGTGTCATCGGGTCTCTTTGTGAGGCGTGTGCTGCCGGCAGCGACTGCAGTACTTCTTTAACTTGAGTCGGTCGCGGGTGTTGGTCCTGTTCTTGTTCGTCACGTAGTTCCGCTCCTTGCACTGTTCGCAAGCGAGCGTGATCGGGGGTCTTTTAACTGATGCCATAAGTTCCTCGTTTCCGTCAGTAGCGGCGGGTGGACTTGAACCACCGACCTCTCGATTATGAGCCGAGCGCTCTAACCAGGCTGAGCTACGCCGCCGAGCCCCCTCGCGGATTCGAACCGCGGACCCCTTCCTTACCATGGAAGTGCTCTACCACTGAGCTAAGGGGGCCAAATCGCTTTTGTTTACTGCCTCTGGTAGACTTAGTCCAATGTCGCTATGCGACGGCCCACCAAGGAGTCCCACCATGGATGCCGCCGAGCAAGGAGAGAATAGCGAGCATGGCACGGAAGCGACACCCCGTTACTCAGAAGGGCTATACCGGCCAAAACTTGTACTGGCAAGAGAAGGCTGACGGGTCCCGCAGATACATCGGCGTCTATAAACAAAAGCTCCTGCACCCGGATAGGTCCACGACCTGGCGAACCCTAGAAGTCCGAGCTGACAGCGTTAAAGAAGCAAAAAGGCTACGAGACCAGGCTGTCGAAGCCGGGCAGGAAGCCATCTTGTTGGATGAGTTCGGCCACGCTGTCACGGACCCCGCCCCGGACTCGGACACCACCACGGTTGTCGAGTGGGTCCGCAAGGTGGAGGAGAACCGGACGGTCAAACGCTCGGAACAGAGCCGCAAACGTGACGACTCCCTGCGCCGAAAGCACATCGAGCAGTACACACCCTGGGGCAAGTTGCCGATCAGCGCCGTGCGAAAGCTCACCGTCCAGTCTTGGGTCAGGAACCTGCAATCTGGTCGCCTGGCACCGTCCACAATTCTGCATATCTTCGGCATCCTCAACCGGGCCTTCCGGGAGGCCGTGGCCAACGACCTCATCGACAAGAACCCGGCCGAAGGCATCAACCTGGAGGCCCCCGACTACCGAGAGCATGACTTCCTTGAAGTTGAGGAGATCAAGGAACTCGCCGACGCTATGCCTGCCCGGTATCGGGTTGCTGTGTTGGTGGGTGGCTTCGGAGGTCTCCGGTGGGGGGAGGTGTCTGGACTAACCCTCGATGATCTTTTCGCCGGAGACGAGGTCCCCCATCTGGTCGTACTCCACTCCCTCCAGAGAGATACGCTCGCCCTCAAGGAACCCAAGACGGCCTCCAGCGTTCGCCCCGTCACGCTGACCCCTGAATTGGTGGAAGCCCTGCAAGGGCACCTCAGGTTCTTTCCCTCCGAGCAGGAAGAGCCGTGCTCATCAAATGAGTGCCCCGAACGGATTCACCACGGGCTGGTCTTCACCGGAGACAAGGGTGGGCCGGTTAGATATCACCACTTCCGAGACCGCATTTGGAACCCGACCTGTGAGAAAGTGCTCGGTCGCCGGATCAGGTTCCACCTACTTCGCCATAGCCATACCCGACAATTGCAAGACGCCGGTCTCGACGCTTGGGATGTAGCGGCCAGGTTGGGACACCGGCAATTAGCTACGACGACTCGGTACACCAAGCAGACTTTGAGCCGTCAGGCCGTGGTGGCTGAGCGCCTAGCCGAGGTGCAGGCAGGCTAGGAGGTTGCCCCCAAGGTGTGGTCATCAGACCAAAGTGCCGGTGCGAGCAGAGCGAGCGCCGACACTCTGGGGTGGGGGTGTGGGCGGGTTGGCTGAGCGAAGCGAAGCCGTATGGGACCCGCTCTATATGTGCCGATCCTGGGTGGGTCGCTAGCCCCCGCCCCCACCACCGACGGGTTTGCCCGCCCAGTCTTCGAGGATGAGGTGCCAATGCAGAAGAGCGGCCTCTAGGGGCACTTGCGACGTGGGGGTGACGAGGTAGTTTCGCTTGACCTTCTCGATCGTGAGCGCCCCACCGGTCCACCGACTTCGATATTTGGAGCGAAGGAGCGTGACGGATTCGCCGCGCGCCGTTATGACCTCCGGGTGTTCGCCAAACCGCCGCCCGCCCTTGGAAGGTAGACATCCAGTCTGGGTTGGCGAAGTGAGCGATCCGCTCATCTCCGTCTTTGACCTCCACGATTCGGTTGTCGTGGTCCCATCTCTCCTTATCCCCCTTTACCTTGAAGTCCCGGTGTGGGATGGGAGCCTGAGTGAGGATTGTCCAGCGGGTACCTCGAACGCCACCTCTGTGCGGCGACATTTGGTCTTCCTGTAGGTGCCATGTTCTATTGCGGTGGCGTCGGGGGTTCCATGGCCGTTGATACCGCAGCCACCTCATCGCCATCCTGTTCGAGGCTGAAGTTCTTGCGGCCTCCAAACCATCTGCGAAACCACGGTTTGCCAGCCTTGTCGAGGTCAATCAACTCTGCTGGCCGGTCCAGCATCCGCCGAGGTGAACGGGCAGGCTGGGGTGCTGGGTCTTCCTCGCCACTATCGACGACTTCGACCTCATCTTCGGACGGTTCGTTGGCAGTGTCGGCCGGTTGTGCCATGTCAGCTAACCAGTCTTTGGCCGATTCAAGCTCGCTACGGTCATCGGTCATGGGGTATCCCTCATCGCCGCTAAGCGACCAATACACCGGTGGGGGGCTGGTGGGTGACGTGTACGCCTTGGTCTAGACCTAAAGGTTGTCTACAAGATGGAAGCGGGTGCCTCACCGTACCGGTTGGCCCCATCTTCACTCCTTGTCACCAGAAAGACAATGTTTGCGATGGGGACCAGAAGCCACCAACCCGACCTGCCCGTGTCGTGGAGACGCCGCACAGCAGCGGCGAGATACGGAATCAAAAGGCCTAAGGCCACCACGAGATAGACCAAGCCCGGAATGCCCGGAGCATAGAGAAGGAAGTTGTCCACCACGGCGACAGCCAGTGCGAACCACCAGAATTCTGACGGCCGGGCACGCCCCTCAAAGTCGGCGTATTTTCTGAGACACGTCTCGATTGATTGTGTGAACGTCATAGCTGGTTCCCTCCTCCTGGCCTCGAGGATGATCGACCATACACCAGTAGGCCAAGGCGTCTGGGTGAGGATCAAGATACGAACTCCCGGCTGGGAGTTAGCTACCGGCCTCGGGCGTTGTGGAGGCACTGCTCCCACAACCCCATCGGAACCTCCTTCGACAACGGAGACCCCGGTATGTGCCGAACCCCTGTGAGATCGAACAGGAGACCCGCAGCCCGTTTCTTCCTATGACGTATGCAGGTCAGCGATTCTCGACCCAAATGTAGATCCAGGCACAAGGTATCGAATTGTTTCCTCGACGCCATGTGGTGGGTCAAGCGACCGAACTCGCTTGGATCTAGAACTCGTGCCGCCTGGGGGATGAGCGTGGCTGGCTCTCCCTGAAGTCGTTCCTAACGGACGCAAACCAACCCCCTCTGACAAACCACCTACACCCAACCAATCGGACGAGTAGCTTCAGAATCCAGTCGAACCCCCTGGAGTCGAAGCCAAACCGGATAACCATTGGCATCACCCCTCCCCCAATCGGGGGATGCCATTCAGCCTCAGAGGCTGAGCGTGTTTCCTCGTGCGAGCTGGTGAAGATTTGAGGGGGTTCGGCGCCGTATGCATCGGCCGTGACTGCTGGCTTCGTCGGGTTTCGGAGTGGCCACCTCCGATCACTCCGGTAGTGTCGGCATATGGGGCTTATTGCCTGCCCAGAGTGTGGCCACGAGGTATCGGATAAGGCACCGACCTGCCCACATTGTGGCTTCCCGATGGGCGAGGAGACATCGTTGCCGGAGCCTCATGAGGCTTCGCCGTTGAGTCCGGAAGAAACAAGAGGCATAATCGACCGGCTAGGCCACCAGGGTCAAGCTTCAAAGGCTTTGTTGCCCCGTGGCGTAACACAAGCCTTGTCGGAGATGAGCGACGAACAACAAGACACATTCTGGCAGCTCTACGACTCCAAGAAGCGAGAGGTTGTCCCAATGGTGCTTCTGGCGATCTTCTTCCCAATCCAATTGTTCCTGCTGGACAAGACCGGACTGGGGATCGCCTTTCTCCTGACAGCCGGTGGGCTATTCGTGTGGTGGTTCATCGAGATCTTTCTCACGCCAGGACGGGTCCATCATTACAACGAAGAATTGGCCGTCCAGATCGCACTTGACGTGAGACTCCTCGGAGAATAGAAAGCCCCAGAGCCGTCTCCCTCTCCTCTCGGCCCTCGTCGGCGAAATTGAGCGATGCCCCTCCCTTGGCCAATGGGGTCCATCGTGTCCGGCCCTACGGGCCGGCGCCAGCCTCCCCCCAGGGAAGGAGAATGGGCCGTTTCACTCAGGTGCCGTTGTTGGGAACCGTCGAAACTAGCGACAGAGGGAAGTGTGGTGGGAGGAGGATTCGAACCTCCGAAGGCTGTGCCGGCAGATTTACAGTCTGCTCCCTTTGTCCGCTCGGGCATCCCACCTATTACCGCCAACAGGGTAGTTGCCACTACGGAGCCAGACAGCGGAAGCAGCAGCGATGGACAACTACGAGCTGAAGGGGCTCGCCATCTCTTCAAGCCGCGCTATCCGCTCGGAAATCGGCGGGTGGGTGGAGAACATCTTGGTGAATCCGCCGCCGCCCCTCTTGCCTCCGAAGGCCTTCAGCGGATCGGCGATATAGAGCGGTGCCACGGCCGGATTCACCTTCATCGGTATCCGACTCGTGCCCGCTTCGAGCTTGGCCAGGGCCGAGGCCAGTGCCAGCGGCTGCCCGGTGATCGAAGCACCTGTATGGTCTGCCTGATACTCCCGGGCCCGGCTGATGGCCATGCGAATAACCATGGCGGCCAGGGGAGCCAGGATGATGCTGACCAACGCGATAATCCCGCCAAGCGGGTTGTTGTTGCGCCGGCCACCGATCGCATTCCACATCGCCATGCGGGCGAAGATTGAAAGCGCCACCGCCATGGTGGCGGCGATCGTTCCGATGAGAATGTCTCGATTACGAACGTGGGCCAACTCGTGTGCCAGGACACCCTCCAACTCCTCGTTGGTCATCAGTTCGAGGATCCCGCCGGTAACGGCCACGGCGGCGTGCTTGGGGCTACGCCCCGTGGCGAAGGCATTGGGCTGCGGAGAGTCGATGTAATACAGCTTGGGCATTGGCATGTTCTCCATTTGTGCCAGCTTCGAGACGATTGAGGTCACCCGGGGCTGCTCGTTTTCGTCGATGGGTCGGGCTCGGGAAGCCTTCAAGGCCATCTTGTCCGAGAAGAAGTACATCCCGAAATTGATAACGATCGCGATCCCGAAGGCGATGATCGCCCCGCTGGTACCGCCGAAGATCTGGCCGACCAGGACGATGATGGCGCCGAGCCCAGCCAAATACGCGACTGTTTTCAGATTGTTATTTGCCATGAGTAAAGGGTACTCCGACGCGGGCGGTAGTCCCCGCAACAGGAGGCCGCGAAAAACCGCTACGGAACGCGAAAAAACTTAGCCGCTCAGAGTGGCGGAACTCCGTGAGACCAGTTACTGTCAGCCTCGATCACAGGCGGAGTACCTTCGCGTCGGACCAACCGCTGGCGTCAAGGGGCCTGTATATGCAAAGGGCGCCTCCCTCGGGGCGCCCTTTGACAATGTCAGACCTTGCCGTCAAAACCACCCGGAAGGGCCGGCAGTGGACGCGGTAGCGGTCCCGGGAGTGGCCTGGGCTTGGAGAGATCGGGGCGGGGCTCAAGGTCCGGGCATCGCCAGTAATCCATGCCCGCAAGCACGGATTCGGCGGAGCAATGGTTGGCCAACCGGGATCAGGCCACATCGCTGGCAGAGTCGGGGAGGGGTTTCTTCCTGCAAGGTACCTGTCAGGCGCGCTCGGAATCCACCGCTTCATTACCGGAAAGGTGCTGAGCTGCGGCAGTGCCGGCCGAGGCAGCCGTCAGCAGCGTCAGACCCAGGGTCAAAACGAGCATCCGCTACATGGGGTATGACGTCGCGCCCTCCGTGGTCGGTACCCGACTTTGCTGATTTTTCTTCTCACCCCGAAAGGCGAGCCACCAGCACCCGAAAATCGCCAAGGCCACGAGGATTGAGCAACGTCTCGGCCTCGATCCGGCGGGATCGTACCTTCAGCCTCGCAATCTCGTCCCCCCGGCGCGCCAACTCCAGCTCTTCTCTCCGCAACACGGCTACCTCCTCCCGCAAACCCATATCGGAGAGAAAGTCGTCCTGGCGATGAAGCTCGACTTCAGCTCCCTCCTGCGAACCCATTGCCAGCAAAGCGGAGAAGTTGACGTCGGCGGTGATGTCGGTTTCCCCAGGCTCGAAGAGAGGATCCGGGCCCAGATGGTGAGAACGATAGGTACGCAAGGTTCCCGCCACCCGGCGGTGCTCGAGCTCTTCGGCCGTTCCTCCGTAGTCGATGACAACGACCGCCCCTTTCCCCAGCCTCCGGAGGGCGTCCACGAGCCATTGCCCGGCCCGCAGCTGCACTTCAACCAGCCCTCCCTCTGCCACTTTGCCGCTGAAGGCATCCGCCCATGAGGCGACTTCGGGGCGGGCCGCATGCTCAACCATCACCAGCTCGCCGTTCTCTTCCCCGACCGACTGCTCGGACCAGCCGCTCCCCCGCCGGACCGCCACAGCCATGGGCAGGTTGTCGAGTAATTCGTTGGCGATCACCACGCCGGGGCCGAGGGCTTCCTCGAGCTTTTCGACGGCCCGGCCAGACGGAAGAATTTTCTCGAGCGCCTCACGGGCACCCGGCGACACCTCTACCGCCCAGGTCTCGATGTCGACCCCCAGCGACCGGAGCAGCGAGCCCGACCCGGCGCCGACCTCAACGACCCGGAAGGGCTCACCCCATCTGGCTCTCTCCTGCTCGACAAACCGACCAATCATCTGACCGAAGAATGGGCTCACCTCGGGGCTGGTGAGGAAGTCTCCCGCCTTCACGGAGCGCAACTCCTCACCGACAAAGAAGCCGCCCGGCCCGTAGAGAGCCGCGTCCATGAACTCATCGAACGGAATCGGCCCCTCAGCCCGTATTCGAGACAGCAGTTGTTCTTTCACCGACACAACCGGGCCAGGCTACGGACTATCGGAGCTTGGCGCGCTGGTAACGGGGTTCTCACAGGCCGAGCGCCTCGCGCGAGGCATTCGATAGGACCACGTAGAGGTGGCAGCAGTCTTTCCTCGGCCAGCTATGGCGTTAGCCGGGGACCGCGGCCGAGGAAAAGACAAAAGATATTATCCCTATCCGCCCGCGAGGAAGCTGGCGGCTTCGGTGAACTCCGCGATCACCGACGGGTACACCCCGGCCAGGATGACACCGAAGGCAAGGATGCCGAGCGCCAGGCCCAGAGATGGGGCCACGCGGCCGGGAACAGCCTTTGGGTTGATCGAGTCGGGCACCGGGTCCATCCACACCCCTTTCACAACCTTGGCGTAGTAGTAAAGGGCGATCACAGCGTTGACCGCAGCGATTGCGGCCAATGCCACAGTCCAGCCGTTGGCGTCCTGCAGCACGGCCTGGAACATCACGAATTTGGCGAACCAGCCGGCCAGTGGAGGGATCCCCGCCAACGAGAAAAAGAACAGCGTCAACAGCAGGCCGAGGCCGGGGGCATAAGACCCCAGGCCCTCCCAGTCCCTCAATTGCCCACTCCCAACGCGACGGGCCCCGGCGATGATGACTGCAAAAGCACCCAGGTTCATCATTCCGTAGATCAAGATGTAGCTAAGGGTGGCGGCGAAGGCCTTCTCCAGGTCGCCGCTGTCGAGCAGAGAGGCGGCGGCAAACGGAACCAGCATGAAGCCGGCGTGGGCAATGGACGAATAGGCCAGCAATCGGACCAAATTCTCCTGACGGAGAGCCACCAGGTTGCCAACGGTCATTGACAGAACAGCGAGGATCCACAGGGCCGGCCCCCAGATCTCGGGGGACTCGGCGAATGCCAGGTAAGAGACAAGCAGCACTCCGACAAAGCCGGCCGCTTTCGAGCCCACTGAAAGGTAGGCAGTCACGGGCGTCGGGGCCCCTTCGTAGGTATCGGGAGCCCAGAAGTGGAAGGGAACGGCCGCCATCTTGAAGCCGAAGCCGACCAGCACCAGGAGGATGCCGAGAACAAAAACCGGTTCATCCGACACGGTGACCGACCCCGCTCGAATTTCTTCGAAGGTGAGGCCGCCGGTCATGCCGTAGACCAGTGACATGCCGTACAGGAGAATGGCGGCAGACAAAACCCCGATGATGAAGAACTTGAGGGCGGCTTCGTTGGACTTGGCGTCGCCCTTGCGCCACCCCGCCAGGAGAAAAGCCGGGCCGGACACCAGTTCGAGGCCGACGAACAAGGTGATCAGGTCTCGGCTGGAGGCCATCACCATGCCGCCGAGCAGAGAAGCCAGGACCAGGAAGTAATACTCGCCCTGGTAGTAACGGTCGCTCTCTATGTAGCTCACCGACATGAGCAGCACCACGTATCCGGTGATTATGAAGAAGGTCTTGAGCACCAGCGCGAAGTCGTCAATGACGTAGGAGCCGCCGAACATCGAACGCAATGATGAGTCGTCGACCGCCAATGTGAAGATGGGAATCAGAGCCAGAGTGAGGCCGAAGATCCCTATCACCGCCGACCACCACTTGCGCTCCTGAGGAAGAAACAAGTCGGCCCCCAGAACGGCGAGAACCGTGCCGGCGATTATGAGGTCGGGAGCGAGGGCGTGGTAGTCGAGCATCAGAGGCGGGTCCGGGGCATCAGAAGGCGGTCTCGATCATTGCCTTGACGGCGTCGTTGGCCGGCCCGGTGATGATCTTGGGATAGATCCCGATGGCGAGTATCGAAACCAGCATCGGCACCCAGGCAACCAGCTCGAAGCGATCAGCGTCATGGAACTCATGTGTCGCCCACTCCTCACTTGGCTCTCCGAGGTTGACGCGTTGCAGCATCCACAGCAGATATCCGGCGGTGAGCACCGTGCCGATCGCCCCGACGACCATTGCGGTGCGGAACACCCCCAAACTCAGCCCGGCCAGAGGCTCATAACTCCCCAGCAGCGCCATGAACTCACCCCAGAACCCGGCCAGGCCGGGAAGCCCCAGCGAGGCCATGGCGGTAAAGCCGAAAATGCCACCCAGCACCGGCATGAGTTTGAGGTTGCCACCGAGCCTCGCCATCTCTCGAGTGTGGTAGCGATGCTGCATCGATCCGGCAAGGAAGAAGAGCATCCCGGTGATCACGCCGTGCGCCACCATGCCAATCACGGCGGCGGTGATCCCCACGGGGGTAAGGGTGGCAATGCCCAGCATGACAAACCCCATGTGACCCACGGATGAGAAGGCAATCAGTCGTTTCATGTCCTTCTGGGCCAGACAAGCCAGCGATCCATAAATGATGGCTATGACCGCCAGGATCGCGATTGCCGGAGCCCAGTCGCGCGCTTCGTTGGGGAGGATCGGGATGCTGATCCGGATGAAGCCATACGACCCGAGCTTCAGCAAGATGGCCGCCAGTAGGACTGAGCCGACAGTGGGTGCGGCGGTATGGGCGTCGGGCAGCCAGGTATGCAGCGGCCACATCGGCACCTTGACAGCAAACCCGAGGAACAGAGCCCCAAACACCAGGAACGCGAACGTGCCGGTGAAAGCACCATTGGCCCCGAGCTCAGTCAACTCAGGTATGGAGAAGGTTCCCCCCCGGAGGTTGAGGGCCAGAAAACCAAGCAGCATGAAGGCGGAACCGAACAGCGTGAAGAGGAAGAACTTGATCGAGGCATAGAGCCTTGTTTCGACTTCGTGATTGAAACCGGGCAGCTTCATCTTGGTCTTGTCGCCCCATATTCCGATCATGAAGTACATGGGCAGCAACACCAGTTCGAACATGACGAAGAACAGGACCAGGTCGAGCGCGACAAAGGTTCCGGCCATGCCGGTCGCGAGGAAGAGGATGAGAATCAGAAACCCCTTGGGATTGTGCGGTTCGGGCCAGTGGTCCCACGAGTAGACGATCGACAGCACCACGATGGCGGTTGATAGCACCAGCAGCGGCAAACTGATGCCGTCGATCCCGATTTCGAAATTGGAACCGATGGCGGGAATCCACTCTTTGACAGTTCCGAGCTGGAAGGTCCCGGCATCGCCGTAGTCGAAACGGAAGGCAGCCACGATCGCGAAGAACAGAGATGCCGAAGCGGTGAGGAGGGCCACCCACTTGGCCGTGTCTTCTTCGTCCTTGGGGACGGCGAGCAGCGCCAGAGCTCCGACCAGTGGCAGAAAAACCACCAGGCTCAAGCCCCAGCCGTTATCGAACCATTCCATTGAACCCTCCTCCTATGTGACCTTTATCCAAAAACCAATCACCAGCGCCACCGCGCCCAGGAAGAGCCATGTGGCGTAGTGCTGGATCTTGCCGGTTTGTATGTACCGAAGCTTCCCGCCGAGGAAGTCGGCCCCGGCCGACACTTCGTTTATTGCCAGATCGATGCCGCGCTGATCGAGGCCTCCGTATACGAGCTTGCCGAGGCCGCGGGTCAACATCCCGACCAGATTCACCACATAGTCGATGATGTAGCTGTTGGTCCAATCTATGAACCGGGCGATGGGGCCCTTGATGGGATTGACCACCCCCTCCATGTAGAGGTCGTCGATGTAGTACTTGTTTTCCAGCACCGGCCACAGCCCCCGCACGTACAGCCGGTCGCGTTCCTGCTGGGTGGCAGCGTCCGGGTAGTAGAGGCGGTACCCGAGGGCGATTCCGGCCAGCCCGGCCAGCAATCCCAGGAGCAGCACCGGAACATCGAAGCTGGTGGCATGCTCACCGAGGAAACCCGTGGCGGCCCTGGTGCTGACCCACTCATAAAAGGTGCTGGTGATCCCGGGAATATTGACCAAACCTGCTACTACCGCGAACCCGGCCAGGACTTGCATCGGCAAGGTCATGATGGCCGGTGACTCATGGGGAGAGCCGTGACCCTTGTACTCCCCGAAGAATGTCAGGAACACTGCCCGGGACATATACAGCGCGGTGATGAACGCCGTTACCAGCCCCAGAAGCAGAACGACAGGCCGACCGGCTTCGTTGAACGAAGCGAGGATTTCGTCCTTGGAGAAGAACCCTGCGAGCGGGGCTATTCCAGCCAGCGCCAAAGAACCGACGATGAACGTCCAGAAAGTCTTGGGCATGTGCTTGCGTAGCCCTCCCATGTCCGACATGTTGTTGGAGTGCACAGCGTGAATCACCGAGCCGGCCCCAAGAAAGAGCAGGCTCTTGAAGAAGGCGTGGGTGAAGAGGTGGAACAGGCCGGCGGTGTAGGCACCGGCGCCAAGGGCGGCGGTCATGTACCCGAGCTGACTGAGGGTTGAATAGGCCAGCACCCGTTTGATGTCGTCCTGGACGATGGCCAGCAGGCCGGCACCCACCAGTGTGATCGTCCCAATGATCAGGACAAAGTCGAGGACACCCGGAGCCATCTCATGGAACAGGGGGAACATGCGAGCAACCAGATAGACCCCGGCGGTGACCATGGTGGCGGCGTGCATGAGCGCCGACACCGGTGTGGGGCCGGCCATGGCATCCGGGAGCCAGACATGGAACGGGAACTGAGCGCTCTTGCCCATCGCCCCGACGAAGAGCAACAGTGCGACAATTGTCGCCACGTCGTCGAGCTCGGAGTCCGACTCGATCACTTTTGCCAATATCTCGGAGATAGTGAAGGTCCCGACGGTTATGGCGGCGATGATGATGCCGATCACCAGACCCACATCGGCAATCTTGTTGACGATGAATGCCTTGATTGCTGCTGACGAGTTTTCTTCCTCCTCCCAATAGTGACCGATCAGCAAGTAGGACGACACCCCGACCAGCTCCCAACCGATCAGCAGCTGAATGAGGTTGGCGGCCGAAACCAGCATCAGCATGGCTCCGGCAAAGAGGGTGAAGCTGGCAAAGAACGCCGTCCAGCGGACTTCACCCTTCATATATCCGACTGCGTAAACGAAACAGGCCGTCGAGACGAGTCCCACGACGAAGAACATCATCGACGAGAGCCCGTCCACCACCCATCCCCACTCGATTTCGAACCCGCCGAACTCTCCGATCTTCACGCTGCCCTCGTGGACAATGCCGTCACCGAACCATGACGTGAGCAGGAGGGCCCCTCCGTAGACGAGCGCAAAGCCCACTGCTCCCAATGCCAGCTCGGCGCCCTTCCACGGCAGACGCTTGCCGAACAAGGTGATCGCCAGAGTCGCCACGAAAGGAACGACGACAATGAGCCAGGCCCCTTCAGCCAGCAGCCCGCCGTCGCTGAATGCGCCGTGCCCTTCTTCGGCGAGCATAAGACTGATGCCGTTCACCATTTGAGGGCATCCAGTTCATCAACGTTGACCGACGAGCGGTTGCGGAAGATCAGCAGCACTATCGCCAACCCGATGCCAACCTCGGCGGCCGCCACGGTGATGACGAAGAGGGCAAAGACCTGGCCGCTGGCGGCGGTGCCCTCCGCGAATCTGCCGGTGTTCTCCAGGTACTGACCGAAGGCCACCAGGTTGATGTTGACCGCGGCGAGCATGACTTCAACCGAGAGCAGAATCAACACGGCATTGCGGCGAATCAGCACGCCGTAAACGCCTATGGAGAAAAGCCCGGCAGACAGCACGAGGAATTGGCTCAACGTCATGCCTCGGGATCCCTCCTTGCCAGCACGATCCCACCGATCAGCGCCGCCAGCAGCACGAAGGAGACGACCTCGAAGGGAATGACGAAGCGGTTGAAGATCGAGCTGCCGATCTCCGAAGTAAGCACCGGATCACCCGACCCGATCTCGGCATCTCCGAAGAAGGCCACGGTGGAGCCGGCGAGTACCGCGAAGGTGGCGATGGCCGTCAGAGCCGCTGGCCATTTGCGGCTGTGGTCGAGGGCGCCCTGGCCGCCAAGCGGCGCCCTGGTGATCATCACTCCAAACAGGAACAGAACAACGACGGCCCCTATATAGACGAGAACTACTGTGGCGGCCACGAACTCCGCCCCCAACAGGATGAAGATGGCGGCAGCGCCTCCCAGAGTGGCCACCAGCATGAGGGCGGCGTGCACCACGTTGCGGGTGGTGACTACGACGATCGACCCGGCCAGCATGACGACCGCAATGACGAGGAAGACCCAGTTTCTGATATCGCCGAGATCCATCAGGATTCCAATGGCGGGGGGTCGGGAACGGTCGTAAGCCAATCGGTGAGTCGCTCCTTGTCGTGCAACATGTTCGAGATGCCGGTTTCCGAATACTCGTAGTCCGGGCTCCAGAACAGCGCATCGAAGGGGCAGACCTCCACACAAATCCCGCAGTACATGCAGAGGGCATAGTCGAGGTCGAAGCGGTCGAGCGTGGCTCGGGAGCGGGGACGGCCCCCTTCCTTGGTCGGGGGCTGCTCCTCCTTGTGACCCTCGATGTAAATGCACCAATCAGGGCATTCCCTGGCACATAACATGCACACCGTGCATGCTTCCGGATCGAGGGCGATTACCCCGCGGGCCCGGGGCACCGGGGTTTCCTTCACCTTCGGGTATTGGACCGTGGACGGCTTGGTGAACAGCGTCTTCAGCGTCAGCCCCATGCCTTTGACGAGGCCTTTGCCGGGGATAACCACTACAGCACCACCTTGAAAATCGCCGTGACCGCAATATTCGCCAGTGACAGCGGAATGAGAACCTTCCAGGCAAGGGTCTGGAGCTGGTCCTCACGGAAGCGGGGGAACGTCCACCGAATCCAGATCATCAAGAAAACCAGCAGGCCAACCTTTCCTGCCAGCACAAACGGGCCAAAGATGGTGCTGTCCAAGCCCCAGAAGCCATAGCCGCCCAGGAAAAGGGTGGCGGCGATGGCGGACATGGTGAAGATCCCGGCATATTCGCCAAGGAAGAATGCTGCGAAACGAAAACCCGAGTATTCGGTCAGATAACCCATCACCAGTTCTGACTCCGCGATGGGCATGTCGAAGGGCGTGCGGTTCAACTCCGCCAGGCTGGCAATGAAGAAGATGCCGAACCCGAGAATCTGCCCACCGATGAGGTACGGCACCCCCATATCGATCTGGGCCTCGACGATGCCCACCATCGACAATGTTCCGGCCTGAATCACCACCCCGATGACTGCCAATACCAGGGGCAACTCATACGCGATCAGCTGGGCGGCTGCCCGGATGCCGCCGATGAGTGAGTACTTGTTCCCGGAAGACCATCCGGCCATCAACACCGCGAGTGTCGAGAGGGACGAAATGGCGAGAGCGTAAAAGATCCCCAGGTTGAGATCCGCCACGATTAGATCAGGGCTGAACGGAATGATCACGAAAACCGCCACGGTCCCTACCAGCGCGACGTATGGCGCCGCCTTGTATACCGTTTGGTCTGCCGCGGCAGGTACCAGGTCCTCCTTCTGAAAAAATTTCAACCCGTCGGCGATCGGTTGGGCCCAGCCGAATCTGCCGCCTGCGAAATATGGGCCGATTCGACTCTGCATGTGGGCAGATACCTTGAGCTCGGCAAAGATGATGGGTAGCACCGCAGCCTGGATAACGATGGCAATGGCGCCCAGTTTGAGGGCCAACAAGACCCAGAAGTTGATTTGCGCGCCGACTACCAAGAAATCAAACACGGAGGGGCCCTCCCGCGAAGCGGCGCCGGCACATCGGCTGCTCTGTCCCCGCCTGCGTAGACTCTCCGACACCGCCGGGCAGCGACAATGAGCATTGTTGACAACTCACCGGTCGACGTCTCCCAGCACGAAGTCGAGGCTTCCCAGCAAGGCAATTAGGTCCGGCACGAGCAGGCCTTTGAGCGCCCAGGGCAGAATTGAAAGGTTCGAAAACGAGGCACTGCGAATCTTGAGCCGGTAAGGGATGCGACCGCCGTCCGAGACCACGTAGTAGCCCATCTCGCCTTTAGGATTCTCCGCTCGCACGTACGTTTCCCCCCTGGGGACCTTGATGACTCGGGGAACCTTGGCCTGCAGAGGGCCCGGGGGAATGTCGTCGATAGCCTGATTGATGATCCTCGCCGCCTGACGGATCTCCTCGAGGCGGACCTGGTAGCGATCCCAGCAGTCTCCGTTTTCGCCCACGGGGATGTCGAATTCGTACTTGTGATACGGCAGGTAGTTCTCATGCTTGCGAAGATCGAAGCCCACCCCGGATGCCCGCAGGTTGGGCCCGGAAACCCCGAAAGCCATGGCCTTAGCTGCCGGAATCACCGCTACGTCCTTCGTGCGGGCCATGAAGATCTCGTTCCCTGACACGAGGTCCTCGAGATCGTCGCATATCAGATCCATCCTCGCCATGGCAGCCTTGGTCTCCGCCAGAAAGCCCTGAGGCAGATCCTGGGAAACCTTCTTCATGGTGCTGCCGCCTCCAGCGGCCGGCTTCACCCCCCCGATGCGGTTGAAGTTGGGATGGAAGCGTCCCCCGGTGACCCCTTCGAGAAGTTCGAGCACCCGCTCCCGCTCCCGGAGGGCGTGCATGAGCGGAGTGGCAGCGCCAAGCTCGAGCGGGTAGGAGGACATGAATATCAGATGGGAACTGATACGGGCCAACTCGGTGAGGATGAGCCGTATCGAAAGGGCTCGCTCCGGAACTTCCAGTTCCATCAACCGCTCTAGCGCCGCCATGAGTGGGATCTCATTGGCGAAGCCGGAGACCCAGTCGATTCGGTTAACCAGGGCAGTCACCTGCGGGTAGGTCCGAACCTCGGCCAGTTTCTCATAGCCGCGGTGCATGTATCCAATGACCGGTTGGACACTCTCGATGCGCTCGCCGTCGATCTTGGCGACAAGACGCAAGACTCCGTGGGTAGACGGGTGCTGGGGACCGATGTTGAGAGTCATGTCGGCGGTCTGCAGCTCAACGGAAACAGCAACCTCCGAGAGGTGGGCCGCCGCCTGCGGATCGAGGGTTTGGCTCACTCCCCCTCCTCGCTCTCCGCATTTTCCTGGTCGGCGCCGGCCTCGGGGTTCTCGGTTGAGGGCTGGTCCTCCACGTCCACCAACCCGGGCCACGGCTTGACCTCACGGCTGAGCAACGGGAACGACTTGCGGAGCGGGAAACCTTCGAAGGCGTCGGGCAAATACAACTTGGTGAGGTTGGGGTGGCCCTCGAACTCGATGCCGAACATTTCGGCAGCTTCCCGTTCGTGCCAGTTGGCTCCACCGAACACGTCAACCAGCGACGCCAACAGGGGATCTTCCTTGGACACATCCGTCGATAGGGTCACCGCGTCGTTGTTCTCAACACTCGACAGGCGCACAAGCACCTCGAAGCGCTCGGAGACCCGGGACTCGAGCGGATCGCCGACCTCTACCTCATTGCTCCAGTCGATAGCGGACAGGAATGAGAAGAATTCCAGACCTGCCTCACTCCGCACTTTGTCCACCGACTCGACCCAGGAAACCGCCGGGACCTGCACTTTGGCGTTTCCAAAGTCTGCCGACCATGTGTCGGAGCCCACCAGTGATGCAATCCGCTCTGCGAACTCGGCGACCGCCGGATCGGAAGAGGTATCCGGTTCAGTCACCCCGGCTACCGATTCGGCACCCTCGTCCACAGCTTCTTCCCCTTTGGCTGAGACGGCTTCGTCAGGCGGGTTGGTGGTCACGCTGGCTCCACTTCTCGCGGACATCCTCGTTCGTGATCAGCTCCTGCAGAAGCACGATCCCCTGCAGCAGTGCTTCGGGCCGAGGCGGGCAGCCGGGCACATACACATCCACCGGAATGATCTGATCAACGCCCTTCGTCACCGAATAGGAGTCCCAGTAGGGACCGCCGCAGTTGGAGCAGGACCCCATCGAGATGACGTATTTGGGGCTCGGCATCTGGTCGTACAGCCGGCGCAACGCCGGTGACATCTTGTCGGTGAGTGTTCCGGCCACGACCATCAGGTCGGCCTGGCGCGGGGAAGCCGGCAACGGGATGATGCCGAAACGCATGAAGTCGTACCGGGGGCCCGAGGCTGCCATCAGCTCGATGGCACAACAGGCCAGGCCGAACTGGAAGAACCAGAGTGAGTACTTACGCGACCAGTTGAGGAGCCAGGAAACCGGCTTGGGGGCGCCGAATTTCTCGATTATTCCCAACGGAGAACTCCCTTTCGCACGGTGTAGAGGAGGCCCATCAGGAGGATGCCGATGAAGGCCATCATCTCCCAAAGCGCAAACGCCCCCAGGCTCTCCAATTCCAGAGCCCACGGAAAAATAAAGACGGCTTCTACATCAAAGATGAGGAAGAGAAGGGCGAAAACGTAGTAGCGGATATGGGTCTGGCTCCAGCCGCCTCCGATAGGATCGATTCCAGACTCGTAAGTCTCGAGCTTGGCCGGCGTGGGATCGTTGGGTCGGATGAGCGACGCCACCCCCAGCAGCGCCCCGATCAGAATTGCTCCAAAGGCGCCGAAGGCAAAGACCGTCAGGTATTGGTCGAAGTACTCTGACAACCTCTCTCCTCGGCCAACCGGCGCGGCGGACTGCGATCGAGTATAGGCATAGGGCCACCCGCTCAGAAGCTCACCCTGGAAGGCAGTTTCGGGCCGATATCAAGCCCTCCCATGGCCCTTCCGAGGAGGGTGCTGAACAGCCGCCTCCTAAGCTCGGCTCATGCCGAGCACATGGCCTCCCGACTACACCGGCGCCGGCCTCGTCAACCTGGCGGCGGAGCTGGAAACGAGGCTCGGCTCCAGGCCCCCCGCCCCGGGCCTCACCAATTCCACCCTGTTACCCGAAGCGGCTACCTACGTGCTGGTGCTGTTCGACGGGTTGGGTGTGGGACAACTATCTCACCCGGCAGCCGCCGGCTTGAACTCCAGCCTGGCCGCGACGCTCGACGCCCCGTTTCCCACGACCACCACTGTGAGCCTTGCCACAATCGCGACCGGACTTCCGCCCGGCCAGCATGGCTTGCTCGGCTATCAGCTGTGGTTGCCCGAGCTCCGGGTAGTCGCCAACACCATCAAATGGACCACACTCTGGGGTGAAAGGCTCGACTACGACACCGAGGGCCTGCTACCTGAGACTTGCTGGGAGCGCCTCACACAAGCAGGCAGAGAGCCCATCACAGTTCAACCAGGCAATTTCCGCGGCTCCGCACTGTCGCTGGCGCTCTACCGGGGGTGCCGATTCGAACCTGCTTTCGGGGCCGAGGAGATCGTCACGGCAACGCTCGACCTTGCCGACCAACCGGGACGTTTCATATTCACATATGTCCCTCACGTCGACTTCGCGGCCCACGTCTACGGGCAGAATTCCGCCGAATACGAGCGGGCCCTGGCAACCGTCAACGCAATCTGGGAAGAGTTACGGCGGCGAATTCCAGCCACTGCAGCTCTGCTTGGTACCGCCGACCACGGGCATGTCGACTTCCGTTTCGAGATGCAGATCCGCCTCCCTAAGGAGATCGAAGTGGATCACACGCTGTATGGCGATTCGAGAGTGATGTTCGTCAAAGGGGAACCCATCCCCACTACCGGCTTGCCTGCCACCTGGATCCCGGCCGCCGGGCTGGAGGATTGGTGGGGACCGGGACCCCGACATCCAAGCTTCGCCGGCCGGGCCCCCGACGGGGTCCTTGTGGCCGATGACGACGCCTTGATCCTGCACAGCCATAGCGACAAACGGCTGGTGGGACATCACGGCGGCCTGACCGATGCTGAACGCCAGGTGCCGCTGTTGATCGGTGCATAGGTGTATTGATCAGGGACGTTGTTGCCAGCGCCTTGCCCCTCGGCTTGCCGTCCCCGCTTCGGGGCACCTGAAGCGAACCTACCGTTGACATGCTCCACCCATTCAGGGACGCCGTTCTGTGCGGTGTCGTGGACTAACGGTTAAGGCCGCCCCGAAGGGCGGCCCGTATTCAATCCCGGTTCTCGGAAACCATTACATCTCGGGTGCGAGCCCGAGCTGCTCCATCATTGCCGCTTGATCCATCACTCCCCAGTGAGCAGTGACCTTGCCGTCGTGAATCTCGAGGATGTCGATTACCTGGGCCTCGAAGCTCTTGGCGGTTGGCGGAATGCCCATGAACTCGCCCTTGTGGGTACCCGAGGCCGTCACCCGTGCCACAACCTTGTCCCCTTCGCCGATCATTTCATGCACGGTCATGTGCATGTCCGGAAACGCCGCACCGAACATAGTGAAGAAAGCCTTGGGCGCGTCCGGCCCTGTAGCTGGAAGGCCGGGGATAATCTCGTGCTCAACGGCGTCCTCCGCAACCAGTTCATCGAACAAATCAAGGTTTCCTCCGTTGATAGCTTCGCTATAGATGCGGTGCGCCACCGCCTTGTCGTCTTCGACAGACATACGCAATTACCTCCCTGTGTCGTGCGGCTCGACCCTACAGGACCGGTGAGTCAAGTCCCGAATGCCGCTCACCGTGGCTAGAAGCTCGCGTCAAGGACCTGAACAGGCGCCGGCATCAGCCGAGTGAGGTCGAGTGCGTGGATATCGTTGACTCGCTCCAGGAACCAGCTGTCGAACGGCTCTTCGGCGAGCTCCTAACTAACTCCCGGGTACGTCGAGCCCGAGTAGTTCCATGCGAGGCCCCACGGCGTCACCGGCCGGCAGGCTGCTCTTGTGCTTTCGGCGGCTGAACCGGGAACCCTCCCAAACGGCCATCACCCATGCACCCATTCCCCAGATCACAATCAGGAAATAGAGCAAGAAACCCACGAGGGGCACGAGTCGAAGCACCCGCCAGCCGATGGCCGCCACCACGAAGGCCCCCACCATTTCAAATCGAGACTTGACCAGGCGGCGGCCGAGAGCCACAAGGGGCGGCACCGCGCCGGCGAAGAGACCAAAGAGCCACAGCCCCAGTGCCAGCAATGCCAGCGGAGCGAGAACAACAGTAAAGAGAGTGACGACGAATGCCACCGGGACCAGCAGAAAGACGAGCAGACCGACCAGAAACGTGCTTCCCGGCCTCCGCCACACCCGATCGGCCGCTCGCTGCGAAAGGCGAGGAAAAACTCCGATGAGCACTATGCCGGTGAACAGCAGGCCAACAAAGCGCAACAGTTGGAACAAGAGACGCAGCGCTCTAACCGAAATGTCGGTGGGGGTTGGCTTGACTTCGGCCACGAGCCCGACATCTGCCGAGTCGGAGATGTCGGCCCTGGCGCCCCACCCGCGGATATTCTGGGCGAGGACACCCCGGCGATAGCTCACAGCTTGGCCGACAATGGCGCTGTCTGTAATGGTGAGTCGGTGAACCCCGACGTCGATGTCTCGCTCCACCGCTCCATCGACGTAGAGGCTCCACAACAGCTCTCCGCGAATCTCCCGCCCCACAGTCCCGCTGTTCCGAGCCGAAACCGCGGCTACCAGCAGATCGCGGCCCACATTGCCGTCCAGTTCGACGCTGCGGCCAAACGCCATGAGGTCGTCCCCCACCGAGCCGGAAACGTCCACCGTCCAGGCCAGCGCTCGTACCGTGCCCCCCACCTGGCCGGAGATGTCAACGCTCCACGCCAGGCCGTTCACATCACCCTCGACGACTCCCCGAATGATCAACCGCCGGGTGGTGACGGTGAGATCGCCTTTGATAGTCCCCTCCACGATTACCCTCGATCCGGCAGCAAAAAGATCCTCTTCCACCACCCGCTCCTCCGGTATGAGCACGGTGCCGGAGGTGGCGACGGCCCCTACCGGGAAGGGCACCACCAGAACCACCAGCACCCCGAGCCCGAGCAATCGCCCGGCGAAGAGGGCGGCGAAGGCTCTCCTAGAGCGGGAGCGCACTGGTGACGACATCGATCAATGGCCCGGGCACTATCCCGAAGGCCAGGGTAACTACGGCCACAAAGGTAAGGGCAATGCGGATACTGTCACCGGCCACGGGCTCCAAAGCTGTCTCTGCTTGCGGATGCATGTACATCAACACAATCACGCGCAGGTAGAAGAAGAGACCTGCGACCGAGGCGATGACTGCCACCAACACCAGCCACAAGTATCCAGCATCGACCGCCTCCCGAAAGACAAACAGTTTGCCGGTGAACCCCGCAGTGAGGGGTATGCCCCCCAAAGAGAGCATCAGTAACGCCAGCGACCCGGCAAGAACCGGAGCTCGTTGGGCGAGCCCGGCATAGTCCGACAGCGCGGAACGGGTCCCGGCGGGGCCGCCGACAACAGAAACCACGGCAAATGCTCCGAGGACCTGGAAGGCATACGTCACTGAGTAGAACCAGATAAAGGGAACCCCATCGATACCGGCCACGAGACCCGTGAGGATGAAACCGGCGTGGGCGATGGAGGAGTAGGCCAGCATCCGCTTGATGTCCGACTGCGCCAACGCCAACAGAGTTCCAACGACAATGGAAAGCGCCGCTAGAACTGCGACGGCCGGTGCCCAATCGTCTATGTAGGGGTTGAAGCTGGTGACTGCAATACGAGCCAGCGCGGCAAAGCCCGCGATCTTGGCGCCGGCGGTCATGAAACCGCTGATGCCGCTGGCAGCCCCCTGGTACACATCGGGGGCCCACATATGAAAGGGGGCGGCGGACACTTTGAATGCGAGGCCGACGATCAGCAAGCCGATCCCCGCCATGAGGGCCCCCGACTCGAGGAGGACGTTGCTCTCGAGGAATTCGGCCGTCCCGGTGATCGACAAAGTTCCGGTCGCGGCGTAGCTGAGGGCCACGCCGTAGAGGAACACTGCAGACGCAAACGACCCGAGTAGGAAATACTTCAAGGCGGCCTCGTTGCCGTCGGCATCCTGGCGAGAGAACCCGGCCAGAACATAGAGACTGATCGAGGCAACCTCGAGTGAGAGGAACAACATGATGAAATGAGCGGATGCGGCCATGAGGATGAGTCCGGCCAGCGCCAGGAGGATCAGCGCCAGGAATTCGGCTATCCGTTTGCCCTGGGCTACCGCCAACGGCCAAGCCACTAGCAATGCAACCACCCCCACCACAGCAAGCGCGACCGCCCCGAAGGCGGCAAATGGATCCAACGCCACCATGCCGTTGAATCGGGTCGTCGGGTTGTCCGAAGCTTCTACCCACTGCAGAACTCCGAGAACGAAAGCTGCCAAAAGGCTGGCAGCCGCGATCCAACCCAGCACTCTTTCGTCGGTCTTAAAAGAGACGGCGATTAGCAAGATGGCCAAGACGCCAACGGTGAGCGCGATCACCGGTCCGATCGCCAGGTATGAGATGTCCGTCATCGGATTTCCTCGGCGATGTCATCCAACCGAAGCGGAGACTCGAAATCGGTGCGTTGCTCGATGCGTTCCAACACCTGCTCGACGGCCGGCTCAATCCGCTCCAGAACGGGTTTGGGGTAGACGCCGAGGAAGATGATCAGGGCCGTGATCGGAACCAGTATCCCCACCTCCCTGAGGCCGATGTCCCGAAGATTCTGGTTCTCTTCGCGATCCGGCTCGCCGGTGAAGACTCTCTCATAAGCCCAGAGCAAGTAGACAGCAGCCAACACCACCCCGAAGGCGGCAACCACAGCCAGGATCGGGAACCGGCTATACGAGCCGAGCAAGATCAGGAACTCACCAACGAATCCATTGAGCCCCGGCAAGCCGATGGAGGCAAAAGCAGTCAGGAGAAAGAAACCGGCGAACCACGGCATGACCTTCTGCAGGCCTCCGTAATCGGCGATGCGGCGGGTGTGACGGCGCTCGTAGATCATGCCCACGAGCAAGAACAGGGCGCCGGTGGTGAGGCCATGATTGACCATCTGCAGGATGCCGCCCTCGAGCCCTTGTGAGGTCAGGGCGAAGATCCCCAGGACGACAAAACCGAGGTGACTGACAGACGAATAGGCGACCAGCCGTTTCAGGTCGGGCTGGACGATGGCAACCGCCGCGCCGTAAATGATTCCGACCACAGCCAGGGCCGCCATGAATCCGGCCAACTCAACAGCAGCCTCTGGGAAGAGATTGAGGTTGAATCGCACAAAGCCATAAGTCCCCATCTTCAGGAGCACCCCGGCGAGGATCACCGAGCCGGCGGTGGGTGCCTCGGTGTGGGCATCAGGGAGCCACGTGTGGAACGGAAACAACGGCACCTTGATCGCGAAGGCAATGCCGAATGCGCCGAAAAGCCAGAATTGAGCTGTGCGTGACAGCTCCACGTCCAGCATGTCCAGGTAGTTGAACGTGATGCTTCCCAGCTGATCGTTGGCTTGGACCGAGAGAAAGATGATCCCGGCCAGAAGGAAAGCCGAACCGAACGCGGTGAAGAGGAAGAATTTCAAAGCGGCTTCTAACCTCCGCTCCCCACCCCAGAGCCCGATGATGAAGTACATCGGCACCAGCAAGACTTCGAAGAAAACGAAGAAAAGCGCCAGATCCAGCGTGAGGAAAACACCGATCAGCGCGCCCTCGAGAAGGAACAGTGAGGCCATGAGCTCCTTGGACCTGTGCTCAACCGAGGTGGAGGCAAGGATGCTCAGTGGAAGCAGGAACGCGGTCAGGGCCACCATGAACAAGCTGATCCCGTCGACGCCGAGGTGGTAATCAATCCCCAGGTCACCCGAAATGGAGGTGCGCTCGACGAATTGGAACCCGGGATCACCGGCAGTGAAATCAACTACCAGAAAACCTGCCAGCCCCAGCGTGATCAGGCTCAAGCCGAAGGCAACCGGAATCACCAGCTCCGGGCGCCGCCGTGGCAGGCCGACAACAATTGCCGCACTCGCCACGGGAAGCCACACGAGAGCAGAGAGGATCGGAAAGTCCATCAGCCCACTCCCCGCGACACGAACCAGAGCAAGATCCCGACCGTCCCCGCGAACGTGACCAATGCGTAGTTGCGGACGAAGCCGGTTTGGAGCGGCCGCAACCATGCCCCTAGCCGCCTGACGGCTCCTCCGATTCCACGAACCGAACCGTCGATGACGTCGGTATCAAATACAAAAGCGGTCCACGCCGCCCCGAGCTTCGAGGGGAGAACGATCAGGTTGCCGATTATGTCGTCCACGTAGTAGCCGTTGCGCACCCAGCGCCACAGCCCGCTGAAGCGACCGGCAATTAACGCTCGGTCCCAGGTTTCGGCACCCCGATAGCGAGCCAGCGCGTAGTAGGTGCCAAGCACCGCAACTCCCACCGAAACCACCGCCAGGGCCCACGGCGTGGCCCCGGACGGCAGATGGGCCATGGCAACACCGTTGAACGCCGGTTCCAGGAGGTGCTCGAGGCCGGGCCGGAACGGCGTGTTGAACAACCCCACCACCAGGCTTCCCGCCGCGAGCCCCATCAACGGCACCGACATAAAGCGAGGGGACTCGTGAGGTCGGGTTTCCTCCGACCAACGGGGCTCTCCCCAGAAGGTCAGCATCATCCATCGGGTCATGTAGACGGCGGTCAGCAGAGAAGTCACGATCCCGATCACCCATAGGAACGCGAACCAGCCGCCCTCCCCGAAGGCCACCGCCAGGATCTCGTCCTTCGACCAGAAGCCCGCCAGGGGTGGCACACCGATGATGGCCAACCATCCGACCACCATCGTCAGGTGGGTAATCGGCAATAGGCGACGCAGCCCACCCATCTTGGCCATGTCCTGTTCGCCGTTGAGGGCATGAATGACGGAGCCGGCGCCGAGGAATAGCAACGCCTTGAAGAAGGCGTGGGTGACGAGGTGGAAGATGCCGGCCACGTAGGCACCGCTTCCCACTGCGAGGAACATGTAGCCAAGCTGGCTGATGGTGGAGTAGGCGAGCACCCGCTTGATGTCCCTTTGCATCAGAGCAATGGAGGCGGCAAAAAGAGCCGTCACCGCCCCGACGGTCGCCACCAAACCCGCAGAGAACTCTGCCAGCTCGAACAAAGGAGCCGTCCTGGCCACCAGATACACACCGGCCGTGACCATGGTGGCGGCGTGAATCAGTGCGGAAACGGGGGTCGGGCCTTCCATCGCATCAGGCAGCCAGAAGAAGAGAGGAATCTGGGCTGACTTTCCCGCCGCCCCGAGCAGCAGGAGCAGAGTGATGGCTGTAGCCGTGCCGGAGGTGATCAAGCGGGCCGGGTTCTGCAACACCGTGTCGAAGTTCAGCGTGTGGAAGTTGCTCAGGATCAGCATCAAGCCGATCAGGAAGCCGAAGTCCCCGACCCGGTTGACAATGAAGGCTTTCTTGCCGGCGGCAGCGGCTTCGGGTTTCTGAAACCAGAAAGATATGAGTAGGTAAGAGCTCAGTCCCACCAGCTCCCATCCCACAAACAGGAGCCCGAAATTGTCTGCCAGAACCAGGATCAGCATCGACGCGGCGAAGAAGTTCAACGCGGCGAAATAGCGTCCATAACGGGGATCGCCGTGCATGTACCCGATGGAATAGAGGTGGATGAGGGTCCCGACGCCGGTGATGGTGAGCGTCATCACTGCAGACAATGGGTCCCATAGCACCTGGGCGTTGGCTCCCAGGGTCGGGATCCAGTCGAAGAGGTGCACGGATTCCGGCTCGCCCGTTCCAGAGATGAAATCGATCGAAGCGGCCAGGGCAAGGAAGAATCCCAGACCGATGGTGCCGGTCGCCACCACGCCGGCAACGGGTTCCTTTAAGCGCTGGCCGAAGAAGTGCAGGAACACCGCCCCCCCGAGCGGCAAGGCAATGATTACCCAGGCGAGCTCGGCCATCGCTATTGCCTCAGCATTGCGAGATCGTCAACCGAGGCGCTGGCCCGACGCTTGAAGACGGAGATCATGATCGCCAGGCCGACGACAACTTCTGCTGCCGCCACGACCATGACGAAGAACACTGCAATCTGGCCGTCGAGATTGCCGGTGTGCCGCCCGACGGCCACAAAGCTCAAGTTCACGGCGTTGAGCATGAGCTCGATCGACATGAACATCACCAGGGCATTGCGGCGCAGCAGTATCCCCGACACGCCGATTGTGAAGAGCACCGCACCAAGGGCCATGTACCAGCCGGCGGTTACTTCCATGCGTCGCTCACTTGTCCCGTTTCACCGGGTCGTACTGGGCCAATGCAACTGCGCCGACTGCGGCGATGATGAGCAGCAACGTGGTTACCTCAAACGGCAGAAGCCAATCGGTAAAGAGAATGTCGGCAATCGCTTCGACGGTGCCGTTGGCATCTCCGCCGCCGACCGGGGCGGTGATCCAGGCGTTGCCCCCGATGAGCATGATCAACCCCAGAAAGGCGATGCCGAGGACAATCGCCAGCTGGCGCTGAGCAGGAAGTCGCTCCTCGAGGCTCTCGGCCCGATCGACGCCGATAAGCATGATCACGAAAAGAAACAGAGTCATGACCGCTCCGGCATAGACGATCACCTGGACCGCGGCGATGAAATGGCCGGAGTTGACGACGTAGAAGACCGCCACAGACAACATCGTCGCCATGAGCCCCAGCGCGCTATATACCGGATTGGGGTGGAGCACCATGAGCAAAGCACCGGCAAGAGCGATCAGACCGAACAGCACGAAAATGATCAGCTCAGCCATGGTCTTCTCTGCCGCCGTCCTCTGAGTCTTCGACGGGCCTTCCCTGACCCTGCTCGGGGGGCCGCAGCCCGGCCCCGGCCGAGGGGGTCCACCCTCCGACCCCTTCGTATGCTGCCCTGCCTGAGGATGCTGTGGCTCGCATCCAACCATCGGCGATCTTCAGCTCATCGAGATCAATCAGGGGGCCGGCGGGTTGGGCATGGCGGGGGGTTCCGTCCTCTTCGACTAGTAGTTCGGAACGGGTGTACAGGGCCTGCTCGCGATCCGTCACCGACATTTCGAAGAGGTGGGTCATGGTGATGGCCTCGGTCGGACAAGCCTCCACGCACAGACCGCAGAAGATGCAGCGCAGCATGTTGATTTCGTAGATGAAGCCGTAGCGCTCACCGGGACTGACGGGAGCGTCGGGAGGATTGTCTGCCCCCCGCACATAGATGCAGCGGCTGGGGCATACGCCGGCACACAACTCGCAGCCGATGCACTTCTCCATCCCGTCCGGGTAGCGGTTGAGCACATGGCGACCGTGAAACCGCTGCGGCTTTTGACGTTTCTCCTGCGGATAGGGCCTCGTCACCCGACGTTTGAACATCTGGCGGAAGGTGACCGACAGGCCCTTGGCGAGTTCGGCCGCTATGCCCATGGCACACCGAACTCATCGACGGCGAGGGCCCCGGCGAGCACAATCATCCAGATGAGAGTCCCGGGGATGAGACGTTTCCAACCAAGATCCATCAGCTGGTCGTAACGAAGCCGGGGCAGCGTCGCCCGCACCCAGAAGAACACGAAGACGATCGCCGACGTCTTCAACAGGAACCAGCCGATCGGAATGAGCCAGGTGATCCAGGAGGGAAGCGTCGCCTCCCAGGTGGGCCCGTTCCATCCGCCCAGAAAGAGAGTGGCGGCCAACGCCGACATCGAGAAGATGTTGATGTACTCGGCCAGGAAGAAGAGGGCGAAGCGCAGACCCGAGTACTCGGTATGGAATCCGCCGACAATTTCCGACTCGGCCTCAACCAGATCGAATGGAGCCCGGTTGGTTTCGGCAATGGCAGCCACCAAGAAGAACACAAACGATGGCAGCAACACGATGTTCCAGGCCGGGAAGAAGCCGCCGAACTTACCCGACTGGCCGGCCACGATTTCCGACAACCGCAGTGTCCCCTCATACATGACTATCGGAACCAGCGACAGGCCGAGGGCAGCCTCGTAGCTGATGGCCTGGGCTGCCGCCCTGATTCCGCCGATGAGCGGGTATTTGGAGCCAGAGGACCACCCTGCCAGCACCACCGCATAAACCGCCATCGACGACATGGCGAGGATGAACAACAGCCCAACGTTCAAGTCCATGGCTTGCAGGGAAATCTCCCGGTCACCCAGGTGGAAAGGCCGGCCGATGGGAATGACAAGAAAAATCAGAAGTGCCGGCAGCAGTGCCAGGACGGGCGCCATCAAATAGACGACCTTCTCGGCACGGTGCGGGGTGATTTGCTCCTTGAAGAACAACTTGATCCCGTCGGCCAATGACTGCAGCAAGCCCCAGGGGCCGGCCCTGTCGGGCCCCACCCGATTCTGCATGTCGGCCAGGATCTTGCGCTCGGCCCAGATGAGCAGCAGCGTCGCCACCAGCAAGAAGCTGAAAGTCACGACTACCTTGACGGCAACAATCAGAACCTCTATCCAGTCGGTCATGACAGTGCCTCGAGCTTGACCTCGAGGCCAGGACCAATGCCCCAGCCATCCTCCTGGTTGAAGGGGATGTAAACGGTGCCGGCGGCCAGGCTGGCGTCGAACCGAACCTCCAGCTCGGCGGACCCGGCGGAGCCGGTAACCCGCACCAACGAGCCTTCGGCTATCCCGAGTCGGGCGCCGTCGTCGGGGTTGATGAAAGCGAACGCTCCGGGAGCCAATTGGGCCAGCGACAACCCAAATCGAGAATGCACACCGTCGTCATAAAGGGTGCGCGCCAGGTGAAGCGCCAGGCGGCTCGGTTGCGGAGACAGACCAACGTCGACCGGCACGTAGCGGATGGGCTGCTCGCCATCGGAGGTGGGCACCACCAATCCCTGGCGACCCTCCTCCCAGTCGAGTGCCTCCCATGTCACGCCCCGATAGGCAGGGGCCGCCAGCGATATTTCCTTTTGGATGGCCTCTGCCGAGACGGCGCCGAGCGATGCACCCATCCGGGTGGACAGATCCTCCAAGACCGACCACACCGGACGGGCCTGGCCGGGGGCAGGCACCAGGCGATTGACTTTCTGCACTCTGCCCTCGAGGTTGGTGACGGTGCCCTCCACCTCGGTGAAACCGGCGGCCGGAAGCACCACGTCTGCTATTTGCGAAGAGTCGGACAGGAAGAGATCGAAGGTCACGACCAAATTGGCATTCTCGAGAGCCTGGAAGGCCGCCGACTGGTCCGGGTAATCGCGGGCCGGATCGCAGCCGAGCAGGATGAGGCCGCGGACGCTGCCATCTGCCAATCCATCGATTATTGCAGCGGCATCACGCCCACTCGCCTCGGGAATCGGCAAGCCCCATTCGGCGGAAAGGGTCGATCTGGCTTCCGCACTGGCCTGCGCAGCCCGGCCCGGCAACATGCGATTAGTCACACCCATGTCGAGAGCGCCGTAAACGTTGGAACGCCGTGCCAGCGGCATGATCCTGGCATCGGGCAGGTCGCGCACAAAGGCGGCCGCGGCTTCAGCCAACCGCGGGTCCTCGGCGAGACCGGGACGTCCGATCAGTCCGACAATCGGCCCCTCGCCGGTGAGCAGCTCACGAGCCGCCGAGTACTCGCCGGTGCCCTCTCTGATGCCGGCGAGAACCTCGGGACCGGTCCCGGGCTTGTATGTGATCTTGTGGGTAGCAACATCGTCGAGGCCGGTACGCCGCGGATGGACCACGACGAGGTTGGCGCCTTCCTGGACGGCGTGGCGCACCCGCAGGTAGAGAACCGGCAGCTCCTCCTTGAGGTCGGGGCCCCAGACCAGGATCGTCTTCGCCTGGTCGAGGTCGTTCATTTGGGCACGAGGCGTCACTGCCGCCAGAAACTGAGGATTGAGCCCGTCGTTCAACTGCGAGTCGACGTTGTTGGATCCGATGACACCGCGGACAAACTTGCCGAAGACGTAGGCGTCTTCGTTGGTGCTCCGGGCGCCACCCAGACCGGCGATGCTGTCCGGCCCGTGCTCGGTGACCAGGTCGCCGAGCCACTGGGCGACCAGTTCCAGGGCTGCAGTCCAGCTGGTTTCCTGAAAATTGCCGTTTTCGTCTCGCACCAGCGGCGCCGTGAGCCGCTCGGCGGAGCCAATGTGCTCGAACCCGAATCGGCCCTTGTCGCACAGCCAGCCCCAGTTCGTGGCGTCGTTATCGACTC
>CAXMOO010000042.1:0-8822 GCA_964195005.1 uncultured Gammaproteobacteria bacterium
CTTCACTATTTCGCCTTCGAGTGAACAGATCGCTCGTCTGCGCCGCGTTGTGAGGAACGACTCCAGATCAAAGCCCGCGATTTCGTGCTCGGTCACCAGGCCACCTGATTCGGATCTAACAGCCCTTGGTCTATTGGCCGCCACCTCCTTGCCTCCCCCTCCCTCACAGTCAATCCACTGACCACGGAGCCAACGAGGTCGCTTCGCTCTCCAGACTCCAACCCGCATGCCGGGTGGCAGCCCCTCCACGATCACCGCGGCGTAGGTGAAGGCTGGGCTACCTTCCCCTGGGAATGGTGGACGCCCGCTTCCACAGCAAACCCATTGAGCCCACCGAAAAGATGAGCCACTAGGTCGCCTCTGCCAGTGGAAAAGCGTCTCCTTCTTTGGATCTGCGGGTCCTCTAATCCGAGTGCCTGAGATACTTCGTCCAAGAACAGCTTGGTACGGTCCCTCTTCCGCATCACGAACCGAAACTACCTACAAACTGAGGGTCCAGGATGGCAAGGGGCACCTAATCGATCGATGCCCGCAGATAACGGCATACATATAGAGCGGTATTAGAGCCGCCAATAATGCCGATTATCGCGCTGTCAAGAGGCCCAGGTTTGTGTCGTAATGTCGCGTGTTATATCCGGCCCGGCTAACCGAGTAACTCAACTTTCACCCTGGCCTGGGGCGGGGACACCCCCTATCTGTTGTAAAAGGCCAAGGGCGTCGAAGATCGCCCAATGTTCCTCGATCTTGCCGCCAGCGAGTCGGCTGATGAAAATCCCTGCGAACGTCACCTCTTTAGCACTTGCCGGGACACCCATAAACTCGCCCTTGTGTGTGCCACGAAAGGTCCTCCGAACCACTATCTTGTCGCCCTCAGAAACTAGATCCTCCTCCGAAGCGTTCAAGTCGGGAAAAGCGGCCTGCAACCCTCCAATGATCTCCTTGATCGTGGCGAGGTCTGCATCTGGTACGGGGAGACTGGGATCGTGGTTGATGAAGTTGGGAGTGCAAACCTCATCCCACACATCAAGATTGTGATCGTTGAAGCCTTCCCAGAAACGGCGAACTGCAGCCTTGTTTTCTTCTTGAGACATGAATACTCCTCCTATTGTGTTCGGATGCGTTTCCTACCAACACGCACCCAGGATTCGGCCGGCTGTGGAGCGCCAAGCAGTTTTCGCCTATGCCAGCTGGCAATCCACTCCCACCGGCGGAGCGTAACATTTCTGCGCCTAGATGGGCAAAGCACACTGCCGGCCTAAAGCACGCTCGGTTCGCGGGATGCTGTTATCGGATTTCCCAGAGCTCCTTCGGGAATGGCCCCCAAACCTCGACCCTGACCTGATTAGCGGCGATTGCCCGGTTCCTCCCGGCGCTAGGAAAGCTCTGAACGTTCGATTTTGCACCGGTCATGTTTCACCCCGGGACCTCGGGAGTGCTTTTTCCGTATGGGAAGCTCGGATCGGCGAAAGCCGCTAGGTAGTCGGGCCGGGTGAATCGGGGGACGCTACAATCTCAGACCGTCCCGTCATGGCACCATTCCTGGGACAGGTGTCGGCCTCGACCGGGAGAAAAAAACCTAGTGCTCTCCGCCCTGCTCGGAACTTCCTTCACGATCCTGCTGCTCGTCGGCATGGTGGCTGTGTTCCCGTGGAGCCGCAGGAAGAAAGCGACGGCAAATCTCGCCCTCGAGATCGCCGCAGCCAAAGCCGAGATTGGCGTCGACGAGGAGCGCTTTCGGAGCCTCTTCGAGGATTCACCCGTGTCGCTCTGGGAGCAGGATTATTCGCGGGTTCGGACCGCTGTCGACGAGATCAATCGGTCGGGTGTCACCGATCTGCGTGCGCACTTTGGGGCGCATCCGGGTTTGGCTAAGGAATTGGGGGCACTGATCCGGGTGGTTGACGTCAATCAGGCCACCGTGGATTTGTATGGAGCGAAAACCAAGGACGAGGTTCTCGGGAATCTTGGGGTCACTATTGGTGAAGCTTCCGAGGAGCTACTCGCCGAGCAACTCGCGACATTGGCCGAAGGCCACAACAGGTTCGAATTCGAAACCGTCATGTACCGGTTGCGCGGCGAGACTGGGCTGTGTCTCGTTTTGTTGGCGATTGCCCCTGGTTCGGAAACGTCGTGGTCGAAAGTCTTCGTTGCGATCGTTGACATCTCGGGAAGCAAGTAGCCGGGATCCGTGCTCCGGTGGGGGTCCTTTCGGGTTCGCGGGTGATAATTCAACCCCCGGGCATGGAGGTGTGGTGTTTCTGGATGAGGTGTGTCGCGGCAGGCGACTCGCTTCCCGTGGCCGGCCGGGCCTGAACGAGTACGGTTGACATATGTAGAGCGATCGGGAGGGGCCGTGATCGAAGCCTATGTACTAATCCAGACCGAGGTCGGAAAAGCGGCACAGGTCGTTGCCGCCGTGAAGGAGATCCCCGGCGTCACCCGCGCCGTGGTCCTCACGGGTCCTTACGACTTATTGGCCCATGTTGAAGCTATCGACGTGGACTCACTCGGGCAGCTTGCCGTAAACGAGATCCAAGCCGTTGACAGCATCGTCCGTACCGTGACCTGCCCGGTGGTGCATCTCTAGGCGAGGAGTTGACCCCGCCCTCGGTGGGAAACGTGAAGCTCTTTATGAGGCGGTCGCTCGGGTGATGAAGGCGGCGACGGCGTCGATCATTTCCGGGCCGGATATCAAGGTCGGGTCGTTGTGGTCGGCCCCGGGGATCACCAGGAGCTGCTTGGGCCCCGGTGCGGCGGCAAAGATCTCCCGGCTCTGGCTGATAGGCACGATGGAGTCGGCGTCTCCGGCCACGACCAATGTCGGAACCCGCACAGACCCGATGCGCTTGGCCGACGGATACCGGTCCCTGAGCAGAAGGCCGACTGGCAGCCACGGGTAGTGCGCCCGTCCCATGGCGGCCATTGAAGTGAAAGGCGATCGAAGGATCAGCGCGGCTGGTGGGTCCACGCTCGCCAGTTCGACGGCAACCGCGGCGCCGAGCGACTCGCCCAGGTAGGCGAGTGGATGGCCCGGAGCCTGCTTCCTCACGAACGCCACCGCGGCGCGGGCGTCGGTGGCGAGCCCGCCCTCTGTGGGATGGCCCGGATTGCCTCCGTACCCCCGGTAGTCGGTCAGCAGCACGCCCAGCCCGGCGGCGCTGAGGCCGGAACCGAGCGACGTCCGGTCGGCCCGGTTCCCGGCGTTGCCGCTGAAGACCACCGTCACCGGCTGACCAGGTTGTGGCGCCCGGTACCAGGCTCGCAGCGTGAGGCCATCGGTAGTGTCGAAGGCGACTTCCTCCCATCCGGCTCCCATGACCTCCACAGAAGGGGCGCGCCTGTCGGGAAAGTAGATGAGGCGACGTTGTGCCGCCCACAGGCCAATCGCCGGTGCCAACACAACGATGAGCACTGCAAGCGCGCCCAGAGCTTTCCTCCTCGATCGGGTAGCCATGACCACTTCCACTATCGCAGATGAGCGGCCGGGCCAACCCCATGGACATGACCTTGAGTGGCGGTTCGACTCTTAGCCGTTCCCAGGGCGTTCAGTGGTCTCTGACTGATCCTCAGGCAGCGATGCCGCCCTGAGGCCGTGCGCCTCGAGATGGGCGGCACGATCAGTGGTGACGACCAGGGCCCGAATCTGACGCACGGCCACGATAAGCGACGATATGTGGTTGGGGCCTTCCCGGCTGAGCAGATCCATGAGATGTCCCAGCCGGGCATGCTCGGGCCGGTGGGCCATCGAGAACTCCTCCACGGCCTGCTCGGGCGAGATGTCGCTTTCGGCCTCCACGACCTTCTCGGATAGTTGGCGCCGCAAGTGCAGCAGGTCGTCCTTCAGAGTCTGGATGCCCCATCGTTCCCAACGCGTTAGTCGCGGGAGGTGGTCGGCGATCTTCTTGAGCTTGTCCAGGTGAAACTCCCGGCCTACCAGGAAAAAAACCCGGGCAACGTCTGTCACCGGTCGACCAGTGTCATGGGCGACTGCGATGATGTCGGGGCCGTGCACCAGCTCTTCCTGGAAGACATTCCGGCGAGCGAAGTCCTCGGGGACGCCGCGGGCGATTAGCTCCTCTGCCGCCTCGTCCCTCTCGGCTCGCCACTCGGGTGGCCCTACGGTGGCGATCGCCGAGGAGAGCTCCTGAAACGGAGACACGGTCGAGTCGATGATGTCCGTCATCCATTCGTGGGTGGGGTGAGACAGATACCATCGGGCAGTCGCCTCGACGAGCCAGTCGACGCCCGCCAGCAGTTCGCTCTGCAGAGCGGGATCCAAAGATGCGGCGAGCTGCTCGATGGCGCGCCAGCGGCGTCCGGCATCGGTGACGGCCCGGGCAATGCGATAGGCCCGAACTACTTCGGCCGGGGTGGTGGCGGTCTCGGCCGTCAATCGGGTCACGAACGTCATCCCCTGAGAGTTGATCACCTCGTTCGCCGTGACCGTTGCGATGAGCTCGCGCCGCAGGGGGTGCTTATCGATGAGGTGGTCGAATCGGGCGACAACAGTGGCCGGGAAGTAGTCGCGAAGGTCGGCCTCGAAGTCGGGCCAATCAGGGAGCGTGGAATCCAGTAGGCCGTCGGTCAGGCTGCGCTTGGCGTAGGCCAGCAGGACCGCCAGCTCGGGGCGGGTCAACCCGAGCCCGTCTCTGCGGCGTTCCGCCATGTCGTCGGAGGTGGGAAGGTGCTCGATTTCCCGGTCGAGGATGCCTTCCTGTTCGAGCACGCCCATCAAGTCCTCATAGGCCTCGAGCCGGGTGGAGGAGGCAGCGATCTCCTGCGACAGGATCTGCGCTTGCAGGAAGTTGTCGTAGATGACCCGCTCCGTTACGTCCTCTGCCATGGCGGTTACGAGGGCGTTGCGTTCGGCCCGGTCGAGCTCGCCCTTTTCTTCCGCCAGGCTCAGCAGGATCTTGAGGTTGACTTCCCGGTCCGAACAGTCCACTCCTCCCGAGTTGTCGATGAAGTCGGTGGTTACTGACCCTCCGGCGGCGGCATATTCGATGCGACCAGGCTGGGTGAAGCCGAGATTGCCTCCCTCGCCCACCACCCGGCAACGCAAGTCATCGGCGCTGATGCGCACTGCATCGTTGGCCCGGTCGCCGACTGCCTCGTTCGATTCCCACGAGGCCTTGACATAGGTCCCGATACCGCCATTCCACAACAGGTCGACGGGGGCGCGCAGGATCGTCCGGATCATCTCGTTTGGTGTCAGGGACTTCTTGCTCGTGCCCAACGCCCGGCGGGCCTGATCGGAAAGGTCGATACGTTTGGCGGATCGGCGGTAAACGCCGCCTCCTGTGGAGATCAGGCTCTTGTCGTAGTCGTCCCACGACGACCCGGCGAGCTCGAACAGCCGGCTCCTTTCCTTGAAGCTCGGCCCGGGCTGCGGGTTCGGATCGATGAAGATGTGGCGGTGGTCGAAAGCCGCCACGAGCTTTATCTTGTCGGCGAGGAGCATGCCGTTCCCAAACACGTCGCCGGACATGTCACCGATCCCGGCCACAGTGAAACTCTCCTGCCCGACGTCGATACCTTGCTCGTGGCACAGACGGGTAACGGACTCCCAGGCCCCCCGGGCGGTGATGCCGAGCGCCTTGTGGTCGTAGCCGGTGGAGCCGCCCGATGCGAAGGCGTCGCCGAGCCAGAAGCCGTATTCGGCAGCCACAGCATTGGCCGTGTCCGAGAAGGCGGCTGTGCCCTTGTCCGCGGCCACCACCAGATAAGGATCGTCCCCGTCGTATACGACGACCTGGTCGGGGTGAACGACGGTTCCGTTGACGAGATTGTCGGTGACGTCGAGCAGGCCGCGCATAAATGTGATGTATGCCTCACGGACGCCGTCTTCGGCCGCCGCCGGCCCGGTCGACCGGTCGCGAAGCACGAACCCACCCTTCGAGCCGGTGGGGACGATCACCGCGTTCTTGGTCATCTGAGCTTTCATCAGCCCCAACACTTCAGTGCGGTAATCCTCTCTCCGGTTGGACCAGCGGATTCCTCCCCGGGCCACCAAACCGCCCCGCAAGTGGACGGCCTCCACGCCGGACGCGAAGACGAAGACTTCGAAGAGCGGGTAGGGCCTCGGCATGTCGGGCACGTCGGCCGAACGGAGCTTGAAGCTCAGGCAGGAGCGTCCCGGCCGGTAGGCGTTGGTGCGAACCGTGGCAAAGATGAGGTCGAGGTAGGCCCGCAGAATGCGGTCCTGATCGAGCGACTCGACGGCATCGAGGTCGGCCAGGATCTCGGTCCGCAGGTCGTCTTGAGTGAATCCGGTGCCGGCCGGGTCGAAGCGGGTTTCGAACAGGAGCACCAGTTTCTGAGCGATGTGGGGATGCGCCGCCAGAGCATCGTTGGCGTAGGCGTCGGTGAAGGCCGGGTTGACCCTTCGCCAATAGGTACGGTAGGCGCGCAGGATCTCGAGCCGGGAGTGGTCGAGCGTGGAGGTCACCACCAGGCGATGAATTGAATCCGACTCGGCCTCTCCTTCCAGGACCGCCTGAACGGTGGCCGCCACTTCGTCGCCGCATGTCTCAAGGTGCAGCGGCTTTCGCTCCGGGCCGAGAACGCCGAAGTCGTGTAGGAAAGTCTGGCCGTCGCCGCCTTGCAGGCGGGTGGGAATTTCCTCGACCACCCGTAGCCCCAGCGCCTCCAGCGTCGGCAAGATCTCGGAAAGCTCCAGCTTGCCGTCGAGCCGGTAGACCATCAGCCGGGTGAGCGGCTCGACGGAGGCGGTGTCGTTCTCCAGCCTCACCCCGAGGTGTAGGCCGCTCTCGACGAGTGTTTCGAGCCGCTCAATGTCGGCCATGGCTTGCTCGAGCGACGATGCCGACCGGTAATAGTCGGGGAAACGGCCGGCCCACCTGTCAAGCAGCTCCTGGCCCCGCGCCGGTCCGTGAGCGGCGGCCAGCAAGTCGAGCAGGTGATCCTCCCATGTGCGGATGAGCGCCACGATCTCTTCTTCGAGTTGCTCGATGGAGACTTCGGGAATCTTCCCGGCTGTGACCCAAACGGTGAAGTGCATCCGGGCCGGCCCGGTTTCGCCCAACGACAATCGGTAGTCGACGGACGAGCCCTCAAAGCGGGTTTGCAGGAGGTCCTGGACCTCCTGGCGCAATTCGGCGTCGAATCGGTCGCGGGGCACGGTGACGAGCGCCGCAACGCTGCGATGCAAGATGTCGGCTCTGACAAAGAGCCTTACCTGCTGGCGCTCCTCCAGTGTTACGAGACCGACGATGCTGCGACGGATGTCATCGGTGGGGGTGGCGAAGAGCTCTTCCTTGGGGAAGCTCTCGAAGAGCTGCACCGCCAGCTTGTGGTCGTGGGAGCCCTCGATCAAGTCTTCGGTTTCGATGATCTCGGCGAGCTTGCGGCGCAACAGCGGGATCGTGCTCGAGCGGGTCATGTAGGCGCGGGAGGTGAACAGTCCCAACATGCGAGCCTCGCCGATGACCCGGCCGTCGGGTCCGATGTGGCGGGCGCCGACGTAGTCCATCTTGACACGACGGTGGACTGTGGAAACGCGGTTGGTCTTACTGACGACCAGTAGGAAGCCCTCCTCGTATCGGGCCTCGAGGTCCGGGGCAAGGCTCGAAAAGAGCGTCGGCTCCGCATAGGTGGAGCGTTCCGTGTCGGAAAGGATTCCTAGTCCCGAGCCGGGTACGACCTGGAGGGCCCGGCCCTGCGGTGTGTCGGTGATCTGGTACTCGCGGTAGCCGAGGAACACGAAGTTGTCGTCGAGCAACCATTCCAGCGTCGCGACCGCTTCCGTTACCTCCTGCTCCGAGTAACGTGCCGAACCCTCCCGGACCACTTCCATCATGCGACCGACGGCGCCTTTCAGGGCATCGAAGTCCGACACGGCCTGTTGCACATCCTGCACCACCCGATGCAACCCTTCTGCGAGCTGTTCGGCCTTCCCCCCGGTGAGGCGACGATTGAGCTCGAAGTGTTGTATCGACTTTCGGATGGCCGCACCACGGGCATTGGTGATCGCAAGGAGCCGTCCCCGAGAATCTTGCTCGATTCCCACCACAGGGTGGAGAATGACTTCTGCGTCAAGGCGCCGGGCATGGATCTCGGCCATCACCGAGTCGATGAGGAAGGGGGCGTCGTTCACGACGATCTCCACCACCGACCCTGTGGCGTCGTATCCGTGGGTGTCACGAGTGGGGTTGAAGACTCGCACCGCCAGGTCCGTTGCGTTGTCTTGAAGGAAGTCAAAGACGTTGGCCACCTGCGCCCGCAGTTCGTCGTCGGGGATGGACGCCGGCCGGTCGTCCGGAAGTCGCCGCGTGTAGGCCCGGGCGAATGCAGCCAGCGCCCGCTCCTCGTCGGTGGACGCCTCTTTGGTGATGCGATCGAGAAACGCTCCGAGGGTTGCAGCAGCGGTCCCGGTGGTGTCTCGATCTGTGGTGCTCACCCGGTCAAGATACCCCTGCGGGAGCGTTGAGGTGCGGCAGATGATGGCCGCCCACGTCAGGCAGTCCTCAGAAGTACCGGGGCGGCCGATCAGGCGGTGGCTGTGATGATCTTGCCGCCGAACAGCCGCCCGGTGCACAGACCAGGCCGGCTGTTCACAGTTTGCCGTCGATCATTGGATCATGGTCGGCCCCGGGGCCGCCAGTCTGTTTCAACGCGAGCCCAACGGCCTCGTCGACCGTCATCGCCGCACCGGCATCCCACGCTTCCTGATAGGCCTTTGCGTCGAGTCGCTCCTTGGCGAGATCGAACTCGGGCTGACGATCGGCCTCCATGGAGGGCGTGTGGGACCGCCCGGCTGCGGCCAGCAACGGTTCGGCCGCCCCGTACAGCGCCACTGCCCG
>CAXMOO010000043.1:0-33999 GCA_964195005.1 uncultured Gammaproteobacteria bacterium
GCTTCGATGCCTTCGGGCTCCCGGCGGAAAACGCGGCAGTGCAACGCAACATTCACCCCGCCACCTGGACTTTCGACAACATCGCCAAGATGCGGATCCAGATGCGCTCGATGGGTGCGATGTTCGACTGGGAGCGTGAGGTCATCAGTTGCACGCCTGCCTATTACCGCTGGACCGAGTGGTTCTTCAAGAAGTTCTATGAAGGAGGTCTGGCGTATCGGGGCGAGGCGGTGGTCAACTGGTCGCCGACTCTGCAGACCGTGCTCGCCAATGAGCAGGTGATCGACGGCAAGGACGAGCGCCTTGGTCAGCCGGTGGTTCAGAAGATGATGGAACAGTGGTTCTACGCAATGACCAGGTACGCCGATGAGCTGCTTGATTATTCGGGCCTCGACTGGCCCGATCCGCTGAAGACCATGCAGACGAATTGGGTCGGGCGCAGCGAGGGAGCCGATGTTGTTTTCACAACCGGGGATGGCAATGAGCTAGAGGTGTTCACCACCCGCCCCGACACACTCTGGGGCGCCACATTCATGGTGCTGGCGCCCGAGCACCCCCTCGTTGATGCGCTAACGACCGATGAGCAACGCGACGAGGTCGAGTCTTATCGCCGGCAAACCGCCGGCCGCACCGAGATTGAACGGATGGAGGCCGAGCGGGACAAGACGGGTGTGTTCACCGGCGGTTATGCAATCAACCCTGTCAGCCAGGAGCCGATCCCGGTCTGGATCGCTGACTATGTACTGCTCACCTACGGCTCGGGCGCCATCATGGCCGTTCCTGCCCACGACCAGCGGGACTTCGAATTCGCTCGCCAATTCGGACTGTCGATCGTCCCGGTGATTCACCCCGAGGGCGGGGAGCCGCTGAGCGAGCCGGAGATGGACGAGTCCTACGTCGGTCCCGGCAAGATGGTGAACAGCGGTCCCATCAACGGAGTTGAGGCCAACCTCGACAAGGGACGGAGGAATCCGTCGGTGGCGGCCGCGATCGATTGGCTAGAGGACAATGGGGTGGGGTCCGAAGCCGTGAACTATCGGCTGCGGGATTGGCTCATCTCCCGCCAGCGCTACTGGGGTAGTCCGATCCCGGTCACCTACTCCGATTCGGGTGAGATCGAGCTGGTCGCAGACGAGGAGCTGCCCGTGCTGTTACCAGAGGACGTCGAGTTCACTTCTAGCGGCGGCAACGCTCTGACCCGTCACGAGGCGTTCCTCAATGCGGTCAATTCCGAGGGAGAGCACGTCCGGCGGGAAACCGACACTATGGACACCTTCATGTGCTCATCGTGGTATCAGTACCGCTACCTATCGCCGGCATACGACAAGGCGCCTTTCGACCCCGAAGAAGCCGCATACTGGCTTCCGGTCGACGTTTACACCGGCGGATCCGAGCACGCCACCCTGCACCTGCTTTATACGAGGTTCTTCACGAAGGCCATGCGTGACCTCGGCATGTTTGATGACACCACAGAGGCGATGCGGGCTCACGGGCGCGACCCGAGCGGCCTATTCGACGAGCCGATGCTGCTGTATCGGAGCCAGGGTCAGATCCTCGGTGAGGAGCAGGACGGCGATCGAATTGTCGCCGATGGGGAGTGGGACGATGCCCGCCTGATCGCCTCCCGAGTTGTAGTCGACACCGACGCCACCGCCGGCGATGGCCAGGTTGTCGGCGAGATCAAGCAGCGTACCGAGGGCATGCTTCAGGTGAAGACCGATGACGGCATGGTCACGGTTGAGGTGCCGGTAGGGAGCGTCGTTGAGATTCCTTCGATCGCCGGCGCCAACAATGTCAACCAACTGCGGGCTCACCTCGAAGTGCAACGCATGTCAAAGTCGCGGGGCAACGTAATCGATCCCGATTCGCTGGTGGCCCAATACGGAGCCGACACGGTTCGCACCTACCTGATGTTTGCCTACGAGTGGCAGAAGGGTGGCCCGTGGGACAGCCGGGGGATTCTCGGAGCCCGGCGTTTCCTGGATGACGTTTGGAAGATTGCGACCACCGGGTATGCCGCCGGTGAGCAGAAAGATGATGGTGCCCTCTTGCGGGCGGTGCATCAGACCATCCAGAAGGTGGGTCACGATTTGGAGGTCTTCAAATGGAACACGGCAGTGGCTGCTCTCATGAAGCTGAAGAACACGCTGTCGGAGGCGACGACCGCCGGGTCCGTCACCGGGGGAACCTGGAACAGTGCCGTAGACACGCTTCTCCTGCTGCTGGCCCCGATTGCTCCCCACATCACCGAGGAGCTGTGGCATCAGCGTGGGCACGCCGAGTCTGTCCACCTTCAGTCCTGGCCCGAGGCCGACCCGCAGTTGGCCCGAGATGAGACGGTAACGATGGTGGTTCAGGTGAATGGCAAGGTTCGGGATCGGATCGACGTAGATCCTGACATCGACGAGGAAGCGGCAGTGGCGTTGGCAATGAGCTCGGAGCGGGTACAAACTTTCCTGGACGGAGGGGAGGCGAAGAGAGTCATCGCCAAGCCTCCCAACCTGGTCAACGTCGTCGTTTGATGGAGCCCCAGCCAACCAAAGCCGGATGGTCGGTCTGGGATCCGCTTCTGATCTATCTGGCCTCCTTCATCCTCAGCATCTTCGCCCTGGTAATCGCCGGCCTGGCCGGCTATCTCGATCTGGAGAACATCGACGCTGCCGAGGAACTCCCCAAGGTGCTGGCAGTTCTGGCGCCGGCTCAGTTCGCGGCGATGCTGGCAGGCATCAGGCTGGTCAGTAGCCGCAAGGGCTCAGGCGACATGAAGCGCGACTTTCGTCTGCGCTACCAATCCGGGGACTGGGTCGCACTCCTCTACGGGGTTGGTCTGCTGCTGGCTGCCGGCCTCATCCTCAGCTTCGCATTCGAAGCGTTGGGGATTGACCCCGGGACTCAACAGGTGGTTGAGGCTGCCGAAGGAGCCGAGCGACTGCCGGAAAAGCTCATCATTACCGTTGTTATTGCGGTGCTTGCTCCCGTGGCGGAAGAGATCCTCTTCCGGGGCATGCTGTTTGATGCTCTTCTGGCTCGTACTTCGATCAAGCGAACAGTGTGGATTAGCGGTGTCGTCTTCGGACTGGTCCACCTGATCGATCCGGCCACGTTGCCGCTGGTGCCGGCCCTCATCGGTCTTGGTGTCATCCTCGGTTACGCCCGCCAGAAGACTGATTCGCTCAGCCGGCCCATCTTGATGCACATTGGCTTTAACTCCGTCACGGCGATTGGCTTGTTCATCGCTGTGTGAGTTACTCGATGACGATCCCGCGCAGATCCTCCTTCGGGGCGGGGTAGTTCATCGCCAGGCCTTCCAAGGTGGCAACCAGCACCTGTGAAATGGCCAGGTTGCGGTGCCACTTCTGATTAGACGGGATCACGTACCAGGGGGCCTCTTCGGTGCTGGTCCGAGACAACACCTCCTCATAGGCCGCCATGTAGTCGTCCCAGCGGGCTCTCTGATCGAGGTCGCCACTATCGAACTTCCAGTGCTTTTCCGGGTCGTCCAGGCGGGCCTGAAGCCGCGAACGTTGCTCGTCTTTGGAGATGTGGAGGTAGAACTTGCGGATGGTGGTTCCCTCGTCGACGAGCCTCCGCTCGAAGTCGTTTATGTGCTGGTAGCGGAGGGACCATCGAGCGTGCGGCACGAGATTGAGCACCCGGACGATGAGGACCTCTTCGTAGTGGCTGCGGTTGAAGATCGAAATCTCGCCGGTTCCCGGTGTTTTGGAGTGAATCCGCCACAGATAATCGTGGGCCAACTCGACGGGAGTGGGCTTCTTGAAGGAGGCAACCTTGACTCCCTGCGGGTTGACGCGGTCGAATACATGGCGAATGGTGCCGTCCTTACCGGCGGCGTCCATGGCTTGCAAGACAATCAACACCCTGTGTTTGCCTTCGGCGTAGAGCAACTCCTGCAGACCCTCGAGGCGGCGGTTGAGGGCCCTGGTCTCCTCCTTGACGCTTTGTTTCGTGAGCTCGGCGGGGGCGTTCGGATCGATGTCGGCAAGGTTCACGGCTGAGCCCGGATCCACGCGGTAGTCCTGCACACTTCCTCCTGAGTCGATCAGAAAGATTATGGCCGCTGACGACTCCCTTCACCCGTACTGCTGATCCTGATATAGGTGTATCCGGTGGATCGCCTGCAAATCTTCATGGCCGCTGCTGTTGTGCTGTTAGCCGCTCTCGCGGGTCTGTGGTTCGGGTCCGATCCGGAGCCACCACCACCGCTTCGGATCGACACCCAGGCGGATTTATCCGAAATCACCGTGCACGTTGCAGGTGAGGTGATGAGCCCGGGACTCGTGCGGATCCCGCCCGGTTCCAGAGTGGCAGACGCGATCGCGGCCGCCGGAGGATTCACCCCCGCGGCAGAGCCGGCGACTCTCAACCTGGCGGCTCCAGTCGCCGACGGGCAACAGGTGGTGGTCGGGGGGGCCGGATCCTTCGATGTCCCGTCTGGCAAGGTGTCGCTCAATCGGGCATCGGCCGCCGAGCTCGAGGTGCTCGACGGCGTAGGACCGGTGCTGGCATCGCGCATTGTTGCCTACCGGGAAGCCAACGGTCTCTTTACCGCAGTGGAGGATCTGCTCGACGTCAGTGGAATAGGCGAGGCCAAGCTGGCCACGATCCGTGAGACCGTGGTGGTTCCCTGAAACTCTCTGCTGTGGAGAGGCTTGCCGTAGGCGCCGCGCTGGTCACATGGCTGGCGACGGCCGGGGGCCGAAGGCTCGGCTGGTGGACGCTGCTCCTTGCCATCCCGCTGGTCGCCGGTCGCCGGCGCTGGTTATTGGTGGTGGCTCTGGCTGGTGTGCTCTCCGGCGTGGCCTCAGCCGACCGTGAGTCGAAAACACTGCGTGCCGACCTGCCGATGGGAGAGGTCGCGGTGGCAGGAAGAGTTGTTGATGACCCGGCTCGTTACGGAAGCGACTTGCGATTTCGACTCCAACCAACGCACCTCGAGACGACTTCCGGGTGGGAGCCGTGGCGAGGGCCCCGAATCGCGGTTGTAGTCGATGTCGCCTCCGGGATCGTTGCCGGAGACACCGTCACGGCGGCAGGGTGGATACGCGGTCGGCCCCACACGGTGCGAGGGGATCCGGTGGCCGGAGTCATCGACCGGGCAGTAGTGACCAGGTTGGCCGGTCCCGACGATCCGCTCTTCCGAGTAGGCAACGCTATTCGCCTCCGGGTGGGAAGGGTGTTCGGCGACCGCGGCCCGCCGGGAGCCTTGTTGGCAGGCTTCCTGGTGGGCGACGTGTCGGCCATGACCGACCTCGATGTAGAAGCCCTGCGCAGGGCCGGCCTCTCCCATTTCGTCGCGGTCAGCGGCAGCAACGTCGCCCTGTTCCTGGGGGCCTGGTTCTTGGCTGCCGGCCCCCTTGCCTGGCGGCCCTGGCGACGGGCGGCGGTCGGCACCCTCGGCCTGGCACTTTTTCTGGTTGTCACCCGGTGGGAGCCCTCGGTGGTGCGAGCTTCGGTGATGGCCGAGCTCTTGCTGCTAGGCCGGGCCTCGGGTTTGGCCATAACGCCGTGGGCAGCCCTGGGAGGGGCCGTGGTGGTGGCGCTCTTGACTTCTGCCCAACTTGGAGGGCAGGTGGGGTTTCAGCTCTCGGTGGCAGCTACCGCCGGGGTGCTGGTCGGGAGCCGCATGGACGTCCAGGGCTGGGCTGCCAGGGCGCTTGCCATCACGCTGGGGGCTCAGCTGGCGGTGGCACCGCTCTTGCTGGTGCATTTCGGGTCGATTCCCCTGGTCGCGCCCCTCACCAACCTGGTGGCCGCTCCGGTGGTAGCGGCGGCCACCGTTGTCGGCGCCGCCGGGGTTGTGGTTCCGCTGGAGCCGGTGCTGCGGGCGGCCGAGGTGTGCGCAGGTCTGGTCCTCGGTTTGAGTCGGGCGGTGGCCGTCGGGCCGCAGTTGGGCCCGGTCGGCGTGGCCGGAGCTGTCTCCGCGGGGCTGCTGTGGCGGGTGGTGGTCCTGCGGCCGTTGCTGTTGGTGGCGGCCGCCGCCGGCGCGGCATTGACTCTGCTTCCACCCGGCCCGGTGGGATCACCAACCGCAGTGTTCTTCGACGTCGGACAGGGCGACGCGACGCTGCTCCTCGGGCCTGCCGGCGAAGCGATACTGATTGACGCTGGCCGTGATCCCGGACAGGTGCTCATCAAGCTGCGGCGCCGGGGAATCAACCGACTGGACCTGGTGGTAGCGACTCACGGCGACCTCGACCATATCGGTGGATTGGGGGCGGTCCTGAGCAGCCTCCCGGTCGGCTTACTGTGGCACCCCGATCATCAGGAAGGTTCCGAGCTCTTTTCCGAACTGTTGACCCTCGCCAACGAGCGGGGCCTCGGGACGCAGGTGCCGCGCCCCGGTTGGGTAATCACCATTGGAAGCTGGAATCTCCAGGTGCTCAGCCCGGCCCGCCGCTATGCCAGCCTCAATGACGAGTCGATCGTGCTTCTGGCCGGCACCGCGGGCGGTGATGTCCTTCTCACCGGCGACATCGAGGCTGTGGGTCAAAGCGAGCTCGGCCCTGTGGTGGCCGACATACTCAAGGTTCCTCATCACGGAGCTGCCACGACCGACCTGGATTGGTTGGAGAGGTCGGCAGCACCGCTTGCCATTATCAGTGTGGGTCCCAACGACTTTGGTCACCCTCACCCCGGTGTGCTGGCGACGCTCGAGGGAGCCGGGTCGGAGATTCGAAGAACCGACCTGGAGGGCGATGTGGTCATCCAGCTACCCCACCCGGACTAGTGGTCTGGTTGGGGAAGGTACCCTGGGCTCATGCCGATTTTCGCCGTTGTCGCACCATCAGACTCCGGCCCGGGGGAGAGGCAGGAGATGCTGGCTCGGGCCCGAACCCAGTTAGAAGGTGCCGATTCAGTGCTCCGGGTGGATGTGCCCGCCAAGGGAACAGCCGGTTCCAGGGACGAGGAGGCATCGACTATGCGACCGGGGCTCGATGCCATCGTTCCCGCACTCCAGTCCAGGTCACTTTTTGGTGGCCGCGAAGGCGTGCTGATCGTTGACAGCCATCAGCTACTCAAGGCCGAGGGCGACGTGATCGCCGAGATGCTGCAGGAGCTGCCTGAGGAGGTGGACGTCGTTCTTACGGCGACTGGATCGTTGCCGGCTGCGGTCGGCAAGGTGGTGAAAGAGTCCGGGGAGATCCTGTCCATCAAGAAGCTAAGGGAGCGTGACGCCGGCCAATGGCTCACAGGGGAGCTGAAGCGGCGGCGTCTCAAGCTGGGAGGCGACGGCCAGGCAGCACTGATCCAGAGGTTCGGCTCCGATCTGGCCGCTTTGTCCGGAGCCCTCGACCAGTTAGAGGTGGCGGACGAGATGCCGAGTGCCGATGAGCTGCTTGAGCGCTTCCGCACCCGGCCCGACGAACCGGTCTGGCTTTATGCCGATGCCGTGGCGGCCGGCAACGTCGGTGAGGCCCTGCGGCGGCTCACCGACTACCTGACCCACAGTCATCCGCTGCAGCTCTTGGCTTTTCTCGAGAACGATCTCAGACGGCGGTCGATGGCGGCGGCGGCGCCAGACATTGCCACACTGGCTGAGTGGCTGGGCACCAATGCCGATCACTATCCGACGAAGAAGGCGTGGAACGCCAGAACACGAATCTCCGACTCCGAGCTCCGCAAGGCCCTCGATGCCATCAGCCGAGCCGATCAACATTTGAAGAGCGCCCCGGAAGACACCCATCGTCTCACCCTGGAGCGCCTCACTGTGGCCCTATGCCGCTGGTACAGCGGCACCGCGACACGCCGGTAGGGGGGAAAGGGCCGGGGCTCCCCCTCCTCTCGCGCAATGCAACACTGGGGGAAGGTGGCGTCGGCGGAACCGGTGCCGGAAAGGGGCGCGGTTTCCACCAATTCGCTGCTCAGGGTGCCGTTGTTGGGAACCACCCCCTCCCAGCCTCCCCCACTCCGTGGTGGAGGTGTAATTCCCCTACTGCGGAGTGGAGTCTTCGGAACGGAGTGGGGAGGGTTAGGGGTGGGTGGTGCCCACCAACAGCAGGAATGCCAGAGCCTTGACTTCACCACGATTGTTGCTTCCAGGTGACCTTGCACCAGGCGGTGCCCACCAATCAACTGCTGGTTAGGTGCGCGCCCCGACCGACTCTTGTTCCAACCCTCCGGTCTCGCCAACGCTCTGCTCAGGGTGCCGTTGTTGGGAACCACCCCCTCCCAGCCTCCCCCACTTCGTGGTGGAGGAGTAATTCCCTCGTGCGAAGCGGAGTCTTGGCAGCACAGTGAGCCCAGTCTCCTTCCCGGGGGAAGGTGGCACCGGCGTAGCTTGTGACGGGGGAGCCACTCCCACCAACTACGCCTCCCCCTTCTCGCCTGCGCTTTGCTCGGGCGGTCCTCCCCAAGGAGGACATAAGAGGGGCCTAGCCCTCGAAGGGGCGGATGCTTTCGATCGTGTATTTGAACTCCCCGCCTGGAGCTTGGTAGGAGACCTTGTCTCCCACCTCGGCACCGAGGAGCGCTTCACCCAGCGGCCCGTCGGGAGCTGCGGTCTGCACGCCGGAAACTTTGTTCTCCGAGGTCGCGATGAGAACTTCGAGGGTGAGGTCGCCGTTCGTGACGGTGACAATGCAACCGATCTCAACCTTGCCGGTGTCCGCGGCTTCGCGGACTTCGGCGCTTTCGAGCAAGTGGCGGAGTTGGCGAATGCGGGCTTCCATCATGCCTTGCTCGTTCTTGGCGGCGTCGTAGTCGGCGTTTTCTCGCAGATCGCCGTGTGAACGTGCTTCAGCGATGCGAGCTTCGGTCTCTTGTCGGCCCGCTGTTGTGAGCTCTTCAAACTCTGCGCTGAGCTTCTCATGGGCGGCCGGTGTCAGCCAGGTGGTCTGTTCAGGCATGGTCAGCGTCCGAGTAGCTCGTTTACCTGTCGGGTGAGGCCCGACTTGCGCCGGGCGGCCGTGCTGGTCTGGATCACATTCCGTGTGGTGGCGACGTCGAACTGCTTCTGGGCAAGGCGCAGAGCCTCTTTGGCTGCTTCGGCGTCACCCGTCCTGGCGGCAGCCAGGGCGTTCTTGGTGCGGGTCCGCATTTCAGAGCGGACCGCCTTGTTCCTCAACTGCCGCTTTATGTTCTGGCGGTTGCGTTTTATTTGAGACTTGATGTTGGCCATAGCGCCTCCGTGAATGGGCAAGCATAGCAACGGGTGTAAACAGCCGAGGCGCAGTAGCGTGCCCTGATGAGAATCCCCCTTCCGGCTCTCGCCCTTATGGTGGTTGTGACGTCCTGCTCCGGAGCATCCTCGTCTTCGTCGTCGAGCCCCGATGTGTCTTCGGCCCCGACTTCGGTTGTGTTGCCTATCACCGATACGACGACTGCTGCCCCGCCCCCTTCATCCACGCCCCCCAGCACACCGGCAACGACTGTGCCGATCACGGTTGTACCGGTTGAGACCGCGGTCTGTGACGGCTATCTCGACTATCTGGCTGCGTTCGACCGCGACCACGAAGTCGACGCTCTGCGCCGGTTGGATATCGCCCTGGGATTCCCCAGGTCCACCAACACTTCCCGGGCGATAGCGGCGTTGCGCGGACGGCTCCCGACCTCGACCGTGAGCGTCGCCGAAGCCCGCGCCACGCTCGAGAATGACTATGGGCCCGGTTGTGGTGAGCCCGGCCCCGGCCACGCCGGTCGGTACGACCGGCTGTTTACTGAGGGAGTGATTGTGTCGGGACCGGAAGCCGTCCGATTGCTCAGCGGGACCGAGCTGATACATGAGGACCCGGCCGGCGTCTATGTGGACACTTTCAGCAGCCGAGAAGGCGGGCTGGTGACCCTGGAGCAGATCGGCGGGCTCGAGATAATCGAATACCGGGCAGGAACAGAGGACGTTCCCCGTGATCTCGTGCTCGATGTGGATTTGCGCCTCCACGGGACCGTCCCTGGTGACGGGGTTGAGTACGCCATAGTCACCACCTGGGAGGCGGGCGCCTTCGGGGAGGAGACTCAGTTCCTCGATCTCTTCCCGGTTAACGGCGGTGATCCAACCAGAGTCGGCGTGGTCGGAACCGCCACTGCCGCCGCCGAAACGGTCTCGTATGCCGACGGCTTCTTTCTGGTCACCGAGAGTTTTGTCGGCGGCAGCACCATTTACGCGCTCGGCCTCGACGGTGAGCGCCGCGAAGTCCCCGGCCTGCCGCTCTTCGGCGAGGGAGCAGGCGGTGTGAGTGCGTTGCCGCTGCAACGAGCCCGGGTGGCTCCCGGTGGGGATACCTTCGCCTATTTGCGGGTGACTCCGGGAGTAGGCGCCGGCGGGGTCGATGTGGTCGAAACCGAGTTGGTGGTTCAGCGGCTCGACGACGGAGTTGAAGAGCTGGGTATCAAGATCGGTGGCCGTGACGAGTTTTTTGTGAGCCTCGACTTCGACGGCCACTGGGCGATCGCTGCCAGAGTGGGGACACTGGTCGTTGTCGACACCTGGGGCCCCGTGCTGGTGGAAATGACTGTTGCCAAAGTCGGGTCGGCCCGTTTCCTCGACAACGGGCTACTTGTCGGGCCTTGATCGCCGACTCCCCCCGTACAATCGAACCAACCCACACCAACGGAACGCTCGTGACCACGCGGATACGCAACTTCAGCATCATCGCCCACATTGACCACGGTAAGTCCACTCTGGCCGACCGTCTGTTGGAGAGAACCGGAGCGATACCCGAGCGTGACATGAAAGCGCAGCTACTCGACACCATGGACATCGAGCGTGAGCGAGGAATCACGATCAAAGCCCAGGCAGTTCATATCAACTACCCAGCACAGGACGGCCTGACCTATGCGCTCAACCTGATCGATACGCCGGGACACGTTGACTTCTCGTACGAGGTATCCCGCTCTCTGGCTGCGGTGGAGGGCGCTCTCCTGGTCGTCGATGCTTCGCAGGGCATCCAGGCCCAGACTCTGGCCAACACTTACATGGCCGTCGAGGCGGGATTGGAGATCGTCCCCGTCATCAACAAGATCGATCTGCCGGCTGCCGAGCCCGCCAGGGTGGCTGCCGAAGTGGCTGCCGTCATCGGCGGGAGCCCCGATGATGCGATACGGATCTCCGCCAAGACGGGAGAAGGGGTCGACGAGCTGCTGGAGGCCATCGTCACCCGGCTCCCGGCCCCTTCTGGCGAAAGCACCGCCCCGTTGCGAGCGCTCATTTTCGACTCGTATTTCGATTCCTATCGAGGCGTCATTTGCTACGTAAGAGTCATGGACGGGACGCTGGCGACTGGAGACTCGCTGCGGTTCCTGGCGACCGGGCTCAGAGATCACGCCGACGAGGTGGGGATCCTCACTCCCGATGCGGTTCCGGTGGCGTCGTTGGGCCCCGGGGAAACCGGCTACCTGGTAACCGGAGTGAAGGAGATCGACCTGGTGCGGGTGGGTGACACGATTACCCAGAGCGATCGCCCTGCCTCCGAGGCCCTTCCTGGATATCGCGAGCCGACCCCTATGGTTTTCTCGGGGCTGTTCCCGACCGACGGGGACGATTTTGAGCGCCTCCGCGACGCTCTCGACAAGCTGCGGCTGAATGACTCTTCGCTCACCTTTGAGCCGGAGACCTCGGCCGCCCTCGGCTTCGGGTTTCGGTGCGGCTTCCTCGGATTGCTTCATCTGGAGATCGTGCGCGAGCGACTCGAGCGGGAATACGACCTCGACCTGGTTGCCACAGCCCCCAGCGTCCAATACCGGGCCCACACGACGGACGGGAAGATCGTTGAGGTGCGGAGCCCGCAGGAGCTCCCCGCCCCTAACCAGCTGACCGGAATCGAGGAGCCCTTCGTCAAGGTGATGATGCTGTCCCCGTCCGAGTACGTCGGCACGGTCATGGAGTTGGCCCAGCAACGCCGGGGAGTGACGGGCGAGCTCACCTATCTCACCCCGGATCGGGTGGAGATCAACTACGAAATCCCCCTGGCAGAGGTGGTGTTTGATTTTTTCGATCAGCTCAAATCTCGTACCCGGGGCTACGCCTCGCTTGATTACGAACCGGCCGGTTACCGCACATCCGAGTTGTCGAAGGTGGACATATTGTTGAACGGCCAGGCGGTGGACGCCTTCTCGACGGTAATCCACAAGGACAAGGCTTACAGCTACGGTGCGACGATGACGAAGCGGCTTCGCGAGCTCATTCCCCGCCAACTCTTCGATGTCCCCATCCAGGCTGCGATTGGCAGCCGGATCATTGCCAGGGAAACCGTCAAGGCCAAGCGTAAGGACGTCACAGCCAAGTGCTACGGCGGTGACATCAGCCGCAAGCGCAAACTGCTCGAGCGTCAGAAAGAGGGCAAGAAGCGCATGAAGATGGTGGGTTCGGTCGAGGTGCCGAATGAGGCTTTTATCGAGGCCCTCAAGATTGGGGACTTCGAGTGACCGCAGCCTACGTGCATGTCCCGTTTTGCGGCCGGGTGTGCCCCTATTGCGACTTTGCCGTCGTTGCCGGCCGGGACGGGCTGATGGACCGCTACGTCGACGCCCTCATCTCCGAGATTGGCATGGAGCAATCGATTCCGGCTCTCGACGCTGTCTTCGTTGGGGGCGGCACCCCGAGCCGTTTGCCCGCGGAGAGTCTGGCCCGGATTCTGCAGGCTCTGACCGATCGCTTCGGTTTCGCCGACAACGTCGAGGTTTCGCTAGAAGCCAACCCGGAGGACTGGACCGAGGAGTTGGCCGCCGGCCTGGTGAGGGCCGGGTTCAATCGGGTTTCCTTCGGGGCCCAGTCGTTTGACCCCGGGGTTCTCCGCTACCTCGGCAGGCAGCATTCGCCGGCCGACATTGATAACGGCGTCGCCGTGTCCCGCCGCGCCGGGTTCGCGTCGGTGAGCCTTGACCTCATTTTCGGAGCACCGCTGGAGACGCCGGCTTCGTGGTCCGCCACTGTGGACGCGGCGCTGAAACTGGAGCCGGACCATGTGTCCACCTACGCGTTGACTGTGGAGAGGGGGACTGCTCTGTCGCGCCTGGTGTCGGCGGGGGCCGCCGCGCCTGACCCCGACGACCAGGCTGACAAGTACGAGCTTGCCCAGAGGCGGTTGGTGGCAGCCGGGCTTGATCATTACGAGGTGTCCAACTACGCCCGGGCCGGGCACGAGTGCCGCTATAACCTCAACACCTGGGCCCAGGGTGATTATGTGGCGTTCGGGCTTGGCGCCCACGGCCACGTCGGCGGCCTGCGGCGACGCAATGTTCGCAACCTCGACACCTACCTCGATCGGGTTGCGGGCGGAGAGCGCCCGGAACTGGGTCGCGAAGTCATCCACGGTTGGGACCAGGAGCTGGAGCGAGCTTTCCTCGGGGTCCGAATGCGGAAGGGGGTCGAGGTCGGGAGGGTGGCCCCGGCTCTCTTGAGCGATCCGGAAGGAAGGCAGTTGGTAGATGGGGGAGTGGTAGCGATAAGGGGCGATCGACTGCAGGTGATTGATCCGTTGCTAACCGATGCGGTAGCCCGGGTGGTGCTCGGACTGGCCGAGCCCGATCAAGCTCTTAGCACTCGCACCTAAGGACTGCTAACCCCTGCTACTATTCGCGCGATGGACGACCGCAAGGCCACCGTGCTTCGGGCTTTGGTGGATGAGCATATTCGGACCGGGCAACCGGTCCCTTCTCGCGCCATCCTCGAGAATACCGACCTCCAGGTGTCTTCGGCCACCGTCCGCAACGACCTGGCGGCTCTGGAGTCAGAGGGCTATCTGGTCCAGCCGCACACTTCAGCGGGCCGAATCCCCAGCGACAAGGGGTTCCGTTTCTATGTGGACTTCTCAGACCCCGCCAACCTGCGAGCGAAGACCAGGGACCGCATCGATCAGTTCTTCGCCTCGTTTCATTCCGAGCTGCGCACCTTGCTGCGGCAAACCTCTGAGCTGCTGACCGACCTGACTGCCTATCCGGCGGTGGTGATAGGTCCGGGTCTCGAAAGTGAGAAGATTCACGGCGTGCAGCTGGTACAGATTGAGAGCCGGGTGCTGATGATGGTGCTGGTGACGGAAGCCGGACGCGTAACCCAGGAGCTCGTGCGACTCCCCGAGCCTCTCGACCATGCACAGGTCGTGGAGCTGGAGGGAGTGCTTTCCAGGACACTGGTCGGGGGGACCCTCGACGACGCCCGCGTTCCGCTCGCGGAGGTGCCAACCAAGCTTCCCGTGTCTGATGCCAAGTTGTTTGTCGCCCTCTCTGAGGCAGCTATGCGATCCCAGGACGAGAGCCGTGAGCTCTACGTGGGGGGCACGAGCCATCTGGCTGAGCTGTGGGAAGACATCACCAAGGTCCATTTCGTTCTCGAGTTGCTGGAGCGAGAGTCGGAGCTGCTCGAGCTCGTTGGGTCTCAAGGCCAGGGCACCTTGGTCCAAATCGGACCGGACCTCGGTCGGATTGAGCTGGATCTGGCAGTGGTCTCGACGTCCTTTGGGGTCGACGAGCGCCAGGCCGGGAGAGTGGCCGTGCTGGGACCGATGCGGATGGATTATCGACGCACTATCAGGGTGGTGGAGGAGGTGGGGGACGGCCTCACCGAAAACCTCAACTCGTGAAGAACTATTACGAGATTCTTGGGGTGTCGCCCGACGCGACGCCTGATGACATCAAGAAGGCCTTTCGTTACCTGGCCCGCCAGACCCACCCGGACGCCAACCCCGATGACCCGGCCGCCGAATCTCGTTTTCGCGAGATTGCCGAGGCCTACGAAGTTCTGTCCGACCCCGACAAGAGGGCCCGTTATGACCGGGGCGAGACTCTCGAGTTCGGAGATCTGTTCGCCAACTTCGGGAGTCTCAACGACCTTCTTGGCAGTTTTTTCGGCGGCGGTTTTAGCGACCCTTTCGTCAAGCGGTCTGGCGGGGGGCAGGATCTCCTTGTCGAATCCCGAGTGACTCTGGCTGAGGCGGCTCTCGGTGTGGATAAGGAGCTGACCTTCGATGCTCCCCGGACTTGCTCGGAATGCCACGGCACCGGGGCCAAGGCCGGCACAGAGCCCGTGACGTGCGACCGGTGTCGCGGACACGGGTCGGTGCAGGTCGCCAGGCGCACCATGCTTGGCACGATGAGCGTGTTGCAGACGTGCAGCCAGTGCGGAGGAAGGGGGGAGGTGGTGGAGTCCTTGTGCCCGACCTGCGGTGGGCAAAGACTGGTCGAAGCCAAGCGCACACTCACGGTGCACATCCCGGCCGGAATCGACTCAGGCTCACGGCTGCGCTTGCGAGGAGAAGGGGGAGAGGGCCCCGGGGGCACCCGGCCCGGCGATCTTTACGTGCAGGTGGCGGTGGAGCCAGACCCCCGATTCGTCCGCTCCGGGTTCGACCTCCGGCATCGGCTGACGGTCGGTGTCACCGAGGCCGTCCTCGGCACCGAGGTGGCCGTGCCTCTGGTGGAGGGCGGGACCGTTTCCCTCGAGATCCTGCCCGGCACCCAGCCGGGTACCACCGTGAAGGTCCCTCGTGCTGGTGTCGGGCGCCTCAACAGTCGGGGGCGGGGAGATCTGATTGTGGAGATTGACGTTGACATTCCCCGCGAGCTGTCCGAGGAGGAAGAGCAACTGATGCGGCGGCTGGCCGAGCTGCGGGCAGAGAGCCCGGCCGTCTCCCGGGGGCGGCGTCGCCGGCGCAGGTAGTGCTCCGGCAGATACTGTTGTTGTCGTGCGCCACATACCCCACCTGCTAATTCCCGGGCCGTGGGAAAAAGCGGAGCTCGAGATCAGCGACTTGCAGCAGCACCATCTGCTGAAGGTGCTCCGGTTGACGTCAGGCTCACCGATTTCATACACGGACGGAGCCGGGACCGTTGGCTCGGGGGCGATTGAAGGTCCGGCTTTGTTGCGGGGAGAGGAGCACTTCGAAGCCCAACCCATGCCGCCGGTCACCCTGGCGGTGGCGCCGCCCAAAAGCATCGAACGGGCACGCTATGTGGTCGAAAAGCTCGCCGAGTTAGGTGTGGATCGGCTGGTGTGGATGCAGGCCAGGCACGGCGAGGGCCGCCCTCCCCGGGAGGAAAAGACCCAATCATGGGCGAGTGGAGCGCTCGAGCAGAGCAGGGGAGCCTGGCTGATGGCCGTGGATCCGCTGGCACCGCCCCGTGCCCCCACCGATTTTTCGCCGCTATGGGTTGCCGTCCCCGGCGGTCCACCACCACCTAGAGTAGTCGATGGTGGTATGATACTCATAGGCCCGGAAGCCGGCTTGGCAGACGAGGAGGTCCCGAGCAACGCCGTTCCCCTGGGCCTCGGGAGGCGAGTTTTACGCGTGGAAACGGCGGCAGTCGCCGCCGCCACGTTGATCCTCGACAGGTCCGGTCGGCTGCGGCCGTGAGTGAATGACTCGCTAGGTGGGGATGACGAAGCTTATGATGAGGCACTAGTAGGCCGACAGGCCTGTGTCGACCAAAGGCAGGGGGCCCCGGGTGGGCGAGGAAGGAAGAGAATTGACCTACAACGAGGCTGTGGGCCAACGCCTGCGGTCGATCCGAAAGCAACGCGGTCTTTCCCTCCAGGACGTTGAAGAGATCTCGGGTAGAGAGTTCAAGGCTTCCGTGCTGGGCGCATACGAGCGTGGCGAGCGGGCACTCTCGCTTCCACGGCTGCACAGCCTGGCCGCATTTTTCAACGTAAGCCCGAGCAATCTGCTTCCGCAAGAGGAAGTCGGTGATGCTGTGCAGATCACGTCGATTCCCAGCGGTGGTATCACAGTTGATCTCAACAAGATCGACTCCCTCACCGGGCGCGAGTCGAAGCTGTTGGAAGAATTCTTGCGGGCCATCCAGATGATGCGTCAGGACTTCAACGGCCGGGTTCTCACTATCAGGCGCAATGACTTGCGCCTCTTGTCGCTCCTTCTGCACCAGGGAGAAGAGGATTTCTCCCGTCGCCTCTCCGATCTGGGTGTCACAACGGCATAAGAGCCAGGCGGCTGTTTATGAACGATTGCCTTTTCTGTTCGATCGTCTCCGGTGAGATCCCGGCGAGCGTCCGCGCTGAAACCGAGAACGTCCTGGCGTTCGACGACGTCAATCCTGTCGCTCCCACCCATGTGCTGGTGATACCCAAGCGTCACATCGAATCGGCCGCCCAGATCGAAAGGGCCGATGACGAGCTCCTCGGTGAGCTTTTCGGGGTGGCGGCAGGGATTGGCATGGAAATAAATGGGGGTTGGCGGTTGGTGTCCAATGTGGGTGAAAACGCAGGCCAGAGCGTGTTCCATCTCCATTTTCACGTGCTGGGGGGCCGCACCATGAATTGGCCTCCCGGGTAAGTTTTCTTGAGGGGTTGGGCGCTACAGCCGATATACTGCCAATTCTCATCCTCCCTCCGGAGGCTTCCCCCGTGCACCACATCCGATGACCGAGTTATCCCTTCGTGTCCCGAGCAATCACTTGATGCTCGAGCTCCTGGGCGAACGCGATCGCCACCTGCGCGATATTGAACAGGCCTTTCCCGAGGTCCGCTTTGTCGCGCGCGGAAACCAACTCCTGATCACCGGCCCCGACGGCGAAGCCAGCATTGCCCGCACTGCGGTGGAGGAGCTCCTGCTCATCGTGCAGGAAGGCCAGCCACTCGAGCCAGGGCAGGTGGACCGGGTGGTCTCGATGGTCCGTGACGATGTCCCCAGCCCCGCCGGAATCTTCACAGACGGCATCAGCGTCGGGCGGGGCAAGATTGTTCGCGCCAAGACGGCCGGCCAGAAGGGATACATCGATGCCATCCGTGACAACACGCTCGTCTTCTCGGTGGGGCCCGCCGGGACGGGTAAGACCTATCTGGCGATGGCGGCTGCGGTGGAGGCGCTCACCAGCGGGGCGGTTCGACGCATCCTCCTAACGCGGCCGGCCGTCGAAGCCGGCGAGCGGCTCGGTTTCCTGCCGGGCGACCTGCAGGCCAAAGTCGATCCATACCTGCGGCCTCTATATGACGCGCTTTATGAAATGCTCGGCCCGGATGAGACTCGAATATTGATCGATAAGGGAACCATCGAGATCGCCCCTCTCGCCTATATGCGGGGCCGGACGCTCAACGACTCGTTTGTGATCCTCGATGAGGCACAGAACACCTCACCCAAGCAAATGAAGATGTTCCTCACTCGCCTTGGCTTCAATTCGAAGATGATCATCACCGGTGACATCACCCAAACCGACCTGCCGACCGCCAATGGCTCCGGCCTGCGTCAGGCCCGAAAGGTTCTCTCAACGGTTCCCGGGGTAGCTTTCGTCACGCTCCATGCCTCCGACGTGGTTCGACATCGCATTGTGGCGGCCATCGTCGAGGCGTATGCCGAGTTTGAGGAAAACGGCTCATGAGCAGGATCCGCGACCGGCTGGCGGCCACCACGGTAGACCCGAAGTGGCTTCGTATCCTGGCTTTTGTGGTGGTGGCAACTGCAGCTTCCTTCGCATTGATCGCCGGTCAACTAACCGAGCCAGATCCACCCTTGGAAGGAGAGCCGGCCTCGCGCACTTACACGGCCGACCAGCTAATCAAGGTGGTCGACATGGAGGCCACCCAGGTCCGGCGTGACGAGGCCGCCGACGCCGTGCCCACCGTCTACACGCCGGATGAGGACGTTCCGCCGGAGGTGCAGGCTGAGATCGAGAGCTTCTTTGCCGCGGTGAGTCTGCAGAGTTTCCACGATCAGGTGAGGTCCGCGGAAGAGCCCCCCACCCCGACCACGACGACGTCATCGACCACGACTACGACGCTCGCCGAGGAGGAACCTCCCGATGGGGAGACCACCACTACCAGCTCTTCGACTACAACGACCTCGACGTCCACTTCCACTACTACAACGACCCTGGCGATCCCCGATCTGGGGACTCAGGATGAGGCGCTGGCCCAGGCATACGGCTTCCTGTCTGACGCGACCCGTCGGACGTTCGTCGACATCGCCAATGAGGACCTGAGCCGCGTCGCGGAAGGCGAGACCGAACTGCTGCTCGATGCGCTTCTCGACGACACCGTACGGATCGTCGCGACCTCCTACGCCCCCGATGGCATACGCAGCGACGAGCTCACCGATGTTCGTAATGACCTGATCAACCAACCGCCGCTCTTGAGCGCTCGCGAGTATCCCGATCGGGACGGGGCGGCCAGGGCAGTTGCCGAGCTGGTGGTGTTCTTCTTGCGCGCCAATCTCTTGGCCGACCCGGGAGCCACCCAGGCTCAGGTCGACCTGGCGATCGCCGGTGTAAACGCCGAGCCGACCTCCGTCACATTCGTAGAGGGCGGGGACATCGTCAAGCAGGGCGATGTGGTTTCGGCGACACAGTCGGCCGCCATCGCGGACTTGTTGTCTCGTGCTCCTCAGAATCCCAAGAGGGCAGCGGCGGCCATTGTTGTGGTCGGTGTCATCGGGCTACTCACTGCCTACCTGCGCCGCAACCGGGCCCAGCTATGGGCTCAGCCCCGGATGTTCTTCCTTTTCGGGCTGGTGGTGGTGTTGGCCGCAGTGGCGGCCCGCCTGGTGGGCTCCTTTGTCCCGGAGGGCGACCCGGCTATTGGCTATGTGATGCCCTCAGCAGCCTTCGGATATCTCGGAGGAATCCTCTTTGACACCAGGGTTGCCGTGCTGATGTCTGTTCCGGTCGCAGTCTTTGTCGGCATCACCACCGGGGACATTGGGCTTGTGGTGTTCTCGGCGGCTGCGGTTCTGGCTCCGCTGCCGTTCATCTTCAAAGCCGCTTCCATGCGGGAGCTGCGGGTGGCGATTCTCTACACGGCTCTGGTGGTGGCGCCAATGGCTGCATCCATTGCCTGGTTCTTCGGCGAGGACAATTTCGCGGGCGAGGCTGCCTTTTACGGATTCTTAGGTGGGCTGCTTGGTGGCCTGATTGGTTTAGGGATCGTGCCCTATCTCGATAACGCTTTTGCTCTCACCACGACCCTGACGCTGCTTGATCTCACCGACCGCAACCATCCCGCCCTGCGGTTGCTCGAGGAGCGAGCGCCGGGGACATTCAACCATTCCATGCTGGTCGGCACCCTTGCCGGCCGGGCGGCCAGAGCCATCGACGCCGATCCACTGCTGGCGGAAGCTGTTGCCTACTACCACGACCTCGGGAAGACCGAGAACCCTCACCTCTTCATAGAGAATCAGTTCGGGGCGGCCAACCCTCACAACTGGATGGCTCCTGAGGAATCGGCTGCAGTGGTCCGCAACCACGTAGTCGACGGGATCCGGCTGGCCAGGGAATATCGCATCCCCCCCGATGTCGCTAGCGGCATTCGCCAGCATCACGGAACCAGTCTCATGCGGTTCTTCTATCACAAAGCCCTCGAGGAGCGGTCGGCCGACGATGTCAACGCCGACGACTTCCGCCATATCGGGCAAAAGCCCCAGTCGCGGGAAATGGCGATCGTCATGCTGGCAGATGCTGTGGAGGCAGCGGCTCGCTCGCTGGCCTACCTCGATAACCCCACCGCCGACGGATTGCGAAAGGTGGTTGAGCAGGTCGTGGAGGAGAAGATGGAAGATGGCCAACTCGACGAGAGTGCTCTAACGTTCGGGGATCTCACCAATGTCAAGGAGGCACTGGTCGACGCTCTCAACTCGCACTACCACCATCGGATCGTCTACCCGAAGTTTGCCGAGGATCAGCCGCCTGAGGAGCCCGAGCCGGTCTTGTGAAGGTTTTCCTCGCCGACGAGCAGACTGAGCCCATCGAAACCGGTCCTCTGGTGGCTATGGCCGAACGGGTCCTCGAAGCTGAGGGCCTGCCAGACGAGTCTGAAGTCGCAATTGTCCTGGTGGGGGAAGAAGAGATGGGAGGATACAACGAGCGCTTTATGAAGCGATCCGGGCCCACCGACGTGCTGGCCTTTCCTGTCGACCAGTTGACGCCCGGAGAGCTCCCTTCGACCGTTATCAACGGCCAACCCCTCAGCCTGGGAGACATCTTCATCTGTCCGACGGTGGTGGAGCGCCAGGCGCGGGAGCTCGGCATCGAACTCGGCACGGAGTTGGCGTTAATCATCACCCACGGGCTTCTCCATCTGCTCGGATACGATCATCAAGACCCCGCCGATGCTGAAAAGATGTCGAAGCGTGAGCAGGAGTTGATGACGCTCGCCGGGTTCAGCCTGGCATGACCCTTGCAGCGCTGCTGGTGTCCTTCTTTCTCCTGGTGATGACGGCCGTCCTGCGGTCGGCCGGGGCCAGCCTGGTCAGGACCCCGCGAGCCGACGCCTTGCACGACGCGGCCGAGGGTGATGAGAGAGCCGCCAGGGTGGCCAGAATCCTTGACGACATCTCGCGAATACAGCCGTCGCTCGGCACTGTCACATCGGTTCTGTTGGTGACCGCCGGAGTGGCAGCTGCCTGGGCGGTTGGCCATGAGCTGAGTGGATGGCGCCTCGTTGTGGGCCTGGTCGGCCTGGGCCTGGCTCTGGTCCTTTTTGGGGACCTGCTTCCCCGCAGGTGGGGCCGAGGCCATCCCCGGGTTCTGGCCTATCGGTTCTCGCGCCTCCTTGATGGGGCGGTGAGCCTCGGCAGCCGGGCTGTTGATCTCGTGGCAGAGGATGAAGATGAGGCATTGGAGGAGCCGGATCTCGACGAGGCCGTCCTTGAAGAGGAGGAGCGGGAGCTGATTTCGTCCGTTCTCGAGTTTACGGACGCGATAGTGCGCGAGATCATGGTTCCCAGGACGGATATGACCACCATCACCGAGTCGGCGTCGAGCGACGCGGCCGTAGATCTATCGCTAGCTGAGGGATTCTCCCGAATTCCCGTTTTCCGCGATGGCCCCGACGATATTGTCGGGATCCTCTACGCCCGTGACCTGCTGCGGTTGATGGACGAGGGCGCCGCTGCCAAGCGGGTGGAGCAACTGATGCGCCCGAGCTACTTCGTTCCGGAGACCAAGCGCATCTCCGAAGTATTGCGGGAGATGCAAGCCAACCAGGTGCATATGGCGGTGGTGGTCGATGAGTTTGGCGGGACTGCCGGGCTTGTCACGATCGAAGACATCATTGAAGAGCTCGTCGGGGAGATCGCCGATGAGTTCGACGAGGCCGAGGAACTGGTCGTCCCGGTGGAGGACGGTTATCTGGTTGACGCTCGATTGCCGGTGGATGATCTGGGCGAGCTGTTCGAGGTGAAGTTCCCTGATGAAGAGTGGGACACCGTCGGTGGTCTGGTGCTGGCGCTTGCCGGCCGGGTCCCCAAGGAAGGGGAGGAGTTCGAGTACGACGGAGTCAGCCTCACCGCCGATCGAGTGCAGGGCCGGCGGATCGCACGGGTCCTCTGCCGCCGTCCATGAAGTCCGGATTTGTCGCCGTCGTTGGACGGCCCAATGTTGGCAAGTCCACACTCGTCAACGCTGCCGTAGGGAGCAAGGTGGCCATCATTTCTTCACGACCCCAAACCACCCGCAACACCATTCGCGGTGTGGTGCACCGGGAGGATGCCCAGGTAATTCTGGTGGATTCTCCCGGGCTGCATAAACCCCGCACCGAGCTGGGAGAAAGACTCAACCGGCTCGTCTACGGCACGCTGGCGGATGCCGACGCCGTGCTGTTCGTTCTCGATGCCGGCGCCCCCATCGGCCCCGGGGATCGCCGCATCGCCCAGCGTCTCACCGAAGTCGGAAGCAAGACGGTGGTGGCGTTGAACAAGATCGATACCGCCTCCAAGTCCCAGATCACCTCCCAACTGGCAACGGCCGGGGCTTGGGACTTCGCTGCCTATGTGCCCATCAGTGCGTTGAAAGGAGACGGTGTCGGCGCCGTGCTCGATGAGCTGGTGGCACTGCTCGACGATGGCCCGGCCTTCTATCCGGAGACCATGTTCACCGATCAGCCGGAGAGCCAGGTGATAGCCGAGATCGTCCGGGAAAAGTACTTGTCGCGGCTGCACGAGGAGCTGCCCCACTCTTTGACTGTTGCTACCGACGAGGTAGAGGTACGGGCCAACGGGACCACATACATCAGCGCCCGGATCATCGTCGAACGCGAGTCGCAGAAGCCGATAGTGATCGGGGCCAAGGGAAAACTGCTGCGGACGGTGGGCCAGGAAGCCCGGGAAGACCTCGAGAAGCTGCTGGCCACTCCCGTCTACCTGGACTTGCGAGTCAAGGTCGAGAAGGGCTGGCAGGACCGGCCCCAGCTTCTGGACCGGCTCGGCTTCTAGTGTCCCGCGTCACAAGTCCTGCACAGAATCTCGCCGGGCCTCGACGCCCCTGGCTGCGTCCTCGTCCTCGACGTAGCTCCACTATGCCTTCGTCCTGCATCCTTGCTATGAACGCCGAGTCCTCGGCGATATCAGCACAAACTTACGACGCAGGACACCAGTGACCACCGGCGGCCAGGATGGGTAACCCGTGACCGCCCGCGACCGGGCCGCTCTCATCGGTGTCGTGCTCGCCGGCGGGGCCAGCCGTCGCATGGGTACCGACAAGGCACTAGTTGAGGTGGCCGGTGTCCCCATGATCAGCCGGGTGGCCACCGCTCTCGAGCAAGTGGCGGGGGGCGGGATCCTGATTTCGGGTCGGGAAGGACGAATGCTGGGTTACGAATGCGTGCCAGACCAGCAACCGGGCTTCTCGGGGCCGCTGGTCGGAGTCGCCACGGTGATGGAGCGGGCCGAGCCGTCGCAGGGGCTTTTGGTGGTGGGGGTCGACCATCCTTTCGTGCGCGGCCCGACACTGCGGTCCCTGGCGGCGAGGTTTGATGGCGAACGGGTGGTGGTCCCGGTGGCAGATGATGTCAGGCAAGTGACGGTCGCGATCTATCCGGCATCCCTGGCCGGCCAGTCCCAGGCGACGCTGAAGGAGGGTGGCTCCCTGCAAACGCTCCTCGATGCAGTACCGGTCGACGAAGTTGCCGAAGCCGATTGGCGGGAATGGGGGGAGGACGGCCGCTCCTGGTTTGGCGCCGACACGGTAGAGGCCGTGGCGGCCGGGTTGGCCGCCTACGGCTCACCCCTCCAGTAGCCGTCTGCCGAGCTCCGCAGCCTCATTCCACGCTTGGTTCGGATCGGCCCCCTGGGAAACCCGGGCGCCGACGTACCAGCCGGCCAGAAACGTTGCCAAGGGGGCGTCCTTGCGTTCGCTGCCATGGGCCACCTCCCGGGTGAAGTCGAGGATTGCCTCCTCATCGACCACCTTGATCGCCGGATCTCCGGATTCCCTCAACGCCGCGCTGTAATCATTTGTCCACATCCGTCCATATTGACAGACTCTCAGTCGGTACCGGCGCTATCACGGAGGTAGGCGAGCCAGTAAACGCCGGCGACCAGCAGCGACCCGCCGATGATGTTCCCTATAGTCACCGCGCCCAGGTTCGTCAGCGAGTCGGTGATCAGGCTGCCCCGGGCGAAGTCGTCGAGGACGATGCCGTAGGGGAGGAAGAACATGTTGGCGATCGAGTGCTCGAAACCGATGGCAACGAATGCGGTGATGGGGAAGATGATCGCCAACACTTTGTCCGTCACGGTCTTCCCGGCCATCGTTAGCCACACTGCCAGGCACACCAGGGCGTTGCACATGATGCCGAGGGCGATTGCCTCGGGGATCTCCAGGCCCGCCTTGGACTCGGCGATCGCCAACGCTCTTTCACCAACTTCGCCGCCACCGAACTCATCTACCTTGCCGGCCCACACCAGCGCCACGGTACCGAGGGCTCCCACTGCATTCCCGATGTAAACGACGATCCAGTTGCGGAGCAGCTCCCTGCCGGAGATCAACTTCGATGCCCAGGCCATGGCCACCAGATTGTTGCCTGTGAAAAGCTCGGCTCCGGCGACGATCACGAGAACCAGGCCGAGGCTGAAAGCCAGGCCTCCCACCAATCTGGTGATTCCGAAGCCACCGGTCGGGTCTGTGACGGTGACCGTGAAGAACAGCGCTCCCAGGGCTATGAAGGCCCCGGCGAGCCCGGAGAGCGTGAACATGGTCATCAGGTCCATGCGCGCCTTGGTGACTCCGACGTCCCGCACCCGGGCGGCAACCTCGCGCGGGGTGTATGCGTCGGGCAAGCTCGTCATCGCCGTCACCTTACTTCCAAGGTATGCAGTGGAGCCGAACTGCTGCCGGGGTCTTGCGGACTGTGGTGATACTTGTCGGTCTAGGTGTTCTCGGCCGGCGATTTCATTGAGTTGTCGGGGGCGCCCAGCTGCTCTTCACCTGAGAAAGGCCGGCTTGCCTGCCCGACGCCGGTAGCGTGGCTACATGGCATTGAGGCACGATCAGGGCATTGTCCTGCGCGGCTACCCGTTCGGCGAGGCCGATCGGGTAGTCGTGCTGCTGAGCCCTAACCACGGCAAGCTCCGCGCGGTGGCCAAGGGCATCCGCAAGACCAAGAGCCGCTTTGGGGGACGCCTCGAGCCGTTCACCCATGTTGATCTCTTGCTGTACGAGGGTCGCAATCTCGATACGATCACTCAGGTCTCGGTGGTGGAACCGTTTCCCAATCTGCGCCTTGACCTGGATCGAGTGGTGGCGGCCGGGACGATGGTGGAGGCGATTGATGCCGTCGCCCAAGAGGGAGAAGCCTCCCATCGCCTTTTCTTGCTACTGCAGAGGGGGTTGCGAGCGCTGGAGGCCGGGCCGGCTCAAGCCGACCTCGTCTCGGCGTTCTTGCTCAAGCTGGCCGAGGTGCTGGGGCTGGCTCCGGCGCTGGTGGCTTGCGCTGAATGTGGGAGCACCTTCGATATCCATCGGTTCAGTCTGGCTTCGGGTGGCGTGGTGTGCACCCGGTGCAGCCCCGACCGGGGAGTAAAGCTTCGCGATGGCCTCACCGACTATCTGGCGGCTCTGGCGAGCGCCGACCTTGGCAACCTGCCGCCTGATTCTTCAGAGTTCTCCGGTGAAGCGATGGGCATCACCCGGCGTTTTGTCGAGTACCACCTCGAGCGCCGGTTGGAGAGCCTCAGCGTGTTCGATGGTTGACGAGCTCGATCCGGCCCGGATTCCCCGCCATATCGGAATCATCATGGACGGCAACGGCCGCTGGGCCGCGGCCCGGGGACTGGAGCGAACGGCGGGGCACGCCGCCGGTGAGCAGTCTCTTTTCGACACGATTGACAACTGCCGGTCCCTTGGCATCGAATGGCTGACGGTATACGCGTTCTCCACTGAGAATTGGAGCCGGCCGGCGGACGAGGTCGAGTTTCTAATGGCCTTCAACGAAGGCTTGCTGGTCCGGCACCGCGACGAGGTGGCCGCCAAGAACATCCGCCTGCATTTCATAGGCGACATGGACGATCCGCGAATACCAGAGCGCGTGGTGGCCCGTATGGCGGAGAGCGAGGAGAAGACGAAGGCCAACACCGGCATGCGGGTGGTCTTTGCCTTCAACTACGGGGGGCGCACCGAGATTGTCAACGCGATGCGCACCATTGCTTTGGACGTCGCTTCCGGGTCGCTCGACCCGACGAAGTTGGACGCCGAACTGGTCTCCACCCGACTTTATGTGCCGGAGATGCCAGAGCCGGAATTGATTATCCGCACCAGCGGCGAGCAACGCGTCAGCAACTTCCTGCTTTGGCAATCGGCATATTCCGAGCTGGTTTTCACGCCCGTGTTATGGCCGGACTTTGACCGCCCCGCGTTGGTCGCCGCCATTGCCGAGTACCAGCAGCGTCGGCGCCGTTTCGGAGGCGTCGACGAGGGTTAGGCCAGTGCCTTCACTACCACCCCGACGGCGGCAAATGCCGACACCGCCAGTATCAGCTTGCGCAGGAGGGCGCCTTCGACTCGTTCTTTGAGGTTGTGGCTGAGAAAGAAGCCAATGAAGACGGCAGGCAACAGGACCAGGGCAATCTTGACATCGTTTGATGAGATCTCGTCGGCAGCGGTCCGCACTCCCACCGTGACGAGGATGCCAATAACGAAGACGGCGTTGAGGCTTGAACGGAGCGTGCCGCCGGCCGCGTCGCGATAGAGCAGGGCCAGGGGAGGGCCCCCGATCGAGGCCACCAGCCCGGTAGCTCCGGAGACGGTTCCCGCTGCGAACCTGGTCGCCCTGGTGTGCGGCACCGTCACTCCGCTGCCGATGACTACCACCGCACTGAGGACAATACCGCCGATCAATAGTTCGACGGCCGAGTCACTGAGAGTCTTGAGCAGCACAATCCCGATGACAGCCCCCGGGATGCGTCCGGCCAGGATCCAACTAACCCCGTGGAGGTCCACGTGGTGCCACTCGCGGCTCACCATTGCTATTGCTAGAGGGAGGCTTATCAATAGCTGGGGCACGGGCGCCAGGTCGCCGTCGAGCAATGAGAGGACTGGGACCGACACCACCGCCAGACCAAAGCCGAGAGTTCCCTGGAGGGCCGCTGCCACCGCCGTCACGGCGAAGGCGAGGACGAGCACATTGGTGTCTACCGGCATTCGAGGAGCCTATCGGTGAGTGGGCGCGGTCCCCGCCGGGTCCTAACATCGTGCCGATGTCAGTGACCCTCGACACGATCGCCAATCTCGCCAAGAAGCGCGGCTTTGTGTTTCCGTCTTCGGAGATATACGGCGGACTGCGCTCTGCCTACGACTACGGGCCCCTCGGTGTCGAGTTGTTGCGCAACGTCAAGGCCGAATGGTGGCGCTCCATGGTGCGTGACCGGGATGACATAGTCGGCCTCGACTCGGCGATCATTCAGGATCGACAGGTGTGGGCCGCCTCGGGACACGAGGCCTCCTTCACCGATCCGCTGGTGGAATGCACCAATTGCAACAATCGGTTCCGCCCCGACAAGCTCGAGGATGCCGGCGTCTGCCCTAACTGCGGCGAGCGGGACAGTTTCACCGAGGCCCGCCAGTTCAACCTCCTGCTCAAGACCCACCTGGGCCCTGTCGAGGATGAGGCAGCGCTGGCCTATCTTCGGCCGGAGACCGCACAGGGCATCTTCATCAATTACGAGAATGTGCGGCGCACGATGCGGCTCAAACTCCCGTTCGGCATTGCTCAGATCGGTAAGTCGTTTCGCAACGAAATCACCCCGGGGCAGTTTGTGTTCCGCACCAGGGAGTTCGAGCAAATGGAAATGGAGTATTTCTGCCGACCGGAGGAGGCCGGGGAGTGGTTCGCCTATTGGCTCGAGCAACGAATGGCCTGGTATGTGGATCTGGGTATGGACAAAGACAAGATGCGGCTCCGTGCTCACGATGAGGATGAGCTTTCCCACTACTCAACAACCACCTCTGACGTCGAGTACCAGTTCCCCTGGGGTTGGGACGAGCTCGAAGGAATCGCCAATCGCACGGACTTCGACTTGCGGGCCCACACGAAGCTAAGTGGCCAGGACCTGAGTTACTACGACCAGGATCAGGACGAGCGGTTCTTCCCGTATGTCATCGAGCCTGCCGCCGGCGCCACTCGCACCACGTTCGCTTTCCTGATCGACGCCTACTCCGAAGAGGAGGTTCGCGGCGAAACCCGCGTCGTTCTCAAGCTCGACCCCCGGCTGGCCCCGGTCAAGGTGGCGGTGCTTCCGCTCTCCAAGAAGGAAGAGTTGATGCCGGACACAGAGGCCGTGGCGGGCGCTCTGCGCCCGAGTTGGCAGTTGGAGGTGGATGTCACGCAGTCGATCGGACGACGCTACCGGCGCCAGGATGAGATCGGTACTCCGTTTTGCGTCACTGTCGACTTCGACACCCTCGACGACAAAGCCGTCACTGTTCGCGACCGGGACACAATGAACCAGGATCGGGTCACCATCGACCAACTGGTTACCTACCTGCGCGAACGCCTCCCGTAGAGAGGATCAGGAGGGTGGTCGGCCTCCTAGAGGCCTTCCATCTTCAGTACCTCGTCATAACCGCCAAGTTGTCGGTCGCGTTCTTGATCGGTCCAGCCCAGCTCGGCAGCCATCACTTCGGCCACCTGGCGGGCGAGGGCCCGGCCGTGGTCTTGCAGGATCCAGGCCAAATGGGTTCGACGCAGGAGCACGTCCGCGATGGTGGCCGCTGCCTCGTTGGCGACTAGATATCGCACCTCGGCGTCGGCTAGCCGGTCGCCACTCAAGAGCTCGAGGTGCGGTGCCTCGAGGATCTGGGCCGCCTCGCTTCCGTACCGCTGGTAGACGTCGTCGAGGTACCTCGTGGGTGTGGTCCCGGCGGGAAGCTTCACCGTTTTAGCCCCCGAACCCACCAGCGGAGTGTCGCGGGTGCGGGACCGACGTTTTACGCCGAGGTGATCCGCGACCTTGTCGGCAACCTTCTTAGCCAACGGTCGATATCCGGTCAGCTTGCCCCCAACTACCGCCACGTGGCCCGGCGTCACCTGGCGTACCTTGGGAGAACGGGAGGCTTTGGCCGTGTTTCCTCCGTCGGCGGCGAGCGCTCGGATTCCGGCCACTGCGGTTACATAGGGGATGTCTGTGACGGTCAGATAGCGCCGCAGCTGGTTGAGCAAATAGTCGATGTCCTCCTGGTCGGCGACGGGATGGTCGGGGTCGCCATAAAACGGCGTGTCGGTGGTGCCCACCCAGGTTGAGCCGAGCCACGGGATGAGGAATAGCACTCGCCCATCTTCGGTCTCGGGAAGAACCAGAGTGGCTCTGTCGATGCCGAGTACGCCCGGGTCGATGGCGAGATGCACCCCTTTCGCCAACATCACACCTTCCCGCTTGGCCTGCCCGGCGGGGGGGAAGGGGCCCGTGGCTGAGACCACCGCCCGGCTGTGGATGTAGTGGGTCTGGTTGCCGAGCCGGTCGAAGAGCTCCACCACAAACCCTCCGGGCTCGGGATGGACGGTCTCGACGTGAGCCCAATTCACCGCCGTGGCCCCGAAATGCCTGACGGCAGTCTTGGCCACCGCCAGGGTGAGCCGGGCATCGTCGGTCAGGGCGTCGTAGTAGGAGAACCCGCCCGTCAGGCCGGCGGGGTTGAGAAGGGGGGCCTTGGCCAGCACCTGTTCCCTGCTGAGCTTGCGATGGCGGCGTTTCGAGCGGCGGCCCAGTCGATCGTAGAGGGCCAACCCCAGATGAAACGCGTATGGGATCAGCAGAGGGTGCCGGATCCACCGGGGCACGTCACCGAAGCCCCGATCGCGGTAGTAGGGGAGTATGAACTCGAGGGGTTGGAACAGGTAGTCGGCGTTCCGTTCGAGCACCTTTTGTTCGAGCAAACCCTCCCGGACCAGCCCGAAGCGAAATTGCGGCAAATAGCGAATCCCCCCGTGCAGCAGCTTGGACGATCGGCTCGAAGTCTCGGACGCGAAGTCGGTCCTCTCCAGCAGGGCGACGCTCAACCCTCGAGTCGCCAGGTCGAGTGCAGTCCCTGCCCCGACGATGCCGCCCCCGACCACGACCGCGTCGAACCGCTCTGTGGTCTGCAGGCGATCGAGGTGGAAGGCGCGGTCCCAGGTCATGATCCCAGGATACGGCTGGTCTTGGCTGTCTCCGACGGGGGGTACTCTTTGCTGGTGGCTTATCAGCGGGAAGACATCGAAAGAGTAAGGGCAGCCACGAACCTGGTCGAGCTGGTCGGCGAGGTAACCAAGGTAAAGCGGTCGGGCCGCAACGCCATGGCCGTGTGCCCATTTCATCAGGAGAAGACGCCGTCGCTGTCGGTCGACGCTGCCCGCGGCCTCTACAACTGTTTCGGCTGTGGCGAGAGCGGAGATCTGTTCAGGTTCGTAGAGCAAACCCAGGCAGTGTCTTTCAACGAGGCCGTGGAGCTCCTGGCGAGGCGGGCCGGCATCGCGCTGCGGGCCGACCCGCAAGCCAAACGCCGCCAGGGTGAGCGGGAGCCCCTCATCGCCGCTGTTGAGGAAGCGGTTGAGTTCTATCACGCCCGCTTGCGCAAGGAAGACGATGCCGCCGCCGCCCGCAAATACCTGCGAGGGCGTGGCTACGACTCAGACGTAGTCGACCAGTTCCAGCTCGGGTTCTCTCCCGCCGTGTCCGGCGCCCTGATCGACCATCTCCGCGACAAGAAGGTGCCGGACAAGGTGATGCTCAAAGCGGGTCTGGCCGGGCGGGGCCGGGGTGGTGGAATGTACGACCGGTTCCGGGGTCGGGTGATGTTCCCGATATACGATCTGCGGGGCGACGCCGTCGGATTCGGGGCCCGGCTGCTCGAGGGGGAGGGGCCCAAATACCTGAACTCGGCCGAGTCTCCCATCTACCACAAGTCGTATCTGCTCTACGGCCTCAACTGGGCTAAATCGAACATCGTCCGTCAGGGGCGCTCGATAGTGGTTGAGGGATACACCGACGTCATTGCTCTCCACCAGGCCGGGTTGCCTCTGGCAGTCGCCACCTGCGGAACCGCCCTCGGGGAGTCCCATCTCGACTTGCTCCGTCGCTTCAGCGACCAGGTAGTGCTCGCCTTCGACGCCGACGAGGCGGGCGCCGGCGCTGCCCGGCGTGGCTTTGAGCATGCGGTCCCCGGCGACCTGGATCTACGGGTGGCCCTTCTGCCGCCTGGCCGCGATCCGGGCGACCTGGCCGAGTCCGGCGACGTCGATACCTTGACCACGGCGGTGGAGAAGTCGGTGCCGCTGCTGCAGTTTCGTCTCGAAACCGAGCTGGTCAACCATCGCCTCGATGAGCCAGAAGCCCGCAGTCGAGCCGTCAAGGCCCTGGCCGCCATCGTGGCTCGTCACCCGGACCCGGTGGCCCGCCACGAGTACGCAGTAATGGTCTCTCGCAAGAGCGGGGTTGATCTGTCGGTCGTTGAGGGGGCTGTGGTCCGAGCATCACGATCCGGATCTTCAGCAGCGGCCCCCGCCCCCGCCATCGCTGTTCCCGAGGCTCGCACGGGCCGGGCCCGGGCCGAGCGGGAGTATCTCCGATTGATGCTCGCCAACCACCCGGACCTGGAGGATGTCGACCCATCGTCGGAGATCTTCCAGGATGAGCTCCATCGCGAGTCATTTGAGAAGCTGGCACCGGCACTGGCCGAGCTAATGCCCGGCGCCCCTCCGCAACTCGGCGAGCTTATCGGGGACGACTCAACCCCGGTTGGTGTGCTGCTTCGACAGCTGGCGCTGATGGATCAGCCCCTCGCCGATGTCCAGGAACTAGTCGATCGACTCGAGGTGTGGCGCCTCGAACGTGAAATTTCCGGTTTGCGTCCGCAGTTAGATGTCCTCGACCCCGATTCCGAGGTGTATTCACAACATCTCCAGGAACTAGTAGCTTTAGAGGAGTCCAAGCGGAAGCTTCTCCAAGACGAGCAGGCCTTGTGACGGATCCAGAGAAGACTGTGATTGAGCTGCTGACGCAGCGCGGTAAGCAGAGGGGCTTTCTAACCATGGCCGAGGTCCAGCAGGAGCTGGTCGACGCCGAAGCCCCGGTGGACTCATTTGAACGGGTTTTAGAGCACCTTGAAGCAGCCAAGATCCTGATCGAGGAGGACGGGCCCGAAGCCTGGGACGACCTTCACTCCGGCGACGGTCTGATCGTTGTTTCCGATCCGGTTCGCATGTATCTCCAGGAGATCGGCCGGGTCCCCCTGCTGACGCCACAGCAAGAGGTGGAGCTCGCCATGCAGATAGAGGGCGGGCGTCGGGCCGTTTTCAAGCTCGACGAAGAGGGCGAGAAGCTCGAAAAGGACGCCCGGGCGATTCTCGAGTCGACGAGCCGGAAGGGTGAACGGGCTGCGGAGCATCTTGTGGAGGCCAACCTGCGGTTGGTCGTGTCAATCGCCAAGAAGTATGTGGGCCGGGGAATGCCGCTGCTCGATATGTTCCAGGAGGGAAATCTCGGCTTGATGCGAGCGGCCGAGAAGTTTGATCATCGCAAAGGTTTTCGCTTCTCGACCTATGCCACATGGTGGATTCGCCAGGCTGTGACTCGAGCCCTGGCCGATCAGGGCCGCACGATACGGGTTCCGGTCCACATGGTCGAGACGATCAACAGGCTGATTCAGGCTCAGCGGTCGCTGATGCAGGAGCTGGGTCGCGAGCCGACGATCCCGGAGATCGCCGCCGATCTGGAAGTCGATCCGGAGCGCGTCACCGAGCTACGTCGGATCGCCCAGGATCCGGTTTCGCTCGAGAGCCCGCTTGGAACTGAGGATGAGTCGACATTGGGCGACTTCGTTGAGGATCGCGAAGCGGACGTCCCTGTGGAGGTTGCGTCTTTCAAGCTCTTGCAGGAATACATCGCTCATGCCCTGGAGGAGCTAAATGATCGTGAGCGTCAGGTCCTGGTGATGCGTTTCGGCTTAGACGACGGCAAGGTCAGGACCCTCGAGGAGGTCGGGGCGCACTTCGGGGTCACAAGAGAACGGGTTCGTCAACTCGAAACCAAGGCCCTGGCCAAACTACGCCTGCCTGCCCGCAACCGCGAGTTACAGGGCTTCCTCGACTCCTAGAAACCTTCCTTCTCGGGGACAAGTACGCGAGGGGAATGAGGGTCCTCGGTCGTGCAGCGTCGGTCGATTCCCGCCCTGAGCCCAGGGAAGGAGAGTCTTATTTCCTCCTGGGGGAGGACCGCCCGAGCAAAGCGAAGGCGAGGAGGGCGAGCCTTCGCTGGAGGGAGCCGCGTCCCCCTTTCGTCACCGGCTACACCGGTGGCATCTTCCCCCGAGCTGAGCGAGGGGATTAAAGCAACTAGTCGCCGGCGCTCTGGCGGCGGCGAGCCATTTCGTTGGCGGTATCCATTAGCGACTTTCCCTTGGCGCTGAGGTCCTGGACCACCGGCCGTGAGGTGAAGTCGCTCACCGTTGCCATTATCTGGTCATACCGTTCGCGGCCTGCCTTGGCGCCGAGCACGTAGCCGACTCCCAGGCCGATGATGAGCCCGCTTTTAAATGCCATGAGACGATCTTTCGTTGGAGAAGGTCGAAGTTTAACCAGCGTTGCCGCGGCGGAGCTGGCCCCTTAGTTGCAATCGCAGGGGTTGTTGCCGCACTCCGGGCAACCGTGAACGTAGAAACGCAGGGCCTCGTTGAGGTCAATCCCCGTCTGGTTGGCTATGGAAGTGACCTCCACCATCACGCGGGCCAGTGTCTTGGCCCTGTCATCTATCTCTTTTTCTGCCAGGGAGGAGAAGCCGTGAATGCGGTTGTCGAGGGCGTCGATAGTAGCGTCGAGGCCCCGTGCAGCGTCCCGGTTGCCGTATAACTTTTGGA
>CAXMOO010000044.1:0-4551 GCA_964195005.1 uncultured Gammaproteobacteria bacterium
GATCGATGGCGATCCGGTCTCTACGAACCCCCTCTTTTTCAGCAATCGCCGCTTTTTCAACCAAGAATTGGGTCACCTCGGCCACAACATCCTCGTAGCGAGGCTGTTCCTGCATAGTTCGGGGCTCACCCTGCATATGCATGAGGACCAACCCGGCCCCGGTTTCGGCTACGGCCGGGGCCATATCAGGGTCGCCCAATGCCGAAACGTCGTTGACCACCTCGGCGCCGGCCTGCAACGCGGCCCGGGCCACGATTGCCCTGGTGGTGTCAACCGACGTCGGCACGCCGCGTGAGGCCAGAGCGGCAATGACGGGAAGCACCCGGCCTCCTTCTTCCTCAGGCCCAACAGGCCCCGCACCGGGCCGGGTGGATTCTCCTCCAACATCGGTCAGGCCCGCCCCCTGCTCGAAGAGCATGGTGCCATGGCTGATGGCGGCATCGACGTTCTCGAACTGGCCCCCGTCGGAGAATGAGTCGGGCGTGACGTTGAGCACTCCCATGATCAACGTGGTGGACCCATCCCAGAGAGGCCTGTCAGCTCCGAACCAGCTCAGGAGCCACCATCATCGGAGGATGCCGCCGCGATGCCGTCGTCGCCGGAACTCGACCCGTGTGCGTCCGGCTCAGCGAGATCGGTGGGCGGAACAATTCGGCCTGAGCCGTTGGTCGAGAAAACCCACTTCCTGATGGGAGCAAAGACCTCAGCAACCTCGTCGGAATCAAGTGCCTCTTTGTCCATCAGCTCCTTAGCCAAGCGATCCAGCACGTCGCGATGGTGGGTAAGTATCTCCCGGGCCTCGTCGTGAGCCTGGGTGATGAGCTTGCGCACTTCGGTGTCGATGAGCGAGGCAAGCTCATCGGAGTAGTCCGTATGCTGGGCGTAGTCCCTTCCAAGGAACACCTCACCCTGACCGGTTCCGTACTTCATCGGTCCCAACTCGTCAGACATCCCGTATTCCATGACCATCTTGCGGGCCAGGTCGGTCGCCTTTTCAATGTCGTCGGCAGCACCGGTGCTGGGATCAGAGAAGACCAGCTCTTCGGCAGTGCGCCCGCCCAACATCATCGCCAGCCGGTCGACCATTTCGCTGCGACGGGTGATATAGCGGTCTTCGGTTGGAAGGGCGAGGGTGTGGCCCAGCGTCATCCCCCGGGGAATGATCGTCACTTTATGGATCGGATCTCCGTTGGGGATGGCGTGACCCACCAGGGCGTGCCCACCCTCGTGGTAGGCAATCACCAGCTTTTCGTCTTCGCTTATCAGCCTGCTCTTGCGCTCGGGCCCGGCAATCACCCGGCTGATCGACTCTTCGAGCTCTTCCATGCCGATGACCTTCTTGCCATGGCGGGCGGCCAGAATGGCGGCCTCGTTGATCAGGTTGGCGAGGTCGGCCCCGGTGAACCCCGGCGTTTGCCGCGCCAGGACTTCCAGCTCGATTTCGTCCGCCAATGGCTTGCCTTTGGAATGGACCTCGAGGATCGCAATGCGGCCATTGAGATCGGGCCGGTCGACGATGATCTGGCGGTCGAAGCGCCCCGGGCGGAGCAACGCCGGGTCGAGAATGTCCGGCCGGTTGGTGCCGGCAAGGAGGATGACACCCAGGTTGGCGTCGAATCCATCCATTTCCACCAGCAACTGGTTGAGAGTCTGTTCCCGCTCATCGTGGCCACCACCGAGACCGGCTCCACGGTGCCGCCCGACAGCGTCGATCTCGTCGATGAACACGATCGCCGGGGCCTGCGCCTTGGCCTGCTCGAAAAGATCGCGGACCCGGCTGGCACCCACCCCGACGAACATTTCGACGAAGTCAGAGCCTGAGATCGAAAAGAACGGCACGCCGGCTTCCCCGGCGACGGCGCGGGCGAGGAGGGTCTTACCGGTCCCGGGCGGACCGAAGAGCAAGACGCCCTTGGGGATCTTGGCACCAATTTGGCGGAACTTCTGCGGGTTCTGCAGGAAATCCTTGATCTCCTGCAGCTCCTCCACCGCTTCGTCGATCCCGGCCACGTCGTCGAAGGTGACCTTGGGAGTTTCCTTGCTCACCTGCCTGACCTTGGCTTTCCCAAACGACATCACGCGGCTGCCGCCGCCTTGAGCCTGCATGAGAATGAAGATCATGAAGCCAAAGATGAGAATCCACGGCAGCAGACCGAAGATGTATTGAAGGATCGTGGTCCCCTCGGGGTCGACTTCCACCGGGACGCCGGCCTCCTGCAGACGCTGATCGAGCGCGGCCTCGGATTCGGCCGGGTATGACACCTTGAAGGCGGTTTCGTCTTCCAGCGGCTGCTTCAACTCACCACGAGCGATGTCGGAGTCGGCGAAAAGTGTCACCTCGGCGACGTTGCCCCGGTCGATCTGTGCCAGCAGCTCCGTGTAGCTGAGTTCGGCGCGCGAGGTGGATCCGCCCACAACCGACTGGACCATGATCGCCAGGACGACAATCACGACCAGATAGATCACGAAATTGCGGGCTGTTCGGTTCACGATCTCCTTACGCCGCTTCTACGCCTTTCCGGCGTCCTCGGGGGCTCAAGTCTTCATCATCGTACGCCCTTGAATCGGCTAACTGGAGGCCAACCTGAAACGTCATGGCAAGTTGCCCTCATCCAGCACCGCTACGTATGGAAGGTTGCGATACAAGCCGGCGTAGTCAAGCCCGTACCCAACGACGAAATCCGGGGGAATGTTGAAGCCACGATACTTGACCTCAATTGGCGTCTCCTGAAGGCCCTCTTTGACCAGCATCGATGCGATCTCGATGGAAGCAGCCTTGCGAACCCGCAGGTTCTCGAGCAGGTAACGAATAGTCAGCCCGGTGTCAACGATGTCCTCAACGATGAGGACATCGCGGTTGGAGATCTCTTGATCGAGGTCTTTGAGAATGCGCACCACTCCGGTTGACTTGGTGGCATCTCCGTAGGACGAAACGGCCATGAAATCGAATTGAACGGGCACCGTTATGGCGCGGGCAAGGTCGGCCATCGTCATGAAGGCACCTTTGAGTATCCCGACCATCAGCAGCTCGCCTCCGGCGTAATCGGCAGATATCTCGGCACCCATGCGGGCAATGGCGTCGTCAATCTGCTGTTCACTGATTAAGACGTTTCCGATGGTTTCCAACAGTGCCCGGCCTCCTCAGGAAGCAGCGATCTGCTCAATGGAGACCACAAGGTAGCGCGTGGTCGCTTCCATCGCTCGGGCCCACGCTGCGGTCCGAACCCCGGGGATCGCTGCCACCTGGTCTCCCCGCCACAGCACCGGCCACCGGGCGCGGAGGCGGCGGGGCACTCCGGCCTCCCCCAGTGCGTCGGCCACCGTCTTTGTGCCGACGCCCACGTCGATCCGGGCCGGCCCCACAGCCGGTCTCAGCTCTAGGGCTTCACCCACCAGGTCGGCGTCCATCACCACGATGCCGCCGCCGGGAACCCTTGGCTCAGGTCCCATCTCACTAACACTCAGATGCCACACGTCGAAGTCGGCAGAGAAAGGAACCGAAATCGAAATTGGAGCCACAGGCTCGAGATCCGGGCGGGCAATCGTCAACCATGGCCCTTCCCGCTCGGCTCGCAGGTCACCGGCAAGTTGTAAGCCCCGGGCCTCACCCCGAGCGACGGCCAACAGGCCGAGAATCTCGTCATGGGACCCACCGTGCGGCCCCCGGATAGTCGCAAGAGCGCGGCGCAGTGCTCTCGAACCGATCGCCTCCGGCAACACCGCGGCCTGAAGGAGCGCAGCCGGGACCCGCACACACTCGCCATCGAATCTGATCGGCACCTCGCCGGCCCGGGCTTCGAGGGTTTCGTCGTCGGCCCGATTCAGAATTGCCACCCGCGACAGTGCTGCCCGCAATCGGGGGTTGAACTCAGCTTCCAACATCGGGATCAGCCGGGATCGGATCCGGTTCCGCCGCAGATCGAGCGCCTGATTGTCCGGATCATCGAAGAACGGGAGTGAGAGCTCGGCGGCGAGGAGACGGGTCTCTTCCCGGGTGATGGCCAGCAGGGGCCGCACCAACATTTCGTGCTCCGGCGGAATCCCGGCCAGGCCCCGGGCGCCGGCACCGCGCAACAAGTGGCTCAGCACCGTCTCTGCCTGGTCGTCGGCGGTGTGCCCGGTAAGGATCAAATCCGACCCGGCGGCGCCACTCAATGCTTGATATCTCGCCCGGCGGGCTGAGTCCTCGAAAGACGGGCTCGATCGGCCAACCGGGGCTTCGGCTATGTCTAGCTCGAGCTCCAGTTGATCGGCAATGGCCTGCGCAGCTTGCCTGAGGTCATCGGAGTGAGGCAGCAAATGGTCTACAAAAACAACCCGCACCCGGGTGTCGGCCTGGGCGGCAACCCAGGCGAGCACCGCGCTGTCGGCCCCGCCCGAAAGAGCGACAACCACCGGAACAGCGGGAATTGACACCCGCCCCAGAACCGAGCGGCTCAGCTCACCCGGCTCAGCCATAGCATGGGCTCATTGATTTCGGCCAGGCTGGGAAGGGAATCGGGCCCGTCCCAAACCCTGTCGAGGGCACTCCAGCCCGCCTCCCGCTCCACT
>CAXMOO010000045.1:0-22853 GCA_964195005.1 uncultured Gammaproteobacteria bacterium
CGCGATCTGGACGGTGCGGCCGGCCTCGGCGGCGTCGTTGTCGTGGGAATCGGCGTCGTCATCATGAGAGGCGGCGTCGTCATCAAGAGAGGCGGCGTCGTCGTCATGAGACGCGGCGTCGTCGTGGGTGTCGACCGCGGGCACCGTCGCCGGCGTATCACCGGCCGCGGTGGCGTCATCGGCCAGGTTGCTTGCACCGCCACCACAAGCGGCGGCGATCATTGCGATTGCTATCAAGATTGCTGTTTTGCGCAACATTTCATTACCTCCATACTCTCTTCCCAAAGGTACGGCAGGGGAGGTCGTTCTTACAGTCGTCCATTGGGGCATCACCCATCACCCGTTCGAGCGAGGCAAGGAGGGCCCTTTGGCCCTATTCGATTAGCCCCAGGCGCAGGCCTACGGCTGCTGCCTCGGCCCGACTCGAAACATCGAGGCGGTTGAAAACTCCCTTGAGGTGGGTCTTGACGGTGGCTTCAGAGATTCCCAGTTCGGTGGCGATCTGCTTGTTCTCCAGACCTCGGGAGACCAGGACGAGGATCTCGGTTTCCCGCGGGCTCAGCAACGATGTACCCGCCTCTTGCCCGGAAATGGTTTTCATTAGCGTCTCGGTCACTTCGCCCTGGATTTAGGCCTTCCCTGCGGCGACCGCGGCCAGAGCGCCGAGCAGCTCGTCCCGATCGGAGCTTTTCAGGAGGTAGCCGGCAGCGCCCAGCTCGACGGCCCGCCTCACATAGGCCGGTTCGCCGTGCATCGACAGGATGATGACCTTGAGGTCGGGAACCCGCTCACTCAATATTTCGAGGGCATCAAGACCGCTCATGCCGGGCATGCGAACGTCCAGTAGAACAATGTCGGCGTCCACCCGGTCGACCAGTTTGAGTAGAGCCTCGCCACTGTCGGCCTCCCCGACGATCTCTACGTCGTCCTCGTCTGAGAGCATCCATCGCAATCCCTCACGGACGATCTTGTGATCGTCGGCCAGAATGATCCTCATCTGTTCACAGCTCCGTCCCTGGGAACCCACGCTCGCAAGATGGTGCCCCGATCTCGGGGTTGGTCAACATCGAGCCCTCCCCCGATCGACTCGAGTCGCTCTCTGGTTGTGGTCAAACCTAGACCCCTCTCACCGACCTCTCCGTTCCCGTCGTCTTCGACCTCGAGAACGATCTTTAGGCCCTCGCCTCGCAACCGCAGCCACAGGTGATCGGCCTCAGCATGCTTGCGGACATTGGTGATGCCCTCCTGGGCGGCCCGAAACATCGCAGCCAGGGGGGCGGGGCCCAGCTGGTCTGCCAGGTCGATGTCGACCTCCACCTCGAGTTTCGTTTCGGACCGGGTTGTCTCGGCAAGTGACTCCAGAGCGGCGGCCAGGCCGAGATCCTGAGCAAGACTGGATTGCAGGCCCTCGAGCTCGTTGCGCAGGGTGGCATCCACATCTCGCACGATCTCCTCCAGGCGAGCAGCTCGGCCGTGACCGGATCCGCACTGTCGAGCCGAGAGCGAGAGCCCTGCAGCCCATAGAGAAGCCGGTAGAGGGGTTGACCCACGTCATCATGCAAGGCTCCGACTATGCGGCGGCGCTCATTCTCCTGCACCTCAACCATCTCTCCCAGCAGGTCCTCGGCTTGCCGGCGGCGGCGGGTCAAAACGTGGGCGTTGGCCAATGTCAGACTGACCATGAAAACAGTAAGCAGCCCGGGGCCCACCCCGATACTGACCCATGTGTTGCGGCTGATGCGTGCCGTCGTGGCGTTGACCGTCACGGCCTGTTGCTCCACCTCAAACAGGCCGTAGACGCCTTGTCCATCGGCGACAGGGATGTAGGTACTCGATCAACTCGCCCAAACCGCTTTCGAGGACGTGAGCCGGCTCAGACACATCGGAAATCCAAACTCGATGCCGCCGTCGAGGGCCGCCTCCGCCAGCCGGTTGAAAGAAAACGATTCTCCTATCAGAGTCGGCTCGTCCGAATACACCACGACCCCACCCAGCGACCAGACCTTGACCCGGATGGTGGCGCCCCCCAGGAGCCGCACCCGCACCTGCTGATCAAACTCGGCAGTAGTGGTCGGCTCCTGCCCGTCCCGAGTCACCAGGCCCGCAGCTTGCAGGTCTTCCACCACCGTGGCCAGAATCTCCGATTGGCCGTGCATGAGGTGGCGTCTGGCCGAACGCGGGATGGAGAAGCCGAGGGCGAGTGTGATGATGACCGAAAGGACGACGCCGGCCAGCGCCAGCCTCCCCCAGCGGCCCAGTTCGGTCCACTCGGTTCGCAACGCTTGCAGATATCGGCGCGGTAACCCAGTCGTCACCTTGCCATCGTACGTCCCGCAATCGAGTTAGAGCCCCACCAGGCAATGAGCCTCCGCCACTCGTTGGCAGTTGCTACTGCGGCTGCCTTCGCTCTCTTATACGGGTCGGCCCCGGGTTACGAACACGAATGTCGCTGCCGTCGCCCAGCCGGCTCCATACGTTCATGGCCGGCAGAGCCACAATCAGCCCCAATCCAACGACCCCCATGGCCAAGCCGATGAGCCAGACCCCACGCGAGATCTCGTTGGCCCAGGCGATCTTCCCGAAATGTGAAAGCAGGTACCACCAGTCGTGGGTACCACCGATCAGCTGCAACGATTGATACGGGGCATCAGCGATATAGACGCCGACGTCTTGCATGGAGGTAGCCCCCCAAACCATGAGTAGGCCGCTCGAGAGCCGGTCGTGTTGCCAAAACCAGAAGTACCCGGCCAGGCCAAACGGAACCAGCACTTGCAGGCCGCTTCCCATGAAGAAAGACGCGACCTCACCAAACGGCGACGTAATCAGATGCCCGAGCTCATGGATGCCGAGGTCGAAAGAGCCGAGCAGGGGTATCCGATTGCCGCCCACGAAGGCTATCCACAGCATCACCACAGCCACCAGGGCTGCAACACCTTCTTTCCAGTAGGACGGCCTGTCCATATCTACCAATCGGCCGGGCAACCCCTCGCCCTGAATCGATACCGGCTGGTTGATCTAGCGGAACCGGGGAATGATGTGCTCGCCGTAAGCCTGCAGCGTCTCGTCCATCTGGTCGTGCATCAGATAGACACTGAACTGGTCAACTCCGATGGATTCGAGCTCACGAATCCGCTCCAGATGGTTTTCCACCGGGCCCAGCACGCAGAAACGGTCGATCACCTCATCTGGCACGAAGTCGGTGGAAGGGTTGCCGGCTTTGCCGTGATGCTCGTAGTCGTAGCCCTCACGCGCCTTGATGTAATCGGATAGCGCAGCAGGAACCATGGTGCCGTCGTCGCCGTAGCGCTCCACGAGATCGGCGACATGGTTACCGACCATGCCCCCGAACCAACGCACCTGATCCCGCTGATGCGCGAGATCGTCGCCAACGTATGCCGGGGCGGCCACGCACACCTTGACGTCAGATGGATCGCGACCGGACTCGGCGGCGGCGTTGTGAACGAACTTCGAGGTCCACTCCACCAGGTAGGGGTCGGCCAGCTGCAAGATGAACCCATCTGCCACCCGGCCGGTCATCGTCAGCGCCTTCGGCCCATAGCCGGCCATCCACACCGGCAGGTCGTAGCCTTCTTCCACCCATGGAATCTGCAACTTTTGCCCGTTGTAATCGACCTCGTCGCCCCGCACCAGGCCTCTGATCACCTCGATAGCAGCTTCGGTGGTCGCCAGCGTGGTCGGCTTCTTCCCCAAATAGCGCAACGCCGAGTCGCCCCGGCCGATGCCGCAAATAGTGCGCCCCTCGAACATGTCGTTGAGGGTGGCAAACAGGGACGCCAGCACCGTCCAATCCCGGGTCCCCGGGTTCGTGACCATCGGCCCGACGATCATCCGCTCCGTCTCCGCCAACATCAACGAGAAGATGACGAACGGCTCCTGCCACAACATATGCGAGTCGAACGCCCAGCCGTAGCTGAAGCCCACGTCCTCGGCCAGCTTGGCCAGTCGCACTACCTCGGTAGCCGGCGGATTGGTTTGTAAAACGACGCCGAATTCCATAATTGCCTAGTGCCCCCCTAGTTGTGCTGGGGGAAGCCGAGATCCACTCCCCGGTGGATTGGATCCGACCAGCGGCTGATGATCACCTTGGGCCGCGTGTAGAAGTGGATCCCTTCAGGACCGTAGATGCTGTGCGACCCGAAGATGGAGTCCTTCCAGCCACCAAACGAATAGAAGGCAAGCGGCACCGGGATGGGGACGTTGATTCCCACCATCCCCACCTGGATCTCGTTCTGGAACTTGCGGGCGGCGCCCCCGTCATTGGTAAACAGCGCCGTCCCGTTCCCCCATGGATTGTCGTTGATCAGCTTGATGGCGTCCTCGTAGCGCTCCACTCGCATAACATCGAGCACCGGTCCGAAGATCTCATCCCGGTAGATCGTCATGTCGGGAGTTACGTTGTCGAACAGCGTGGGACCGAGGAAGAAGCCGCTCTCATTGCCTTCAGGAGCAAAGCCGCGCCCGTCAGCCACCAACGTCGCTCCTTCTTCAACGCCGGCGTCGATGTATCCGGCCACCTTGTCGCGATGAACGTCTGTCACCAGCGGACCCATGTCCATGTCGGGTTGGTCACCCGGCCCGATCTTGAGCTTGGCCATGCGCTCTTTCATCTTCTCCACGAGCCGGTCGCCGGCATCGCCCACCGCAACGATCACCGAAATCGCCATGCACCTTTCCCCGGCCGACCCGTAGCCGGCCGAAACTGCCGAATCGGCTGCCAACTCCATGTCGGCATCCGGGAGCACGACCATGTGATTCTTGGCACCACCCAGAGCCTGGACCCGCTTGCCGCGGGCCGTAGCGGTCTCGTAGACATACTTGGCAATGGGGGTCGACCCGACAAAGCTCACCGCTGAAAGGTCCGGGTGCTCGAGAATGCGGTCCACCGCCACCTTGTCGCCGTGAACAACGTTCAACACACCGTCGGGTAACCCGGCTGCGGCGAACAGCTCGGCCGAGAAGTTCGAGGCCGACGGATCCTTCTCGGAAGGCTTCAAGACGAAGGTGTTTCCGCACGCAATAGCTATCGGGTACATCCACATGGGCACCATGGCGGGGAAGTTAAACGGGGTAATGCCCGCCACGACACCGAGCGGCTGGCGAATGGTGTAGGTGTCGACCTGCGTGGAAACGTTCTCTGAGTAGTCGCCTTTGAGGAGATGGGGGATCCCGCAGACAAACTCGACCACCTCGATCCCGCGCTGCACCTCCCCGAGCGCGTCGGCCATTACTTTGCCGTGTTCGGCAACCAGCAACTTGGCTATCTCCTCCTTGTTCTGCTCCAGGAGCTCGCGGAAGGCGAAGAGGATCGAAGCCCGCCGGCTGATGGAGGTGTCCCGCCATCCCGGAAAAGCGTCCCTAGCAGCCTGGACGGCGGCATCGACATCTTCCACCCCCCCCAACGCCACCCGGCTCGATACCAGGCCTGCGGCCGGGTTGAAGACGTCGCCCCAGCGTTCGGGCTCCTTCTCGTATGGCTTGTTGTTGATCCAATGGCGAATCTCGTTCATAACCAGGCTCCTAAGTCAGATAGTCGTTGAGGCCGCGCTTCAGGTACTTGCCGTCACCTTTGGTGCCGAGATACTCGTCGTTGTCGACGATGATTCTTCCCCGGGACAACACCGTGTCCACCCGCCCGTTGATCTCCATACCCTCGTAGGCCGTGTAGTCGATGTTGCCGTGGATCGTGTCCGTCGAGTAAGTGAATTTGGCGTTCGGGTCATAGATCACGATGTCGGCGTCGGCGCCCAACGCTACCTCGCCTTTCTGAGGATGGAGACCCATCATCCTGGCCGGCGCAGTGCAGCACATCTCTACCCAGCGGTTGACGCTGAACCGCCCTGCGACAACGCCGCTCTGATACATGACGTTGAGGCGCTCCTCGACGCCGGGCAAGCCGTTGGGGATGAGGGTGAAGTTGTCTTCCCCCAGCCTCTTCTGCCTGCCCATGACCGGATCGTCGTCAAAGAAAAAGTCGGCGTGATCGGTCGATACAACCTGCAGCACGTTGTTAGTCAGCGCCTCCCAGAGATACTCCTGGTGGCCTTCGGACTTGAATCGAATCGGAGTGGAGCACACGTACTTAGCGCCCTCGAAGCCGGGAACATCGATGTCGTCCTCCACCGACAGGTGCATGTAGTGGGGGCAGGTCTCGCCAAAGGCATTGGAGCCGCGCTCCTGTGCCATGGCCAACTCCATCACCCCCTCCTTGGCCGACATGTGCACGACGTACAGCGGTGCACCTGCCGTTTCAGCCAGAGCGATGGCCCGGTGCACCGCCTCAGCCTCGGTGAGAGGAGGCCGGGTGATGGTGTGATATTTGGGTGCCATCTCCCCTCGTGCCACAGCCTGTTCCCGGAGCACATCGATGGCGATGCCGTTCTCGGCGTGCATCATGATCATGGAGCCGTCTTCGGCCGCCTGCTGCATGGCACGGAAGATCTCGCCATCGTCCGAGTACAGGACACCCGGGTAGGCCATGAAGAGTTTGAAGCTGGTGACGCCCTCACTCATGATGTTGCGCATCTCTTTGAGCGATGCCTCGTTGACATCGCCGACAATCATGTGGAAGCCGTAGTCGATGGCGGTGTTGCCCTCGGCCCGTTTCATCCAATTCTCGAAACCGTCCATGATCCGCTCGCCTTTGACCTGCACGGCGAAGTCGACGACGGTGGTGGTCCCGCCAAAGGCGGCTGCTCTGGTTCCGGTCTCGAAGTTGTCAGAGACAAACGTTCCCCCGAACGGCAGCTCGAAGTGGGTGTGGACGTCTACCGCTCCGGGGATGACGTACTTACCGGTGGCGTCAATTACCTTGTCGGCGGACTCGGACCAGGCCTGTTCCCCATGGGGGGCGATCCCGGCAACTTTTTCGCCGTCGATGAGGACGTCGGCCTCAATGGTGTCGGTTGCACTCACCACCTGGCCGCCCTTGATAACGGTGGTCATATTCCCTCCTCCAACAGTCTCCTACGCCCAGCGGGCCAAGTAGTCAAACGCTAGTGGTCTGTCGCTTCGTCGATGGCCTGCTCGAGCTTTTCGAAGCCCTCGTCAGCTTCGTCCTCGGTTAGGGACAGCGGCGGGGCAATCCGCAACACGTTGGCATACAGGCCGCCCTTGCCGATCAGCAGGCCTCGCTCCCTGGCTCCCTCCATGATCTGCATCGTGATCTCGGGGTCGGGATCCCTGGTACCCGGCTTTACGAATTCCACACCGATCTGCAGGCCCTTGCCGCGGACATCGCCGACAATGGAGTCCGGGTCGTCCGCCAGGTGATCGAGCCGCGACTTGAGATGGTTGCCGACCTTGAGGGTGTTGGTTTGCAGGTCGTTGTCGATCACATAGTTGATGTTGGCCAGCGCCGCGGCCGTGGCCAGCGGGTTGCCGCCGAACGTCGAGATGGAGTTGGCGTCGATGCTGTCCATGATCTCCGAACGAGCCACCACGCCGCCCATGGCCAGGCCGTTGGCAACCCCCTTCGCGAACGTAAGAACATCGGCCACCAACTCGTGAGCCTCGTAGCCCCAAAAGTTCTCGCCGGTGCGGCCCCAGCCCGTCTGCACTTCATCGGAAATGTACAGGATGCCAAACTCATCCAACACTTCCTTGAAGGCGCCAAAGAAGCCGTCGGGCGGGGTGGTGAAGCCGCCGACACCCTGGATGGGCTCTGCGATCATGGCGGCCACGGTCCCCGAGGTTCCAACGTCGATCATGTGGCGCAGATCATCAACGCAGGCGGCGATGAACTCGTCGTCGGGCAGGTGCCCGAAGGGGCTGCGGTACTTGTACCCGTTGTGAATGTAGGTCACCGAAAGTGGACTGAGGCTGGTGGGCGACCACGACCGATTCCCCGTCAGTCCCACGGCGGCGAATGAACGGCCGTGATAGCTGTTGCGGAGAGCCAATATCTGGTTTGACCCCCGATGGGTCGTGGCAATCATCATCGCCGCATCGTTGGCCTCTGTACCCGAGTTGGTGAAGAAAACCTTGGCGTTGGGAATGCCCGACAGGCCGGCGATCTTCTCGGCCAGGTCGATCTGCGACTCGATGAGATACAGCGTCGAGCTGTGCACGATCTTGGCTGCCTGCTCCTGAATGGCAGCGTTGATCTCGGGAATGTTGTATCCGCTCATAGTGGTGAGGATCCCCGCGAAGAAGTCGAGGTATTCGTTGCCTTCGGCATCCCACACCCGGCGCCCGTCGCCGCGGACCAGCGCGATCGGCTGCTGGTAATACAGTGCCAGCCAATTCGGCAGAATTTCGCGGTGCCGCTTCAGCAGGTCTTCATGGGTGCTCATCTAATCCTCCGTTGTGTTCCCGAAATTTAGTGCGCCCCGCCTGCGGGTGGGCCGGATCAGCTCAGCGCCCCTCCGGTATCACGCCCAGCTCAGTTCCCGCAACCGGTCATCGGGGATCCCGAAGTGGTGCCCACCCTCGTGAGCGGCGGCCAAGACGATGCGGCCTCGGAGGCCTCCTCCGACTGCGTGATCCGGCGTTTTGGCTCCTCGAAGATGGTGATGCGATCCGGCATGACCGCCGAAAAGGAAAGCGGCTCGCGCCGGGTCAGACTCACGCCCTCATACAGACCGAGCAAGATCAGGCCGGAGTTGCAGCTCTCGTCGAAACTGGTGGATCACGCAATGACCAGGACGTAATCGACGATGCCGACAGGCACGACATGGTGTTCATCTTTACCCGCAGGCGCCACTTCCGACAACTGACCTTCGTCCTCCCGTGGAGCGCTACGAGGGGTTCCTACTTCGCCAGGCCTCTGGAGGTCAGAGATGGTGGCCGCCATAGATGGTGACCGCGAGTTACTAGCGTCGAACTGTCGGACATCGTTGTTGCCAATTCAGTTTATGTCCATGCCTGCAGGGTTTGGGTCAGGTGAGGCTCGAATAACTCGGGCTCCAAGAGAAAAGCGTCATGCCCCTTATCAGAGTGCACAGTGACGTGGCGGACTGGTACCTGCGCCTGTTTGAGTGCGGCTACCAGGGCAACCTGTTCTTCGGGGTAGTAGCAGACGTCGGAATCGATCGAGAAGACTATATGGCGCTGATGCTGGCACGGCGAGAAGAGTTCGCCGAAGTTCGAAACCCCCGCTTCGCTGAGTAGATCGGATGTCTGCCAAGCCTGCATCAACCGCAGATAGCTGTTGGCGTCGAAGCGTTGAACGAACTTCTGTCCCTGATACCACATGTAGGACTCGAGGGGATTGCTTATCCGGATAGGCCCCGCAAACTTGTTTCCTACTGCCTCGTCGCGAGCTCGTTCCTCCATCGCCTGCAGCGACACGAACGTCTTGTGTCCGATCATCCGAGCCAAAGCCAGCCCCCGGTCCGGATTCGGGCCGTTGTAGTAGTCGCCGCCGACGAAATCGGCATCGGTGATGATGGCATTCGCCTGCTCGAAGTTGTGGAGGAGCTGAAGGGGGGTGACACGCAGTCCGGCTGCGATGGGGATAACGATTCTGACCCGGTCGGGGAACCGGGTCGCCAAGCTCAAACACATGATCCCGCCGACCGACGCACCGGTCACCGCATGCAGACGCACGATTCCGAGGTGGTCGAGCAGGGGGATCTGGGAGTCGACAATGTCACAAAAGCTCACCTCGGGAAACGAGCTCCCATAGGGCTTATCCGTATCGGGGTTGACGGAGGACGGGCCGGTGGAGCCATAACAGCCACCCAGGTAATTGACACAAATCACCGCGAAACGATCCGTGTCCAACGCCCGACCAGGACCAATGAATTCGTCCCACCATCCCGACTGGCATTCTTCCGTCCACGACGCTGCGCCTGGAACCGAGGGGTTGAAGCCGGCGGCGTGCTGACTGCCGGTGAGAGCGTGAAAGACGAGGATGGCGTTGTCGCGGGCCGCATTCAACTCGCCATACACCTCATAGGCGAGAGTTACACCTGATAGCTGTTCGCCGCTCCTGAGCTTGATTGGCTCGAGACTGCTTCCAAACTCGAAGAAGCGAGTTTCCACTGTTCCTATTTCGAAAGTCACTGCGTATCGCTCCTGCGTTCTAGATCGGCCGTCGCCGCTTGGAGGAGATGACACCGGTGTCGAAGCCGGCCAGGTGTAAGCCACCAGCCCACCGGGCGTGTTCGATCTTGAGGCATCGATCCTGGACTACCTGCAAACCGGCATCGATCGCCATTTGGGCGGCCTCATCGTGGCGCAGTCCGAGCTGGAACCAAACCACCTTGGCGCCGATCTCGATTGCCTGCTCGACCACCCCCGGGATTTCAGAAGGCTTGCGGAAAATGTCGACGATGTCTGGGACCTCTGGCAATTCTTCAAGCGACGGGTAGCACTTCAGGCCGAGCACCTCTTCATACATCGGGTTCACCGGGAAGACGGTGAAGGAGGTGCGAACTATGTAGGAAGCCACGAAATTCGATGAGCGGATCGGATTGGCCGACACGCCGACCAGAGCGGCACTGCGGGCGTTCTGGATGATCCGCAGGCGCTCTCGGGCGTCGGCCTCGTACAGGTCGGTTGTCACGAAAGCCCTCCAAAGGCTTGATCGAGGTCCCACAGGATGTCGTCGATGTCCTCGATGCCCACCGAGATACGGATCATGTCGTCCCTCACACCGACAGCTTCACGATCTTCCACCGGTACTTGCTGGTGGGTGGTAGAAGCCGGGTGGATCACGAGGGTCTTGGCGTCACCGACGTTAGCGAGGTGGGATGCCAGTTCCACCGCATCGATGAACTGCTCGCCAGCCTCATATCCGCCCTGCAGCCCGAACGTGAAAACGGCTCCCGGGCCTTCGGGCAGGTACTTCTCGGCGAGCGGGGTCCATTGGTTGTCCGCGAAAATCGGAAAACTCACCCACGAGACCGCAACGTGATCGTTAAGGAACTCGGCGACTTTTCTGGCGTTAGCAGAGTGTTGGCGCATCCGTAACGGCAGAGTCTCGAGCCCGAGCAGCAACAGGAACGAGTTGAACGGAGAGGGCGCTGCCCCGATGTCGCGTAGCAGCTCGACGCGGGCCCGGGTGAGATAGGCGTACTCCCGGAAGTTCTCCCAGAAACGCAGGTCGTGGTACGCGGGAGAGGGGTCCACCAGTATTGGAAAGTTGCCATTGTCGAAGGGGAATCGCCCGCTTTCGACAATCACGCCTCCGATCGCCACTCCGTGGCCGCCGATGAACTTGGTTGCCGAGTAAACAACGATGTCTGCTCCGTGTTCCATCGGCCGGCAGAGATACGGCGTTGCGAACGTGTTGTCGACCATGAGGGGGACCCCATGAGTATGAGAGATCCGCGCCAGCGTCTCGATATCGAGAATGTCAGTTCGCGGGTTTCCGATTGTCTCGGCGTATACGAGTTTGGTCCGCTCCGTGATAGCTTTCTCGACCGCGTCCAGATCAGTGAAATCGACGAAGGTGACGTCCACTCCCATCCTTCGCAGGGTCACGTCGAACTGGGTGTAGGTGCCGCCGTACAGGGACTGCGACGCCACGATCTCATCGCCGTTTTTGCACAGGGTCAGCACGGCGATGAGCTGGGCGGCTTGTCCTGAGGAGGTCGCTACTGCACCCAGGCCGCCCTCGAGAGAGGCCATCCTTTCCTCGAAGGCGGCGGTGGTGGGGTTTCCAATCCGGGTGTAGATATTGCCGTAGGTCTGGAGGGCAAAAAGATCGGCCGCATGCTGGGCGTTGTCGAAGACGAACGACGTCGTCTGGTAAATGGGCATCGCCCGCGCCCCGCTTTCAGGATCGGGACGCTGCCCGGCGTGAACAGAACGGGTACTGAACCCGAATTCGTGCTCGCTCATTTGACGACCACGAGGTAAGGCGGGACTGTTCCCACCACAGTATCGGAATCGCTGGCGGGCATCTGATCGGACCCCCGTTGCCAGCGGGCCGCGCATACGAGCGCAACCCAGACGAACAAGTTGATGGCGACAACTGCGATGAGAACGACCAAAGCTACTCCTCGTCTATAGGGGACCTCAGGCCAGATCGATGTCCACCGGAATCGGCCTCAGCATCGTTGAGACGGGTTGTTTCTGTAGTCATTGATTTTCCTCCTGGTTACCGGCTGCCGGCCGAACTCGATGGGTCTGATCGCTGGTGGGCCTCTAGTGGCTGGCCTTAGGCTCGGTCACGCTGTCGCTGTAACCGGGTGGTCCACTTGTGACGCACTCACCTACACATTCGGGTGGGCGTCGATACCAGAAAGGGGGTTTTAGAAGACTCCATTGGCGGTTCCCTTTCTCTCGCTTGTCGTCGCGCTCTGAGAGCGCCGCGAGCGGGGCTTCCGCTATCGGCTACTCATCGATCAGGCATTGGCACCGAATACTCGGTTGCCGCGGCTTCGCGGGGCCTGTCCCTCCACCGCTCTAGATGAGCGCGTTTGTTGGCGAAAGACAAGCACACGCGACTGGAACCGTCAAGTGCTCGCGGCGCTGTCGCCGGTGCTACCTAGGGACGAACGAGGTCGTCGTAGGCGTCGGGCCGGCGGTCGCGATAGAAGGCCCACTGCTTGCGGACCTCGTCGATCAAGTCGAGGTCGAGATCCCGGATCACCAACTCCTCTTCCGTATCGGAGGCGGCGCCGTCTACGACCTGTCCGCGGGGGTCCACGAAATAGGAGGAACCATAGAAGTCGTTGTCACCGAACGGTTCCTTGCCGACCCGGTTGATTGCCCCGATGAAGTACTCATTGGCTACTGCTGCTGCCGGCTGCTCCAGGTTCCATAGGTACATGGAGAGGCCCCGACTGGTAGCCGAAGGGTTGAACACGATCTTGGCGCCGTTGAGGCCCAGAGCCCGCCAGCCCTCCGGGAAGTGGCGGTCGTAGCAAATGTAGACCCCGATTCGTCCAACGGCGGTGTCGAAAATCGGGTAGCCGCCGTTGCCGGGACGGAAGTAGTACTTCTCCCAGAATCCGCTGACCTGAGGGATATGTTGCTTGCGGAACTTGCCGAGGTATGTGCCGTCGGCGTCAATGACCGCCGCGGTGTTGTAGAAGAAGCCGTCGTCTTCCTTCTCAAAGATCGGTACAACCAGCACCATCCCGGTTTCCTTGGCCAGATCGATCATCAGCTTGGTAGTAGGACCATCGGGAATCGGCTCGGCGTAGTCGAAATGGACGTCCTCTTGCACTTGACAGAAGTAGGGCCCATAGAAGAGTTCCTGAAAGCACATGACCTGGGCGCCCTGTTCGGCCGCCTGGCGAGCGTAATCGGCGTTCTTCTTGATCATCGAGTCTTTGTCGCCGGTCCATTTGGTCTGGACGATGGCAGCTCTAACGGTGTTGGCCATACCTACTCCTTGGTCGCGCCTCAGCGCCAAAAGCTAGCGAACCAGGCGGCCATTCGTGTCGACAGTCTTCTTCCCGGTCCGTTTGCCGGCCCAGCCCCTGACTGGATCGCGGGCGGGTCGTCAGGCGAGAGCGACACAGTGGACGCCTGGTAGCCCCTCTGCCACCGACGACCAGGTCACACCGCCGTTCACCGACTCGTACACGGCACCCTCGGGGGCGGCGATCACGCCTCTGTCGCCTGTGGCGTCGAGACAAAAGGTATTCACGTTGCCGGCGAACCACTCGGGGAGCCCGTCCTCACACTTGCGGAACGGAGTGCTGCCGTCCAGTGGACGCCGGTAGACGACGGCCTTCCCGCCCGAAGGTCCAAGCGAGGCCGAAACCAGCGCGTAATCGCCGCCAACCGCCACCGCCCGACAGTAAACCGCGTGCATTCCTGAGATTTGGAATTCCCAGGAGCCGGCGCCGTCGGTGGTGACACCGAGCCCGATAGCCGAGGCAGCGTAGGCGGCGCCCGGGCTCCCGGAGTGAGCGATCACCTCGTGAACGTCGGCCGAGATGTCCATGGTCGGCTCCCATGACTCGAGTTCGGCCGAGCGAAGAACCCCACCGACGTGGACGTTGACATAGACGGTCCCGTCGTCATCGAAGCCAATCGAACGGACGTCGGGAGGGCCGCCCCACGGTGTCCCCCACGTGTCCCGTCCTGGAGCCGTGGCGAACGAAGCGACTTCCCTCAGGGCCGATCCATCGAGCCGGAACAGCCTCGCCTCTGCCGCTCCAATCAACACCAGATCTCCCGCCACCGCCAGGCAGTTTGCCTGCCCCTCTTCTAGGCGGCCGACGATCTCCCAGTCGCCTCCTTCAGGATGGTGCCACAGGTTGGCACCATCGCTCAGCGCCCAGAGGTCGCCGGCATCAACTGCAATCGCGTCCATCCGGTATCCGGCCGGCTGCGGTGCCATGTCCGCGCCCACCTGGACGAAACCGTTGTCCGTGCCTACAAGGATCACCCACCAAGGCTACGCCGCGAGCGCCTATGCCGGCTAAGAGCCCGCTCCTAGCGGAGGTTCTCTTCGATCTCCATCGTCATGGTCATGTCCATGCGGCCCGAGTCGCCGAAGCCGTCCATCTTCATCACCATGACTAATCCCATGTCGGCGAGGATCCGGACCACGACACCCTCTTCGAAATCGAACCAGGTGGTCGTCCTCATGTCGACCATCTCCATGCGGATCTCCATTTCGAGATCGGCCATGAATGCGCCCATGAGCTCACCGAAGTCGACGTCGGATTCGTCGCCTAGCAGCGTTCCGGCGTCGTCAACCATCGACATCATGTCGGCGAGATCCATGACCAGAGCCGGGGCTCTCGAGCTCGACTGGATGACGACGGTTTCGCGACCATCGACGACATCTATGGCGACCACCTCGTTGTCGGTGGTGATGGTCCAGGGACCGAAGCCGGGGATCTCGGTGGTTTCCTCATTGGTCCAGGTTCCCCCCACTGTGAGCTGATCCTCCGGGAAAGCCGGACCGAACAGTTGGGTGCTGGCATTGCCGGTCAAGCCGCTGAAGTCGCCGCCCAGGAAATCGGTGGGTATCGCGACCCCATCGGCCGCGGCGGACAATACGTTGCCCTGCCCATCAAGCACCATCGCGATCTCAGGGATGAAAGCGTCGAGCCCCAGTCCAAGGTCCTCGGCGTTGAAATCCTGCCCTCCCGACATGGTCTCAAACCCGCTCATTCCAAAACTCTCCATCATGGTGCTGACGGTGATCTCATAGGTGCCCGGATCGATGCCATCCACAATCGAGTAGTCGACAACAGCCTCCATGAACATGTTGCCGGAGTCTTTGAATGAGCCACTCTGTTCAAAGTCGACGTCGAAACTGATCTCTGCACTTATCAACGTGTCATAGGTGAGTTGGTCACCGTCGCCATAGCCATAGGAAAAAACCGCAGGCTGAATGTCGAATACCTGACCCGGATTCTGCAGAACTAATCCAGCTCCGGCCGGTTGGCCTTCCTGGCCGCAGGCCGCGGCCACCATCGAAAGCGCCAGCAGCGCTATGCCGACTTTGAATTTCACAACGAACCCCGTTTCAGTCGATGTGCTCTCACAGGTGAGCAATTCCGGTGGCAGGTCCTGCCACCGGCACCTACTTCGGCGGAAACCGAAATTGCTTGAGTTGCCGGCTGTTAATAGGAAGCGGGCCCCGAAGGGCCCGCTTCCTGATAGCTCGCCCTAGAGCGAGATCTTTTGCTAGTCGCCGCCCCGGGAGCGCCTAGTGGTCCGCCGCAGAATTAGTCACTGCGCGGGCGCTATTTCCACGACAGACCACTAGCCAGAGCATCTCAGTTCCACATCGAGACGCAGGTCGAGAGCCATGTCCTGCCACACCAGGCAGGCGTCTATCAGTTCGCTGAGAGCCAGACCAAACTGCGACTCAAACGAAGGAGCAAGCTCCTCGGTAGTCGCCGTGTCGATCGACTCGATCGCCTGGGCCGCAAGTGCTCTGATTGATTCACTGATGCTGAGGTAGCCGAGGTGAGCGTCGAGGACCGCCGCAGGGGGATCCAGTGCCTGCAAGTCTGCCGCCTCCACCTGGAGAACCGCCACAACGGTGGAAAGGAAGCTCACTTGAACCGCCCTGGCCTCATCCGGAGGCAGAGGTTCCCCTCCAAAAATGGCCGACACGCCCGCCTCGTTCTCCTCGAACCAGGCATCGAGTTGTGCATTGAGCCTGTCTCCCAGCTCCACGAGCACGGCGAAATATGCTTCAACTTCTGGATCGACCATCACCGTCACAATCTCCACCGCGCGGCCGCCGTTGAGCCCACTGATGAGGTCAAGTGTGAACCGAGGGGCATCGGCATCCACCGCTACCAGCACTTCAACTCCATCGGCGGTCGGCTTGGTCCTCCCCTCCTCGATACCTCCGAGAATCACCGACAGAGTCATCGTCTCGAAGGTGACGTAGGAATCGTCCACCATTACCGCAGCCGCTAGTTCGTCCCAGAAGTAGAAGCCGCCGCTGAGAACGGCCGGGCTATTCGAGAAGAGATCGAATATAGCGTTTGCCGACGGGGTCCACAGGTTGTCGGAGAGGCGGTTGTACCAAGCGCGGTCGACGGGTACGGCGTTGGTTGCATCAAGCGGGATCAGGACAATCTGAGCGCCGGACTCAAACACGGCCCGAGCGCCGGCCGGATCGATCCATACGTTCCATTCGGCGACGCCATTGGCCGGCACGTTCCCACCCACCCCTACCGCCCCACCCATAATGTAGATGGCATCGAGGTTGCTCACCATTGTCGGGTCAAGGGCCAGCGCTTCGGCTACATTCGTCAACGGACCCAGCGTCAGCAGCTTCACCGGCTCGGTCGATTGCGTCACCGCCGCTACCAGGAGCTCCGGCCCACTGAGCGTGGACGGTTGGCCGCCATCGGGAAGGGATAGGCCGGGCAGTTGATCGGCGGCATCTCGCCAGGCATCCGGCCACTGGTTCTGACCGGCAATGGGATCCGTAGACCCGCAGGCCACCGGGATCCCCTCTTTGCCGACGAGGGCGAGCAAGCCGAGAGTGTTCGCCACCGCTTTCTCGCAGTGAGACTCGCCCGTCCCGGGGATCGTGATGGCGTCCACCCGAACTCCGTCCTGCTGAAGCACGAACAGCAGCGCGGTCACATCGGAAGACGTCGGGTTGTAATCGACGACCACCGGGGTGCCGTCTCCCGGTTGTGAAACAAAGGCCGGCCGGGTCGTCGAAGTGGCCTGGACCGTCGAAGTGGTCGGGACCGTTGAAGCTGTCGTCGAGGTCGAGTCGCCGCTCCCCCCGCAGGACGAGGCAACGAGCGCAATAGCCGCCACCACCGCCAAAAGGCGCCGGGATGTTCGGGTGTCCATGGTCCTCGCGATCTTGCCTTCTACGAACACTGACGAAATGCAGGCCCCAACGGGTGACAAAATTCTCACAGATTCTCCCCAACACGTGTCACCCGAACACCGACCTCACCCGTCTGTAAGGATGAAACGGACCGAAGGGAGCATGTTATGGATTGGTGGGTACTCGAGCTGATAGTGACGTCCGTCCTGGTCCTGATTCTCTTCGTGCTCGGTCCGGTGATCAAACGGTTCGGGAAGAGTTACGCCGCCGACATCTTCCGCTCCAACCCCCGGACGGGAAAGAGTTATCTGGTCTTGATGGATGTCGCCTACTACCTGATTTTCACGGCGTTCATTCTCTTCACAATCAGCTTCGAGCGTGAGTCCGCCTGGAGCCAGGAAGTAGGGGCCGACCAGCTCGAAAGCGCCGCGGTTCGAGTGGGCGGCATGCTCCTTCTCATGGGGATCTTGCACGGCCTGAACGTGATCAGCCTTCCCATCATCGGCAGGTTGCTCGGTCTGGGCCGGACGCTGGAAGAGGACACGCCCGAGCCGAAAGCAGCCTGACCTGTTCGCGGCAACCGTACCGGAAGGCACCGCCCTCGAAGTCCCAATCGGGGGAGAGATCGATGCCGACGCGCTGGTGACTTCGCTGTATGCCCAGGAAGGAACTGCGCTGGTGCGGTTGGCACGTCTGTTCACCGACGACCGCAACGCCGCCGAAGACCTGGTGCAGGAAGCCTTCATCCGGCTGCATCGCAGTGCGCATCGCATCCACGATCCTGAGAAAGCCGCCCCCTACCTGCGGTCGATCCTCCTCAACCTGGCCCGGGACCATAACCGGCGGGGCTTGATGTCGCTCCGACATTCTGAGGCTCTCACCCCCGCTTCTTCACCCGAGGCACCGGAGGACCGTGTCGTGCTCAACGAGGAACAGGCGGCGGTAATCGACGCACTGGAGGACCTGCCCCGCCGCCAGCGAGAGTGCCTGGTGCTGCGGTTCTACTTCGACCTCTCGGAACAGGAGATCGGGGCAACCCTCGACATTTCACCTAATTCTGTAAAGACGCATTGCCGGAGAGGCATGCAGTCACTCAGAAACAACCTGGAGGTCGAATGACGGTTGAACAGCTTCTGACCGATGCGCTCCACGGCACCGATGACTACCTGCCGAGCCCGGACCTCTTTGCCAAAGTGAAGCGCTCTATCGAGGAAGACGCCGCCCACCAGCGCCGGGTCCGCCGAGTGCTGACATGGGCTGCGGTCGGGCTGGCCGCAATGGTGGCCTGGGTCGCAGCCTTCATCGATTTCGCCGACGGGACCGCCACCATGCCCTGGTGGACGGTGGAGGTCCTCACCACCGCAATTCTCGTCACAGTTGTAGTAATTCTGGGACCGGTTATCCGGCGCTTCGGCATGGGGCTGACGCTGGAGGTGTTCCGCAGCAACCGGGCTACCAGCGAGCGATTCCTCGTTCTCCTCGACTTTGCCTATTACCTGGTGTTCACCGCATTCATCCTGATGACGACCAACTTCTCGACCCAAACTGATTGGGGCGGAAACCTGGCTGGCCAGCTCGAGTCCGTGTTGGAGCGCATCGGCGGGCTTCTCTTGGTGATGGGGATACTTCATGCCCTCACGATTGCCGTGCTGCCGGTAATGGGATTGATCTTTGCCAGCAACTGGCGCCGGGCCGCCCGGGTGGCACTAGGCAGCGAAGCCCCCGAACCGAATCCGCCTGCCGAGAAGGCCGATCGGGTGGCAACGGTGATCGTGTGGTTGGTGGCGGCTGCCGTCGCCGCTCAACTACTGCTGTTCATCGTCCCGGGAATCATCGGGCTCATCATCGGCGGCAGCGGCGAATAGGTCCTTGTCACCCGAACGCAGAACTTGATCGTCTGTAGGGGTAAAGAAAGGTGAGTGGGAATGATCAAGGAAACTTTGTTCAAACAAACCTGGTGGGTGAGCCTGGCGGTTGTTCTGGCGGGGCTCCAGGTCGTCTTCGCCATCGGTATCGGAGCGGATTCGGAAGCCAGTAACACGGAGCGAGTCGTATTTTTCATAGGATTTGGTGGCGGCGCTGTGCTGACGATTCTCGGAGCCCGGCTCCGGCGGCACAACCAACGTGCCGGGGATGCTCTAATCGCTATCGGCGTCATTCCCAGCGTCCTCATCGGAATCATTGCCTTCTGGTTCCCGCCGATGTGGCTGGTCACTGTGGCCGGGCTGGCGGTGATGGGGTCGTCAATTCGGGACGCCGCAGCCGCGGTAGCTGTAACCAGCTCGTAGTTCCTAGGGTTCGGCGCCGATCGGCTGGCCCGCTGCCCGATCCCACAGCCTGAACATCGTCAGGCCCACCACCATGAAACCGGCGGCGGTGAGGAACATGGCGTCGTAGCCCGCCCATCTGATAACCAGGCCGAGAACAGGGCCACCGACCAGCGTGCCTACGTCGAAGAGTCCGGTGTACGCCGCCATCGCGGCTCCCCGCTCGGCGTCTCGCGACCGATCAACCGTGAGGGCGTAGAGGATCGGGAATGTGTAGCCATGCCCTATGCCACACAACGTCCCTGCCAGCGCCACACCGGTGCTGGAGTCAGCCAGTGTCAGGACAGCCAGGCCACCCGCCAGCGAAAGCATCGCCGGGTTGAGTGCCCGCTTGGGCCCCACCCGATCCGGCACCCAGCCGAAGAACAGGCGCAAGAGGATTGCGGCGCCGGCATAGAAGGCAAAGAAGATTCCGACCGAACCGATCCCGGTCTCGTCGACAAACGTTCGCAGGAAAGTGAAATAGGCAGTGAGCACGAAGGAAAACACGAAGGTGATCCACCAGAGCGGAAGGAGGCTGCCGTGGGTCACGGAGACCATAAACGCCCGGGCCGGTGGCAATCCGGCCAGGTGGGGGGCGTCCTGGAGCGGTATCGACAAGATCAGCGACAGGACGGCAAAGCCGGCGGCGACCAAGAAGAAGGTGTCGAAGTCCCAGTGATTGAGTATGAAATCGCCGAGCAGCCCGGCGAGGGCAATCGGTAGCAACCCGAAGACTCCGAAGATCGCCAAACCCTGTGTGCGCCTGGCGGCCGGCACATAGTCGGCCGCGAATGTGAACAACACTGTGAAGAGGATGGCTTCCGACAGTCCGTGAGTGATCCGCAGGGCGTAGATCCAGCCGTCAATCTGGTCGATGAGGAGATAGAGCGCGATGGCCACGACGTTGAGCACGTTGCCAAACAGGATCAATGGTCGACGCCCACGGGCGTCCATGACCTTGCCCACCCAGGGCCGGATGGCGATGGCGGCTATGGCCGCGAACCCGACGATCAACCCGATAACAACCTCAGTGGCTCCCAGATCCTCGAGGAAGCCCGGGAAGTGGATGAACAACGCAAAGGCCATCGAGTGGCTGGCCGTCGCCAGGGATCCCAAGACGAACTGTTTGGAAAAGAGACGCTCGGGGCCGACCACCACCGTCAGGGGCTCGGGCACTGGGGTCCTGCGGTCTCGAGATTCATCTCAATAGTGTCCCACAGCAGTGAGGTGTCAACAGTTAGCTTGATGTCGACAAGACCACGACCGGGGAGGCGGTCATGATCCTGCGACCCACCCCCCGCATCGCACCGAAGTGGGCGTTGCTGTTCACTTCCGTTGTGGTCCTCGCCACCGGTTGCAGTTCCGGTGTCAGCCAGGAGGACCATGACGCTGTGGTCGCCGAGGGGGAACAGCTAAAGACGCAGCTCGAGGAGTCCGCAGCGGAGGTCACTCGTCTCAGCGCCGACAAGGAGGCCGCCGAGTCCCGAGCAACGAACCTCGAAACCGAGCTAGGCAGCACTTCAGAAGCGCTCGCAGAAGCTGAGGACTTGCTCGCAGCGACCCTTGAGGAGCCGGAGTTCGTCCTACCAACTTTGCTCACGGTTCTCATTCGTGGCCACCTTCGCTGTGGTATTGGGGGAAGCCACGTGGGCTTCTCCGAAACACTGCCGGACGGCGACGTCGTTGGGTTCGATGCCGACTTTTGCCGCGCGGTGGCCGCGGCCGTCCTCGGCGACTCCGATGCGGTCGAGTTCGTCCCGGTGACGGCCGCAGAGCGTTTCAGCGCAGTTGAATTCGGCTTCGTCGACGTTCTATTCCGCACCAGCACATGGACGCTGAGGCGTGACGCGATGCTGCGGATGGACTTCGGTCCCACCACCTTCTACGACGGGCAACAGCTGATGGGCAGGCGTGATTTTCCTTTGAATGAAGGCTCAACAGTCGCCGATATCGACGGCGCCGTCGTCTGTGCGAATCCCGGCGCCTCTACCCAGAAGAGCAACATCACAGCGCCGGCCGCAGAGGCTGGCATCTCGATCAACTTCGAGGAAGCAAACTTCGCCGAGGCCGTGGAAAAACTCCAGCAAGGTGTTTGTGACGTGATCACCACCGACGGGTCTGCCCTCCTCGGACAGAAATCCATCAACGACCCCGATGACGAGTGGGTCATCTTTCCTCAAACCGCTCTCTCGCGAGAACCGCTCGGTCCGGCGTATCGCAGCGACGACAGCCTCTGGGCCGACATCGTGAATTGGGTCGTGTTCGCCACGATCATCGCCGAGTCCAAGGGAATCTCTTCCACCAACCTGCAGGTACCAAGCGGCGATTCGGAAGCTGCTCGCCTACTGGGAACTGAGGAGACACTTGCCACCGATCTGGGATTGGATGCCGACGCATTCCGTGAGGTCATTCGCCAGGTGGGCAACTATGCCGAGATCTACGAGCGCAACCTGGCGCCGCTGGGGGTGATCCGAGAAGGCACATTCAACGAGTTGGCCGAGAACGGGGGCTTGCTCTACGCACCGCCTGTGCGCTGACTCCGGAGCCCCCCATGCAGGCCGGGCGGCGTAACCCGCCGGGCCATCAGTAGAGGAACATCGGCTTGCCGCTGACGTGGCGGACCTTCGGCCGGTACTCATCCACGTCGTAGAATTCCTCGTGGTCGACCCGCTTCACGCCCTCCTTCGTAACTGATAGGGGCACATTGGTGTAGGTACCTCCCCGCAAAGCCACCATACGCCCGGCTCCACTCTCCACGGCCAGGTCGGCGGCCATGACGGCGTAGTTGGTCGCAACCATGAGATCGAGCGAATCCGGCGCGCCCGAGCGCATGAGATAGCCAAGCTGTTGGTAGAGGATGTTCTCGCCGGTCCTCTCCTTGATGAGCTCACCAGTGAGGGCTCCGATCCCGCCCAGCTTTTGGTGGCCGTACGAATCGGCCTCGCCGCTCAAGATCATGTCGCCTCCTGCCAGAATGGCACCTTCGGAGATGGTCATCATGGCGTAGTTACTCGTGTTCTTGGCCTTGTCCTTCAGAAGGAGCGCACATAGCTTGTCGATGTCGTACGGGATCTCGGAGATGATGGCCCGGTCGACTCCGGCCAGGTAAGCCGTGATGAGCGACGTCTCCCCGCTGTACCGACCGAAAAGCTCCACCACCCCAATGCGCTCGTGGCTGCCGGTGCTCGTGCGGAGGTTGTTGATGAACTGCACACCGCGCGAAACCGCCGTCGAGAAGCCGATGCAGTAGTCGGTACCGTGAACGTCGTTATCCATGGTCTTCGGTATGGCGATGGTCGGGACGCCTTCCTCATGCATGCGAAGGGCGTAGGAGAGTGTGTCGTCACCGCCGA
>CAXMOO010000046.1:0-6854 GCA_964195005.1 uncultured Gammaproteobacteria bacterium
CCGACTGGTCGAACGCGTTGGCGCTGAAGGTCCCGCCACCGTTGACCCAGATATCGGCAAGCCCTTCCTTGCGCGCAACGATGTCGACGTCGCCATCCCGGTCGAAGTCGGCGACAGCCGCGTAATCGCCGCTTGTGGCAACCTCGGGTAGCCCGATGCCGCCCGGATCTCCATTGGGGGTGGCATGACTGAAGCCCCCCGCTCCATCGTTCTCGAGAATGTCGATGCCGAAGTCGTGGTTATCGAGGATGAGATCGAGGTCACCGTCTCCGTCGAAATCGATGATCCCCATTCCCTCGGCGTTGAGACCACCGCCGAGACTCGCGTAGACCACGTTCGGAGCGCCGGCGATCCCGAAACTGAAGCCGGCACCGGGCCCGTTGTTGAAGTAGACCTCGATCCGAGCCGAGCTGTTGACTGCAATGTCGAGCAGGCCGTCGTTGTTCAAGTCGCCCCACAGCGCGCCTCGCTCGGTGTTGTTGGCCTGCAATCCGATCGCCAGCGCCACGGTCACGTCTGTAAAGGAGGGGTTTACCGGATCACAGTCGCTGCGATAGAGCCGCGTGTACATGTCGGGCGCAATCGAGTTGGTTGTGTTGACCAGGGCGTCGAGGCATCCATCATTATTGAAATCACCCCACGCCAGGCCCCCGGCCTTGTTGCCACTTGTCTCGAGTCCCACGCTCACCTGGGTGAAAGCAGCCTCGGCTCTTGGCGCCTGGGTCACCACCATCGCGAACGCCAGCAGCAACGAAAGGATGGAGGCCGAAGCGGACGTCCTCCTCATCTCCGGCGTCCCTCTTGGCACCCAACCGCATGGCGACCCCCCGGGTCCACGAGCTTCCGTGTCCGGTTTCGGGCAAGTAGCGACTCTGGAAGAGCAAGGAGGGCCCAGGGTGTGGGGATGGACCATTCTTTGAACCGCGCCCTTAGGCGCTGTGTGTTCAAGCGGCCCCCTCGGCGGGCAGGGACGCCCAACCCCCCGTCTCGATGTGATCCAGCTGATCCACAGCAAGTGGCACGCGAATGATGAACCGCGCCTCGCCCGGTGTTTTCTCGTATGAGACCGACCCGCCCATGCCCTCGGCAAGCGACTTCACGATGGACAGTCCGAGACCCACACCCCCGGCTACTGCCTGCTGGAAACTGTGCTGGTGAATGAACCGCTGGAACAGACGCTCCTCCAGCTCCGGCGGGACTCCGTCACCGTCGTCGGCGACCATCCACACATACCACTCGCCATCAACGCGGCCACGCAGGCGAATGTGCGGCCCGCCGTATTTCGTGGCATTGGAGATCAGGTTGCGGAGCACTTGTTGCTGGCGGAGCCGGTCGACGTTGACCACTGCCTGCGCAACCTCCGCCGTGACATCCGCGCCGCTGCGCTGGAAAGGCCCGATGATCTTCTCAACTTCGTCCTGGGTGTTCACGTGCTCGGGCTCAAACCTGAGTTGGCCGGCGGCAAGTCGAGCGGTGGTCAGTAGATCCTCCACCATCCGGTTGAGGTCGGAGGCTTCAGCGTTGATGATGTCCACCATCTCATCGGCATTGGCCGGCATATCGGGCTCTTCGCGCAGTAGCTGCGCAATGCCGTAGATGCTGGTGAGTGGGGTACGGAGCTCGTGCGAGGCGTTGGCTATGAAGTCTTCCCGTGCCTTGCTGAGCTGGCGCTCGGCATCGAGTCGAATCTCTAGTTCCGCCTGGCGTTGTTGTCGCCGTGTGATCTCTCGGTAGACGACAATCATGATCAGTGGGATCCCCGCGGCCAGCAGGAAACGAGTGATGTTCCCCCAGGTGGCGGTAGCCCGATCGGTGGCAGTGACTGCATCAAGCTGGGCATCACGCTCCTGGACGAGGAGACCGGCAACCCTCTCGAACGTGGCGGGGAGCTCGGTCTCGACTATGCGCTGGCCTTCCACCGAATCTCCCGACTCCAACGCAACCATCACTGAACGGGCTGTTGTGGCGTATTCGGCGGCGGCGTCGATCAGGACGGTGCTCGCACCCATCCCGTCAAGGTCTTCGACACCTATCTCAATCTGCAGCAAAGCCTCACGGGCTTCGGCAATCGACTTGTCGCGGGCGTCGGTGAAGTCACTTCCAAACTCGCGATCGAGGCCGGCGAGGTGGGCTGCGAACCCGAGCTGGAACCGGGCGACGGTGGCCACCCGAAAGGTCTCGTCGGCCTGGTGAAGCGAGAGGGCGTGGCTCGTAACCGCCCGCGTACCACCGCTGAAGGCGAACACAGCCGCAGCAACGGCGGTGACCACCACACCAAGCATGGTGGTCACAAAGAACGCCCTTCGCGATCGTCCCTGGCGCGCGGTGTAAGGAGTCTTAGAAGCCACAAGGGCCTATCGGCCAGGGAATGGGCAGCTATTAGCGAAAAAGGTCGTCTCTAGAACGATCCAAGAAGGTTGTCAGGGACCGCTAGACGCCCATTACGGCTGCCAGAAAGCACAGTGCGGACCCCATGAGCAAAAGACCCCCGATCCCGAGCCAGGCACCCAGGTTCGTGTCCCACACAGCTAGTGCCCCGACCAGTAACAGAGCATCAGCCGAAACGGCTTTCGGCTTCGGAAATACTCTCGGCGCCGTCTACCCGGAACCAGGAGCGACCATCCTCGCCCCACGCCCGCCAACGGGCTGCGGGAACCTGCACGGCGCCGGTCGCCACCAGCAGGTCCTCGAGAGTTCCATCCTCACGATCGATGCGCCGCGCCTCGGGCAGCATCTTCAGGGGATACACGGCACAGGTGGGCTGTAACTCGCCATCATCAACCGGAACAATCGCCTCGTTGCCGCTCGCAAACGCCAGCAGGAAGCGAAGCGTTTCAGGCCGGACGTAGGGTTGATCCACCCCAACCAGAACCACGAGCGGGCTCACTCCCGGCGGAGCAAGGTCCTTGGCGGCCTGCATCCCGGTGACGAGGCCGGTCAGCCCCGAACGGGAGTCCCGTCGATAGTGGGGCACCGCCGCTCTTCCTGCCAGCGTTCCCGGCCGGCCCACCACCAGAACGTCTCCCACCTCAGCGAGAGTGTTGACGACGCGCTCGGCCATCGGGACACCGCCCACATCCATAAATGCCTGGTCCCCCTCTACCCGCCCCCCACCCCCCCGGGCCAGAACCACACATTGCACGGGACGCTGGACGAGGGATCCGAGCTCGCCGAGCTCTTCCTCGGAGCTGAGCTTGGTGTCTTTACGGCGCAAGCGGCCGAGGAATCGTCCGACCATCAGACCGCCTGCCTCTGACCGGCTGCATCGTACAGCTGCTGCCGCCAGGACTCCGTTGAGGCGACATCTCCGAACGTGGTGACGCGAAGAGCGGTGATGTCGAGGCGGTCGAAAGCATCAGGACCCACCAGCCCCGCCAGGAAGCCGCTCGGATGGTGAACCACGCCGGCCCGCGGCAGCGCGTCACGAGAGGGGCCGACCCCAATCTCATCTGCCATCTCACGCAGTCTGTCGCTGGCAACCACACCGGCCACACCCACCTCGATCGGCAGCTCACATCCCCGCAAACGCAGCTCAGCAGCCCAGCGGAGAACCCTCTCCGGTTCGAAACAGGGCTGGGTGGCCACGAATGCCGCCTGCGGCGCCTTGGCCAGCAGCGACTCGACGAGCTGGTCGGCCGTCAAGAAAGCGTGGCCCTCGGGATAACCGGCGATGCCGACTGTCACGCCGGCCTCGCGAAGGGTTGGCATCAATTGAGCCGCCTCGGCAAACTCACCCTCGGGCTTTCCATCACCACCCACCACCAGGGCTGTTGAAATCCGGGCTGATGTCATCTGGGAAATTATCCATTCCAGCTGGGCTTCGTCGCGAATGCTGCGGGCGGCCAGATGCGGCGTGACATCGAAGCCTTTGCCGGCCAGCTCGCAGGAAATTTCGACGGTGGCATTGATTCCCGACTCCAGTGTTGACGCTACCGCCAGCCTGACATTGCTCGGGATCAGCCGGGTGGCAACCGCCGCGATTGCTCCCGGCCTAGGAGGGAGTTCGAAACTGCTCTCCCGGAGCAGCCCGCGTAGGCGCTCCCGGCCGCTGGGGCCGAGCCCGGCAACCGAACGCCGAACTTGTCGATTGGTGCGCCCGCTCATCACCCGCTCAACAACCTCCACAGGGTGAGGACCAGCGGCATTCCAACCATCAGCAAAAGCACCGTGCTGAGGAGGGCAGCAACCAGGAACACCCAGGGTGGCGATTGATGATTCCGCCCCGGCGGAATTGGTTCGAGGACGTCCATGGCTAATGCCATGAACGGCGCTCGAACCACCAGCTGCACTCCGTTGGTGAGGCCAAGCTGGGGCTCATATCCACCCGCGTCGTCGGCACGGACCCACCCGGCAATACCCTCCGCTTCGAGGCGGGCACGGGAAACTTCGGCATCGTGCCGGCTTGCGAACATGCCCACGGTTACCAAATCTGAACTGTGCATCTCCATGTTTTACACCAAATCGAGAGTCACATGGCCGAGAGGGCTCGAACCAGGGGGGCCGCGGCTGCGTCCGGGAGGCTCTGGAGGGGCGGTCGCACCCGGGCCCAGCCCGGATCATCCCGCATGGCCGACACCATGGCTTTGAGAGCCGGAACCGCCGGAAAGGGAGCGATGATTTGGCGAAACTCGTCGAGCGCGGGCAACACCCTGGTCTCTCCATCGTAAGCCCGTCGTATGAGTGCGGCGTTGACGTTGGCCGGTCCGCTGATCGTACCGGCGCCGCCCTCCTCGAGACCTGCCAGGAGCAAGCGCTCGTCGCCGGCGAACACCCGGCCGTTGGGCCAGGCGTCGATGAACTCGAGCAGGCTGGCAAGCTCTCCCGAGCTGTCTTTGACACCAACCACCAGGCCCGGGTACTCGGCGGCGAGCGCGGCTGCCAGTCGGGGGGAGACGGCTACGCCCGAGACTTGAGGGATGTTGTACAGGAGCACGGGGGGCGGGTGCACCAGGCGCTCGAACACCCATCCATAGGCCTGCCCCAGCCACTCCTCGGGTAGGCCTTTGTAATAGAACGGAGGCAACATGATCAGACCGGCGCACCCCACCTCGGCCGCATGATTGGAGAGGGTCACCGTATCTGTTACCGCCGCGCAACCCACCCCTACCATGATTCGTGAGGGCTCTACGCCCCGCTCCACTATTTCCGCGAGAAGCCGACGGCGTTCGGCCACAGAGAAGGAAGTCGCCTCACCGGTGGTACCAAACACCACCACACCGTCGCAGCCACTCTCCACCAGCCTGTGAACGTGTTCGACCATTCGACCGGGGTCGGGGTTGAGGGCTTCGTTCACCGGCGTCAGTGACGCCGCCCATACACCGGAAAGAGTGGTCATTCGAGGAGGCTACTCAGATCAGTCCGGCATCCTGGAGTGCCGCCACCCAACGGTCGGCCATGAATTGATCGCCCCGGGGGTCGGGATGCACGTGGTCGCCTAGCCAGCTGAGGCTGAAGCCGCTGTGCATATTCACCGTTATCACCGGCGACCGGGCCGTGTTTTCGCCGGCGGCCAGGGCAGAAATCTCTCCATTGAGATTTGGGATATCCACACTGCAGCGGGTCCCGAAGGCTGGATCCCCACCGACCGGATCGCAGGGAATCACCTGGGCTAGCAAGATCATCACGTCGGGGTTGGCCGATCGCAAATCGGTGATAATGGTCCGCAGCTCTTCCCGGGTGCTCGAGTTGCTCTGGAACTGCAGCACGTCGTTGGTTCCAAGATGTATCAACGCCAGGTCGGGTCGATGCACCAGGGCGGCGCTGGACACCTGAGAGATCATCTGGTCGGCTCGAAATCCCCACCACGCCTCGTGATCCTCATCAAAGGGCTGGGGGCATCCGGAGTTTCCACCTCCGAGAGGCCCATCGACGTTGCCGACGAAGTCGAAGTCCAACCCGGCGTCACTCAGGGCGTCCGCCAGGTAGCAGCGGTAGGTGTGCCAGCCGCCCTGGCCCTGGGTTATCGAGTCGCCGATGGGCATGATACGCAACGGACCCGGGCCGGCGGGGGTCGTCAGGTAACCGGCAACCGGCAGCCAGCCGGCCTCCCCGAATCCGAAATCCTCGTTTGCTGTACCCGTTTCGTTCCGGTTACTCAGATAGAACCTGGATTCGGCGGGCCGAAAGATTCCCACGGTCTCGGTGCCATTGGCATCCCAGTCACCGGCAACGATCCGGTCGCCCGGGTTCCCGTAAAAGAACTCGTCGAGCGTTGGTGCGATTTCGCCCACCGGTATGCCGGCCAGCAGATAGACGAAACCACTGGACTCGCGATGCAGCCCGATCTCAGTTGCCTCGTCACCGTCAAAATCTCCTGTGAAGGGCTTATCGCCGGGGTCACCGAAGTAGAACTCCTCATCAGCTTCTCCGGTCGTCAGGGAATTGCGGAGGAAAACCTTGCCTCTGCGATAGACCCCAACCGTGTCATACCCATCGCCGTCCCAGTCACCAACGAGGGGCACGTCGCCGCCTACTCCAAACCAGAAGAACACTTCGCCGTCACAACAATCATTGGAGTTGCGGAGGTAGAAGAACCCGTTGGAAGGGCGGAAGGCACCGACGGTGTCGCGGCCGTCTCCGTCCCAATCCCCCAGAAGGGGAATGTCACCAGGTGTCCCATAGAAGAACTCGGTCGACCCGCCCCCTGGCTCACGGATGTGCCATTTACCGTTGCCGGGATCAAAGAGCGCCACCTGGGCCTCGACCAGCGGGTCGGGAGCGGCTGCCCCGGCGGGCGCGACCGGAGTGGGACCGCCGGGGCCAACGGCGACGAGCGTCAGTAACAGGAGTGGGAGAAGTCGGTGCAAGATTGCCCTCTAGATCAGCGCCTCAATCAGTGTGGTCGCCTTACAACC
>CAXMOO010000047.1:0-3798 GCA_964195005.1 uncultured Gammaproteobacteria bacterium
CAAGACGGAGGCGGGGTGGGGGTGACAAAGAATCACCCGCCGTGGCTCATGCTCAGAGTCCAATGCCGCCCCCCATCCGTCGCCGGCCCTAGGGGCCGGCGCCACCTTCCCCTCGAACCTCAATCCAAGGTTGATGGGCCCGGGCGGTGCTTGTGCTCTTCCCCGCCCTCGAGGGCGGGGTGCCTCCGCCGCAAGACGGAGGCGGGGTGGGGGTGACAAAGAATCACCCGCCGTGGCTCATGCTCAGAGTCCAATGCCGCCCCCCATCCGTCACCGGCCCTGCGGGCCGGCGCCACCTTCCCCTCAAGGGGAAGGAAGAAGATTCCCGCCGCTGGAATATCTGGGGATCAAAGTTGAGGCGGGGAAGAAATCGTTCACATGCCCCGAACAGTCACCAGCTTCCGGATGGTGTCCAAGACCACGTCGAGATCCTGAAAGACCTCCGCCGCCCAGAACCGCTCTACCCGCCAGCCCCGAGAAGTGATCCAGGCGTCCCGCCGCGCATCGACATCAAGTCGATGGTGATCCCCGTCGACCTCGATCACCAACCGACACTCGAAAGAGGCGAAATCAACGATGAACCGCCCCATCGGCACCTGGCGGCGGAACTTCACACCCAGCCGCCGGTTCTTCAAATACGTCCACAACAAAACCTCCGGCTCCGTCATGTTGTTGCGCAGGTCCCGAGACAGCCGCTTGGAATAGGAACGCCGGGGCGTGTTAGGCACCCCGGCACTATCCGACACCGGGGTACCTGATGCAATACCCTCCTTCCCCTCGGTGGCAAAGAATCACCCGCCGTGGCTCATGTTCAGCGGCCGGGTGAGAAGGGCTATCAGCCGACTATCTACTCCGCGCGTTACTCGGGCCCACGGTAGGTCACCGCTCGCTTCCGTCAAACGCCACAATCGGGACACTCGACAGTTGCTCACCGCCGCTCGCTGTCACCCGGAAGGTTTCCTGCATATACAGGCAGTTCTGATCGTCGTTGGTCACGACATGGGGGTGAATGGAGATGATCATGTTCTCTTCGAGGACGGTCTCGACTCCCTCGCCGATTCGGGGATGGGCCACCATGATCATGTCGATGGAGTGGCCGGTGACGTGTCCGGCCTTCACGTCGAGGCCGTCGAATGCTCCGAACACCGACGTGTGCACATCGTGGGCTGTGGTCCCGGCTTTGAGCGAACTGCGCGCCCGCTCGAAGCACTCCTGGTAGGCCTCCATGATCTGCTGGGTCTTCGGACTGAGGCCTGCCTGACTGATGGGCCTGGCGAACTCGGCCCAATAGCCCGTGGGGCCGGCAATCTCCACTGAATACAGCAGCAAGTCGGTGGGCTCCACCGGCCGAAGCGGATTGGGATGCTTGAACTCCGGCCCGGCGTTGCCGTGACGACCGGACAGAACCATGTTCTGAGTTGTGCGGGTTGTGCCGCTACGCACGAACAGCTCTTCGGCCGGCGCGAGGATGGCTGCCTCGGTCTTGCCCGGCTCGTAGGCCTCGAGCACCTTCCAGAATCCCCGCTCATTGAGGTCGAAACTGTGGCGCACGAGCTGGAGCTCCTCTTCGCTCTTAACGGCCCGGAGCAGATCGAACTCAACATCCCAGTCGACGAGCTCCACGGCACCGCCTATCAGGGCGGCATAGTCGCGAACCGGCATCGCGTAGTTGAGGCCGTATACCGCAACCGTTTTCCAGTTGCGGGCCTCCGCGTGCTCGCGGATCCACGACCCCGGTGTGTCGGCGAAAACCTTGCGCTTGATCCAGCATTCGGCGTGCTCACCAACCCAGCGGGCCTCGGAGGGGAAGATGGCGATGGGGTCGCCCTCAGCGGGAATGAGCCCGTAGGCGTAGCGATGGACCATTCGGAAGCCCGACACCCAGCGGATTGCCCCCTCGAAGCCGGTGTATTCGGTGCCCGCCACTACAAGAGCATCGACTTCCTGCTCTGCCAGCCCTTGACGAATCTTGGTGAACCGACGCTGGATCTCTTCTCTACTCACCGCCGGTGCCGCCGTCACAGCTTCCACGAAGCCTCCAATCCTTTGATGAGCGACCACGCCACCCGATTGAGCGGAGTGGCGATCCCAACCTCCCGGCCAAAGTGGACCAGACCACCATTCAGCTGGTCGATCTCTGTCGGTCTCTGGGCCAGCACATCTTGCAGCATGCTCGGCTTGTGGTCGAGGGCCACCTCGATGCTCTCTTCCAACAGCTCGGCCGGGTCCTTTTCCATTTCGATCCCCAGTGCCGCCGCCACGGCCTTGCCCTCCTCGATGACGCCGTCCATCACCCACCGAACCTGCTCGTGAAGGGCGGCCCGGCCGTGGGGCAGTCGGGTGAGCGAGCACAGCGCATTGCTGGCAGCGTTGAAGATGAGCTTGGTCCATTGGGCGCCGCGGGCGTCTTCGAGCGCCAGAGTCTCCATGCCGCTCCTGGTGAGCAGGTCGGCCAGCTTGCGGACCTGGCTCATGGTGGCGGGTTTCGGTTCGAAGGGCCCGATCCAGGTCTTGCCGGCGATGTCCCATTGCACGACGCCCGGCTCGAGAAGCTTCCCGGCCGGGAAAGTCGTCCCCCGGATCACCCGGGGGACGAAATCGGCGATGACCTCCTCGTTGCCGATCCCGTTCTGCACCGAGCAAACCGCCCCATCGGCGAAGGCTCCTGCGGTTGCCTCGATGGCCGAGCGGGTGTGCATGCCCTTCGTTGCCACAATGCCAAAATCCAAAGCCGGCAGTTCACCGGCCTCAGTTGTCGCCCGGGGGTGGGAGTGGACTTCGCCCACGCCGGTGAGACGAAGGCCGTTTGCGTTTATGGCGTCGACATGGGGCCGGGACACGTCGTACACCCACGTTTCCACTTCATCCAGCTGGGCCAGATGCGCCGCGAACAGGCTGCCGACGGCCCCGGAGCCGACTATGCCGACCTTCACGCTGGCACTCTCCTCACTTGTCGTACGAGCTCTCGCGACCTTTGACCAAACGGTAAAGGGCTTCCGAGAGCGGCGCCGAAACTCCCAGGCGCTCCGCTTCCCGCACCAGCGACCCGAGAATAAAGTCGATCTCGGTCGGGAGACCTGCCCGCACGTCGGCCAGCATCGATGGGATGTGGGCGTACTCGTCATCGTGAGTGGCGCCCTGCTGCACCGCCCGGGAGTTCATCTCCCAGGGGTCTTCGAAGAGCTCCACTCCGGCCGCGGCCGCCACTTGCTTCCCCTCTTCGATGAGGTCGTACATCAGGTGGCCGAGGTCCGACTCCTGCTCGCGCCGGGCGAACAACTGCACATGCGGCGAGTCTGTAAGCGCCGCCACCGGGTTTACCGAAGCGTTGAAAATGAGCTTGGACCACTGGGCCGGGCGAACGTCCGGCAGAACCTCGACCTTCAGACCGCTCTTCGCAAACAGCTCACCAACCGCCTGGACGGACTCGAAGGCCGTGCCTGCAGGGTGAAAGGGACCCATCCAGGTGGCGGTGTCGAGCTCGTAGTGGACGTGAGTGTCCGACTCCTTCGTGCCGCTCATGAACGTGACGCTCGAAATTATGGGCCAGTCGCCGTGGCCGGCTACCACGGCCTCGGAGCCAAGCCCGTTCTGGATGGTCATGACGATCGCGTTGCTGAAGCGACCCTCGATGGCTTTAGCGGCCGCCTCCACCTGCATCGCCTTGGTGGCGATGACGATCAGCTCCGGGTCGGGAAGGGAAGCGGGGTCGGAGCTGGCAACCACTTTGCTGGTGAACTCAGACTTGCCGGAAACCGTGAGGCCCTTCTCATTCAATGCAGCGGCGTGCTCGGGTCG
>CAXMOO010000048.1:0-31909 GCA_964195005.1 uncultured Gammaproteobacteria bacterium
CAACGCCGCCAAGTTCACGCAGGAAGGGAGCATCACGCTCAAGGCTCGTCGGATATCAAGAGAAGGGAAACCGTGGATCTCCATGGCCGTGACCGACACGGGTATCGGCATTCCGAAAGACAAGCTGGGCCTCGTGTTCGAAGAGTTTTCCCAGGTCGACGAGTCGACAACGCGCGACTTCGGTGGGACCGGCCTAGGTCTGGCCTTGACCCGCCAAATATGCCAGATGATGGGGGGCGAGATCAGCTTGGAAAGTGAGGTCGGCGTAGGATCGACCTTTACGATCATATTGCCGGCTGCCTGAGCGGCGGTGACCGCTTGCACAAATACGGAAACGAGATGGCATGAAGATCCTGCTGGTTGAGGACAACGAGATGAATCGTGACATGCTTTCCCGACGTCTTATTAAACGCGGATATGACGTCGTCATGGCCGTTGACGGACAGCAGGGAGTGGATATGGCGTCATCCGAAGGCCCGGAACTCATACTGCTCGATATGAGCCTGCCGGTCTTGGATGGGTGGGAGGCCGCCCGTCTCCTCAAATCGAATGCTGGAACAGCCTCGATTCCGATCATTGCTTTAACGGCACATGCCTTGGCAGGAGACCGTGAAAAGAGCCTCGAAGCCGGTTGTGATGACTACGACACGAAACCGGTGGACTTCAAACGTCTTCTGGGCAAGATCGAGGCGCTCAGCCCCGGTTAGGCATTATCCAACCAGCCGGTGGCGGCGATCTGGATGGTCGGCAAGACGGGCAGAGTTACCATCTTTACGCGTGACTCGGTGAGCAAGCTCAAGGGTTCGGTCACCGCTTGTGACATTTGATGTTGAAGCCGACGCGAAAGGGCATTACATGACCGATGATCGAGGTGCCCGTGAAGCCTTTCTTGTCGCCAAACGCCATGAGCTGCGTACGCCGATCAATGCGATCATCGGATACAGCGAAATGCTTCTCGAGGACGCCGAAGATACCGAAGATCGAGAACGGGTCTCCGATCTCAAGAAGATCCTTCAGGCGGGCCGGTCCCTCTTGCGAAAGGTGAACGACTTCCTGGATCCAGAGCTGTTCGACTCGGGCGAGGTCGATCTTTCCGATATGGAAGCATTCGGAGAGCGTATACATCTTGAGCTCCGCAACGACACAAACACTGTGATCGGATACAGCGAGATGCTCATCGATGAGGCTGAGCGCGATGAAGAGGAGACCGTCTCCGACCTGTCGAGAATCAGGGATTCAGCGAGCCGAATTGTCGAGCTCATCGGCGAGATCGTCGGGTCCGCCGAGGTCATGTCTGGGGCTGTGGAGTTCGACGCCGCTTCCGATTCCGCCTCGGAGATGGACGGTGCTGCCGCGACACTGCAGTATCTGGATGCACCAGGTCTTGAATCCGCCGACGACCCGGGCCGGATCCTCGTCGTTGATGACAACGAGATGAATCGCGACATACTGACGCGGCGACTACAGCGTCAAGGCCACACCGTAGATGTCGCATCCAACGGCCGTGTAGGCCTGGAGCGACTTCATGGGGAGCAATTCGATCTCGTTCTCCTTGACATCCTGATGCCGGAGCTCGACGGCTTTCAAGTCCTGGAGCGGATGAAAGCCGACCACAAGCTTCGCAACGTACCCGTGATTGTTCTATCGGCGCTAGACAACCTCGAAAGCATTGTGCGCTGCATCGAGATGGGGGCAGAGGACTACGTCTCCAAACCGTTCAATGCGGTGGTACTTCGAGCGCGTGTATCTGCCTCCCTGGAGAAGAAACGGCTGCGGGACCGCGAACAGGAGTACCTTCGGGAGCTGGCCATCGAGCGCGAGAAGTCGGAGAGTCTGCTTCTCAACGTGCTACCAGCGCCGATTGCTGAACGCCTCAAGCGGGGCGAGCGCACCATCGCCGACCAATTCACGGAGGTCACCATTCTCTTCTCTGACGTGGTCGGCTTCACCGCTATGTCATCCCGGATCACGCCCGCTCAGTTGGTAGACCGCCTCGGCGACATCTTCCAGCGCTTCGACGCCGTCGCCGCGGATTGTGGTGTGGAGAAGATCAAGACGATCGGCGACGCGTACTTTGCTGTCGCGGGCGTGCCTGAGGCGAAATCCGATCACGCGGAACGCGTCGTCGAGCTGGCCTTGGGCATGCGACGTGCTCTCCAGCGGTACAACTCCCGAGCCGACGATAGCCTCGAGATCAGGATTGGAATCAACACAGGACCGGTGGTGGCAGGCGTGATCGGTACCACCAAGTTTGCCTACGACCTCTGGGGAGACGCCGTCAATGTCGCCAGTCGGATGGAATCCACCGGCGTTCCCGGTCGAATTCAAGTGTCACCATCGACCTATGCAAAGCTGCGCGAGAAGTATGAGTTCGAAAGTCGGGGTGAAATCGAAGTCAAAGGCATAGGCATGATGCAAACCTACCTCCTGGTCGAATGACAGTGCCACGGCGGAGAGAGCTCGTCCTGACCCCTTTGCGAGTCCTGGTGGGCGCCCGCTTTCCCTCCCACGCGCTGAGGTCGAAAAGGCTCAACGTGCACTGGCGCAGGAGCATCTGGGTTTCTGACGGTCCAGGCGCCTGGCGTGAGGCTTGGTACAGCCCTGAACCCTCCTCGGGGAACCGTGAGGTTGCCTACAATCGGCGGGTTGCCCTCGTAGCTCAGGGGATAGAGCACTGGCCTCCGGAGCCGGGTGCGTAGGTTCGAATCCTACCGAGGGCGCTTCAAGGTGATCCGGGTTGAGGTTGGCACCCGGCTCCGGGGAGCCGACCTACTTTTGGCTCTTCGCCTGACGGCTCATCGGAGGTAGGTTCGAATCCTGACCGAGGGCGCTAGATCTGACTGTTCGTCACTTGACGTACTCAAGTGGGCTTACGCCTCTACAAGGCCAGTGGACAGGCCGATAGATTCATCAATATGAGTTGGGTACGCATTCTGCGCGGTGTCGTCCTGGCTTCGATCGCCCTGGGCGCCTTGCTCGGCGTGGTGGTTCTGCTCGGGGCCGACATCGGCGATCCCGGATGGAAAGTCATCACGACGTCGTTCCTGATCACCGGCGCTGCTCTGGTCGCCATGCCGTCGGTGGCAGCTTGGGAGCGGGAGCGGCTTGGTCGCCTGCCCCTGGCAGGCGTCGCGGCCGCGGTTGTCGGCTTCGCCTGGATGATCGTCGGCATCTGGTTTGAGTTCGACGCCGATTTCTTGTGGAAAATCCCGGCCACACTGATCATCGCGGGCATAGCTATCGCCGGTGTGGCCTTGATGGAGTTCGCTCGCCTCGAGCCCCGCCAGCAGTGGCTGCTAACTGCGGTTCGCTTCAGCATCGGCATCGTGGCGTTGGTTCTGGTAGTCGGAATCTGGGGGGAGATCAGCAATAGCGCTTTCTGGCGGGCGTTCGGAGTGGCTGTCGTTCTGATGACGGCCTTCGTGGCGGCGGTGCCGGTCTTGCACCGGTCCGCCAGGTCGGCAGGGATCGCCACCAGGTTCTGTCCTTTGTGCGGGGCGCCTCACGGGGTGCCGGGCGGTATCGCCACGGTGTGCCCTGAATGTGGTCGACGGTATCAGGTGGTGGTGTAAGACGCTCCGTGATCCGCCGCCTCGCCGGTAGGGGCGTGCCGGCTTCTAGAGTCAGACACGTGACAACCAGAAAGAGAACATGAAGGAAGCGCTCGATATCTTCCAGAACTGGCGGTCCCAGGGGAAGGACGTTGCCGTCGCCACCGTCGTCCGCGTCCAGGGTTCGGCGCCCCGGCCCGAAGGAGCCAAGTTCCTGGTTTCTTCAGAAGGCGACATGGAAGGCTCGGTTTCCGGAGGCTGTGTCGAGAACGATGTTTTCCTGCATGCCCAGGAGGTACTGGCATCTGGAGAGCCCCGCCTGGTTACTTACGGAATCGCCGACGAGGACGCGTTCGAGGTCGGCCTGGCATGCGGCGGGACGATTCAGGTTCTGATCGAGCAGTGGTGATTGAGGCTATTGCCGGGCTAGTTGCCGACGAGCGGCTTGGGGCCGTAGCCACGATCGTCAGCGGGCCGGGTCTCGGCGGCAAAGCTGTCCTCGACTTCGAGAAACGCTACATAGCCGGGGAGTTGCCAGAAGACCTCGCCGACGATGTCGCCGCCGACGCCAAGGCGCTGATGGAGCACGAACAGAACCGCACGCTTGCTTATGGCGACGCAGAGGTGTTCATCGAAACCGTGGCACCTCTGCCCCACCTTGTTGTGTTCGGAGCTGTTCACGTCGCTCAGCCGCTATCGACCATGGCACGCCAGCTCGGGTTTCACGTCACCATCAGCGATGCTCGCCCGGCGTTCACCACAAGCGAGAGGTTTCCAGATGCTGATCGCGTGCTGGTTGGTTGGCCCGATGAGCTGAAAGACGAGATCCAGCTGGATCGCCGCACCTATGTGGTTCTGCTGAGTCACGACGCACGTTTTGAAGATCCAGTGCTGCCGTGGGTTCTGGATAGCCCGGTCAAGTACATCGGGGCCATGGGGTCGCGGCGAACCTCGGCCAAAAGGGTCGAAAAGCTCAAGCGGCTGGGCTACTCCGATGAGCAAATCGGCCGCATCCACGGTCCGGTTGGTCTCGATATCGGTGCCGAACAGCCGGCCGAGACGGCGATATCGATCCTCGCCGAGATGATCCAGGTCCGGTACGGCTCCGGCACAGGCGAATCTCTACGGGGAATGGCTCGCCGCATCCACGCCCAGCGCACCGACGACAAGGGTGACGGCGCCGACACGTAGGAGTCCGCACCTATTCTGCTCACATGTCGCTGATCACCGATCTGTCGGAGCGTTTCGCAGTTGCCTTCGAAAAGCTCGGCCTCGATCCTTCACTGGGAACAGTGACCGTGTCCGATCGCAGCGATCTGGCCCAGTTTCAATGCAACGGAGCGCTGGCCGCCGCTAAGGCGGCCGGGAGGGCGTCCCGCGATATTGCCGAGGACGTTGTGGGCGTGGCCGCCGATCCAGATGTCTTCTCGGAGCTGAGTGTGGCCGGGGCCGGATTCATCAACATCAAGCTGACCGACCAATTTCTCGGACAGAGGCTGGCTTCTGTGGCCGCAGACGGTCGTTTCGGTGCTCAACGCCACACCGGCAATGGCAAAGTGCTCGTCGATTTCGGAGGACCAAACGTCGCCAAAGCCATGCATGTTGGCCATCTGCGCGCGTCCCTGATTGGCGATTCGCTGCAAAAGATCTTTCGCTGGGCGGGCTATGACGTGATTTCCGATATCCACATCGGGGATTGGGGTACCCAGATGGGCCAGCTGCTGATTGAGGTAGAGCGGCGCTTCCCGGATGTTCCATATTTTAATGCTGGCTACAACGGGCCGTATCCGGAGGAGTCACCGGTGACTCTCGACGATCTACAGGAGATGTATCCGGTGGTTGCCGCCCGCACCGACGAGGACCCGGAAGAACGGGACCGGGCTCGCCAGGCTACGCTCGAGCTGCAACAGGGCAGAGCCGGTTATCTGGCGCTCTGGCAGCATTTCTGGAACGTCTCCCACGAAGCCCAGCAGGCAGATTTCGAGAAACTCGGCATCAGGTTCGACCTCTGGTACGGGGAGAGCACCGTTCATGATCGGGTTGCTCCCATGCTGGAGGAACTGGCAGCGGCGGGGACGATCGCCGAAGACGACGGGGCCCAGATCATGGTGGTGGCGGAGGAGGGCGACACGAAGGAGATCCCCCCGCTGCTGTTGACCAAGTCCGACGGTGGCTACCTCTACGGCACCACCGACCTGGCGACAGTGGATCATCGTGTTGAAATGGGCGTTGGGCTCGCTCTGTACGTAGTGGATGCCCGTCAGGCCCTGCACTTCGAGCAAGTGTTCCGGGCCGCCCACAAGTCGGGTATCGCTCCGCCGGAGATGATTCTCGAGCACGTTCCGTTCGGGACCATGAACGGCCCGGACGGTAAGCCTTTCAAGACTCGGGAAGGCGGGGTGCTCAAGCTCGATGACCTGATCGGCATGGTGACCGATGCTGCCTATCAGAGGCTGGAGGAAGCCGAGCTTGCCACCGACTACGACGAAGATGAGCGGCGGGAGATCAGTCGGCAGGTTGGTTTGGCTGCGCTGAAATACGGGGATCTTTCTAACCATCGCACTTCCAACTATGTGTTCGACCTCGACCGATTCACGTCTTTCGAAGGCAAGACCGGGCCCTACCTGCAGTACGGGGCGGTGCGCATCAAGTCGATTCTCCGCAGGGCCGCTGAGCGAGATCTGGCTCCCGGCGAGATCCTGGCACCGGCCAACGACGCTGAGCGGCAACTAATGCTTGTCGTGACCCGCTTTCCGGAAGTTCTCCACCGCTCAGTCGAGTTCCGGGCTCCCAACTATCTAGCCGAGTATGCCTACGACATGGTTGTCGCGTTCAATCGCTTCTACGAGGCGTGCCACATTCTTCGCGAGGAGGACGCGGGCAGACAGGCATCGTGGCTTCGTCTGGTGGAGGTCACCCTGGGTTTGCTCACGCTGTTGCTCGAGCTTCTCGGCATCGACGTGCCTGAGCGCATGTGACCGCGCTTCCGGGTTCGCTCCTCCCCGATAACGCCACCGTCTCGCAGGAGGGCAGGCTTGTGGTGGCCGGTTGCGACTTGCTGGCCCTGGCCGAAGAGTACGGCACTCCGCTCTTCGTCTACGACGAAGATCACATGCGAGCCCGATGCCGGGAAGCAGTGGCGGCGTTTCCAGACGGAGTTGCCTACGCCGCCAAGGCGTTTCTGTGCCAGGCGATGGCGAAGCTCGCCTACGAAGAAGGGATGCATCTCGACGTTGCGACGGGAGGCGAGGTTCACATCGCGCTCGCAGCCGGGGTGCCGGCCGACAGCCTGGTGTTCCATGGCAACAACAAATCGATGGCAGAGCTGCATGCGGGCCTGAGTGCCGAGGTCGGGCGGGTGGTGGTCGACTCCTTTGACGAGATCGACCGCATTGAGACCGTCGTCGGCGAGGGGCTTGCTCCACCCAGGGTGCTCATACGAGTCACGCCCGGGATCGAAGCCCACACTCATGAATACCTGCAAACCGGTGTCGCCGACTCCAAGTTCGGCTTCAGCCTGGCCGGCGGCGTCGCCGAGGAGGCCCTGGCGCGAGCTGAGAAATCCCCGGCAATGCAGCTCATGGGAATTCATGCCCACATCGGGAGTCAGGTTTTTGTCGTCGACTCGTTTGTGAAGGCGATTGGCCTCCTGGCTCCTCTCGTGCAGTCGATCGATGCTTCCGAGTTCTCCATCGGCGGCGGGCTCGGCGTGGCCTATGTGGAGGGAGAGTCGACTCCGTCAATCACCGAGTGGGCCGAAGCCGTGAAGGCAGCGGCGGACGCTGCCGGAATCCGCTCACGGATACTGGCGGAGCCGGGCCGGGCCATTGTGGCTGCCGCGGCAATCACGCTCTACCGGGTTGGGACCCTCAAGCGATTGAAAGGCGGTCGCATTTACGCGGCCGTCGACGGGGGAATGAGTGACAACCCCCGTCCCGTGCTGTATGGAAGCGGATACGAGGCTTTCTTGCCCCGGTCGGTTGAAGCTGATCGACATTTGTCTGTAAGGGTGGTGGGCAAGCATTGCGAGTCCGGCGATGTGATTGTGCGCGACGCGGCAGTACCGGCAGACCTGCAAGTTGGAGACGTGCTGGCGACGCCCGTTACCGGGGCCTATGGGCACTCGATGGGCTCCAACTACAACATGATCATGCGGCCACCCGTGGTCTTCGTCAGGGATGGACGGGCCCGGGTCGTAGTCAGGCGGGAAACCTACGACGACCTGGTCCGGCGCGATGTTTGATGACGCCGTGAAATCACCTCCGGGTGCTCCAGCCCGCATTCGGCGGATAGCGGCGCCGCGGAGACTGCGAGCCAGTATCGTCCCTCAGCATGAAGGTTGGCATTGGAATACTCGGCTTTGGCACAGTCGGAGGTGCCCTGCTCAGGAAACTCGTGCAGGAGGCAGAATCGATCTCGGCCAAGACGGGCCTGGAGCTCGATGTGGTCAAGGTGGCCGTGCGCGACCTGGCCAAAGTCCGGGTCGTAGATCTGGCGGACGGTGTCCTCACCGACACTCCGGACGATGTGGTCAATGATCCCGGTGTGCAGCTTGTGGTCGAGATCATGGGAGGTGAAGACCCGGCCGGTGACCTTGTGGCGGCCGCCCTCCAGGCCGGCAAGCCGGTTGTCACCGCCAATAAGGCTCTGATTGCAGCCCGGGGCGAAGAGCTTCTCACCCTCGCCGAAGCCGCCGGAGTTCCGCTGTTATTCGAGGCGGCCGTCGGCGGCGGTATTCCCATCATCCGGCCACTTTCAGAAACTCTGGCCGGGGAGCAGATCGACCGCGTGCTGGGCATCGTCAACGGCACCACCAACTACATCCTCACCAGGATGTCCGAGGAAGGCACCAGCTACAAGACTGCATTGGCTGAAGCCCAGGAGCTCGGCTACGCCGAGGCCGACCCTTCGGCCGACGTAAGCGGCGCCGACGCAGCTGCCAAAGCGGCGATCCTGGCCAGCCTTGCCTTTGGCACCTGGGTGAGTGTCGAAACGGTATACACCGAGGGCATCGAGCGGGTTGATCCCATCGACGTCCGCATCGCCGGCGAGCTCGGCTACACAGTCAAACTGCTGGCGGTGGCGGAGAACACTGCGAAGGGAGTGAGCGTGCGGGTCCATCCCACCTTCCTGCCGAACGATCACCCCATGGCGGTTATCCGCGGCGCCACCAACGCCATATTCGTCGAGGGCCCGAGCTTCGATCAGCTCCTCTTCGCCGGGCCCGGCGCCGGGGGAGAGCCCACCGCCACCGCCTTGCTGGGTGACGTGGTCGACGCGGCCCGCGAGCTACTGGCGGGTGCTCAGGTGGTGCCCCCGATCCGATTCCAGCCAGGCCGGATCATGGATTTCGCAGACATCGCCACCACCTGGTACTTGCGGTTGGAGGTAGTCGACCGACCAGGAGTGCTTGCCCAGATTGCCGGAGTCTTCGGCAGCCACGACGTCAGCATCAAATCGGTGTGGCAGGAGGGCGAGGACGATGAGGCCACTCTGCTGTTGGTGACCCACGCCACCGAGGAGAGGAGCCAGCAAGCGAGCCTCGAAGCGCTGCGGGCTCTCGATGTTGTCGATGAGGTGGCCGCCCTTTTCAGGGTGGAAGGCGCCGGGCCGACCCCGAACCTGTGAGATATCGCAGCACCCGCGGCGGTGCCACGGGGGTGCAGTTCGTCGACGTGATGCTGCAAGGCATGGCGCCCGACGGCGGCCTCTACGTGCCGGAGAGCTACCCCACGCTCCAGTTCGACTCGATGGGAAGCGGCGACTACACCCGGACCGCCACTGACGTGATGTGGCCGTTCGTTGAAGAGAACTACGAACGTGACGAGTTTGCCGAAATGGTCTCAGAGGCCTACGCCGAGTTTGACCATCCGCAGATCGCACCACTGCGCGAGCTCGACCCGGCGGCGAGAGAGTGGCTGCTGGAGTTGTTCTGGGGGCCGAGCCTGGCTTTCAAAGACATCGCGTTGCAGTTGCTCGGCCGGCTTCTCGAGCACGAGCTGTCCCGTAGATCCACCACCGCCACAGTCGTCGGCGCTACCAGCGGGGACACCGGCTCGGCAGCTATCGAGGCCGTGCGGGGCAGGGCTGGCATTGAGCTGTTCATGCTCCACCCGGAGGGGCGGGTGTCGACGATTCAGCGATTACAGATGACCACCGTTGATGAGCCCAACATCCATAACATCGCTATCGAAGGCACGTTCGACGACTGCCAGGACCTCGTCAAGGCGATGTTCGCCGATGAAGCCTTCCGGGCCCGGTATCGGCTGGGGACGGTGAACTCGATCAACTGGGCGCGGGTCATGGCCCAGGTGGTCTACTACGTGAGCTCTGCTCGGGCCCTCGGGGCTCCCGAGCAGGCGGTGGCATTCTCAGTCCCCACCGGGAACTTTGGCAACATCTACGCCGGGCACGTGGCGCGGGCGATGGGCGTTCCAATCGACCAGCTGATCCTTGCCACCAACGTCAATGACATCCTCAGCCGGGCTTACGACTCGGGCGTGGTTGAGGTTCACCAGGTGGTGGCGTCCCAAAGCCCGGCCATGGACATCCAGGTCAGTTCAAACTTCGAGCGGCTGCTTTTCGAGCTCTTCGACCGGGACGGGTCGAAGACGGCAGCCTTCCTGGAAGAGTTTCGATCGACGGGGCGGGCTGCGCTTTCAGGTCCGGTCCATGAGCGCTTCCGCAGGCTCTTCGACGCCGGCCGGCTAACCGACTCCGAAACCCGGAATGTGATATCGGAGGTCTACAAGGAGTCGGGGTTGGTGATCGATCCCCACACCGCAGTCGGCGTAGGCGTAGGGCGAGAGAGGAGGAGGAGTGATCCTTCGGTGCCTCTGGTAATGCTGGCTTGTGCTCATCCCGCCAAGTTTCCCGACACTGTTGTCGGTGCTCTGGGGGAGCCGCCCATCACTCCGCACCGCCTGGCCGGCCTGGCAGGCCTGGCGGAGTATGTCGAGGTTCTACCCAACTCGCTCGAGGTCGTCCAGGAACACATCGCCGCCGGGGCCCTGAGCAACTAACGCCCCGTCTGTTGGGGTGTTGCCGTAGTCGCTTGCTGCGTAGCGGCAACCGATCCAGTGGATGCGCCGGCGGGGGAAGCTGTTGTGAGCCTGACCACCACGTCGTGTCAATATGCCAATTCTGACTTGCCGGAAAGGGGCTCTCAAACGCCTGCTCAAGGCTTGGGGGAATTAAGCCGACACATTTGTGGTTGGATCAAGGCGAGCAAGCCTCTATTATAAATGCTGGACAATCCGTCCACAGCTCGACCCAAGCATTTCGCTGGCGAGCGCCCGTGTGCATTTCACCAGTGGTGTATGCCCGAAATCCTCGTCAGCCGTTGTAAAGGAACCCCATGACTACACGAGCCGAACTGCAGGGCAAGACCCTCGACGACCTCCGCACTATCGCTACTTCGGTGGGTGTTGAGGCAGATGGTCTGCAGAAGGCGAAGCTCATCGCCGCCATCCTCCAATCAGGAGGAGTAGAGGTGAAAGACCCCGATCCGGTGGAACTGCCAGCCGCTGAGAAGATGACCTCTACCAACACAGCAACCAGGACCAGACCCAGAACCGGCAACGGAACGAAATCAACCGACGAGAATCGCGCTCGTGATGGCAACGGCAGCCGCAAACGGAAGCGGAGCCGTTCCCGGGAGCGGGAGGACATCGACGAGAGCCAACTCGAGACTCGCGAGGGACTTCTCGACATCCTCCCTGAGGGTTACGGGTTCCTCCGAGTTGGTGGATACCTGCCGGGCGACCAGGACGTATATGTCTCGGCCAACCAGGTGCGCAAGTTTGGTCTCCGCAAAGGTGATCTCATCGAGGGCCCTGTTCGTCCGCCGCGCTCGCAGGAGAAGTTTGCCGCGCTGGTGCGAGTTGTCTCCAACAGCGGCATGGATCCCGAAGATGCCCGTAAGCGCCCCAAGTTTGGCGCTCTCACTCCACTCTTCCCGGACATTCGCCTGCGCATGGAGCGCGAGAACAAGGACGACCAGCTAGCCAGGCTGATGGATTTGATTTCCCCGATAGGGAAGGGTCAGCGTGGATTGATCGTGTCGCCACCTAAGGCCGGCAAGACCACCGTGCTCAAAGAGATCGCCGCTTCAGTGGCGGAAAACAACCCCGAGTGTCACCTGATGGTGGTTCTGGTGGACGAGCGTCCGGAAGAGGTCACCGACATGCAACGCTCGGTACGCGGTGAGGTTGTCTACTCGACATTCGATCGCCCGGCTGAAGAGCACACCCAGGTCTCGGAGCTGGCTCTCGAAAGGGCGAAGCGCCTGGTGGAGATGGGCAAGGACGTTGTCATCCTGCTGGACTCGATTACCCGATTGGCGAGAGCCCACAACCTGGCCATTCCGGCTTCTGGCCGAATCCTCTCCGGTGGCATTGACTCACAGGCGCTCTATCCCCCGAAGCGGTTCTTCGGCGCCGCCCGGAATATTGAAGAGGGTGGGAGCCTTACCATCATGGGAACGGCCCTTGTTGAGACCGGTTCCCGCATGGATGAAGTGATTTTCGAGGAGTTCAAAGGAACCGGAAACATGGAGCTGCGGCTCGACCGCAGCCTCGCAGACAAGCGGATCTACCCGGCCGTCGACATTTCGGCTTCCGGTACCCGCAAAGAGGAGCTGCTTTTCGATCCGGACGAGCTGAAGCAGGTCTGGAAACTGCGCCGAGTGCTGCTGGCCCTGGAGTCGGCACCGGCCCTGGAACTGCTCCTCAATAAGCTGAAAGAGTCGAAGTCCAACGCCGATTTCCTCGCCGAGGTGGCGAAGACCGGCAACGGCTAAGGAAGGGACAAGTGAAGACCGAGATCCACCCCGAGTACATGGAAGCTCGCGTGCACTGCTCGTGCGGGAATGAGTTCGTCACGCGCTCGACTCGCGAGACGCTGACGGTCGAGCTATGCAATGAGTGCCATCCTTTCTATACCGGCAAGCAGAAGCTGGTCGACACTGGTGGGCGAGTGGAGCGGTTCCGCAAGCGGACCGAAAAGACCGACAAGCAGGCTGTGGCGTCCAAGAGGGCCAAGCGGGCAGACAAGGCCAAGATCAAAACGTCCGACGCCAAGCCGTCCTCGGCCGCCAAGCCGACCACATCGAAGCCGGCCAGACCCAAGAGCGCTCCCCGGCCCAAGCAGGCTGCACAGAAGCCAGAAGCCGAAAAGGTTCTCGTCACCGACGAGCCCGTCGAGGCGGAAGAGGCAGTTCAGGCGGATAGTCCGGCCGAGGAGTCGGCGGAGGCCTGAGTGGTCCCCCCATGAGTCCAGCCCCTAACGCCACAGTCGGCGGGCAGGCCGTCATTGAAGGCGTCATGATCCGCAGCCCCCACGCATGGTCGGTTGCGGTCCGTCGTCCCGATGGAGAAATCGAAGTCCGCCACGACCCGCTGCCCCGCTTGTCGTCCCGCTCCCGGCTTGCCAGGATTCCTTTCATGCGCGGGGTGATGGTGTTGGGGGAATCGCTCACCCTGGGCTTCAAAGCTCTCACCTGGTCGGCTCAGATCGCCTCCACCGCCGAAGATACAGAAGAGAAGGCCCGCTTGGAAAAGCTTGCCGCCAAAGACGGATGGCGAGGGCGGCGGGCCCGCAAGCGCCTTGCCAAAGGCAACGAGCTCGGAAAAGGAGAGCTGGCCGCCGCGATGGGTTTCGCGCTGGTGTTCTTTGTCTTCGTTTTCATGCTGGCCCCACTCGGGGGTGCCAAAGCGGTTGAATCTTTGTTGGGCGGTTCCAACGCGGTCGTCTTCAACGTCGCCGAAGGCGTTATCCGGGTCATCATCCTGGTCGGCTATATCTGGCTCATCGGCCGCTCCAAGGAGATCGGCCGGGTCTTCCAGTACCACGGGGCGGAGCACAAGTCGATCTATGCCTACGAGGCCGGGGACCCGTTGACGGTGCCAGAAGTCCAGAAGTACCACACCATGCATCCCCGTTGCGGTACGAGCTTCTTGCTGCTGGTGGTGCTGCTCTCTGTGTTCGTGTTCACGTTCGTAGGGATCTTTCAGCCCAACCTGTTCTGGCTCATCACCAGCCGCATAGTGCTGATTCCGGTGATCGCCGGCCTTTCATATGAGGTACTCAAGATCTCAGATGCCAAGTCGTATCTGCGTTTCTTGTCTCGCCCTGGAATCGAGCTGCAAAGGCTGACCACCAATGAGCCCGATGAGCACCAGGTAGAAGTAGCAGTTGCCAGCTTGCTCTCGGCACTCTCGGACGAAGAGCGCGTCGAGGTCAGGTCCCGGGGCCCGATCTGTGAGGCCGCCTGGAGCGCGATCTCGTGAGTGAGGAACAGCTCGTCGCCAGGCTGACTGAAGTAGAGGCTTCGTTCGAGCAGACGCTCACCGACATGGCCGATCCCGACATCGCCGGCGACCAGACCCGCTACACCGAGGTCGCTAAACGCCACTCGGACCTCAAGCCGATCGTCGAGACTTATCACGCCTGGCAGGAAGCTCAGACCGAAGCCGGCGAGGCGCGGGAGATGGCTAAAAGCGAATCTGACGAGGAGATGCTCACCTTCTTGCGAGAGCAGGCGGAGGCCAAGGACGGCGAGGCTGAGGGCTTGTTGGCCAAGCTGCAGTTGCTCCTGGTGCCGAAAGACCCGAACGACGACAAAGACGTGATTATCGAGGTGAGAGCGGCAGCCGGGGGAGACGAAGCTGCCCTGTGGGCGGGTGATCTCACCCGCATGTACCAGCGTTACGCCGAGAACCATGGCTGGCAGGCTGAGACGCTAGAGGTTTCAGAAGCTGAAGGCGGCGGCTTCAAGGAGGTCACCCTCGCCGTCAAGGGCAAAGGAGCTTACTCCCGGCTCAAATTCGAGGCGGGGGTTCACCGGGTCCAGCGGGTGCCCAAAACTGAGTCGCAGGGCCGGATTCACACCTCCACGGCCAGCGTGGCGGTGTTGCCCGAAGCCGAAGAAATTGAGGTCGAACTCGACCTCAACGACGTGAAGGTCGACACCTTCCGCTCGAGCGGTCCCGGAGGCCAGTCGGTCAATACCACCGACTCGGCCATTCGGCTCACACACATCCCGACCGGTGTCAAGGTGACCTGTCAGGACGAAAAGAGCCAGCTACAGAACAAGGAGAAGGCGTTTCGTATCCTCCGGGCCCGGCTCTTTCAGACCCGGCTCGAGGCCCAGCAGGCCGAGCTGTCGGCCAATCGCCGCGACCAGGTGGGCACCGGTGACCGCTCCGAGAAAATCCGCACATATAACTTCAAGGAGAACCGGGTTACCGACCATCGGATCGGACTCACGATCAGCCAACTTCCCGCCATCCTCGAAGGAAGTCTCGATGCCTTTGTTGATGCCCTGACCATTGACAATCAGACCCGGTTGTTGGCGGGCGGCGACGAGTCATGAGGCCGCCCGTGACGGGTTTGCCCGATCACGAAGCTCGCCGACTCTTGCGGCTTGTCTCGGGGCTCGACGCCGCTGGAGTCGGCCTGCTCGAAGAGCTTGATTCCGAGCAGGAGATTCGTTACCAGGAGCTGGTTGAGCGGCGTTTGGCCGGGGAGCCGCTCCAATACATCGAGGGAACCGTGCAGTTCGGGCCCGTAACGGTCAAGGTGGATCCCAGAGCGTTAATCCCTCGTCCTGAGACTGAGTTGCTGTGGGAGCGTGCCGTACAGGCGCTGGAAGGTGCGGGAAGCGACACGATGATTGTTGATATGTGCACCGGAAGCGGCAATCTCGGCCTCGCTCTCCGCCACGCCTTCCCCGAAGCAACCGTGTTCGCCACCGATATTGATTCCGGCGCCCTCACCCTGGCGGAGGAGAATCTGGCCGGTAAAGAGGTCACGATTCTGGCCGGCGACCTCTTCGCCGCCCTTCCGCCCAGACTTCAGGGGAGCATTGATCTTCTCGTCGTCAACCCGCCATATGTTTCCGAGCGGGCAGATCTGCCGGACGAAATTGACAAACACGAGCCCCATCAGGCGCTTTATGCCGGCGCCGACGGCGATGAGGTCCTCGCCCGTCTCGCGGCGGAAGCCCCCGGTTGGGTGAAGCCGGGCGGCTGGCTCTTCGTCGAGATAGGTGAAGACCAGGCCGAGCGGGCCCTGGAGCTCTTCCACGGCTTCGACTGTGAGGTCCAGCCCGACCTTGCCGGTCGGCCCCGAATCCTCGCCGGTCGACGAGAAGGCTGATCCGGCTGCTCCTGTTCAACGCGACATTCGTCCCTCTTGAACCATCGAGAGTGCGAACATCTGGTCAGTTCTCGGGCGGGGACCAGACCCACAGGCCATCGGTGAGTCCGCCGCCATGGAAGCCGAGCGCGACCAGCCGGTCGCCTTCGATGGCGAAGATGTCGTTGATGTGCAAATCGACTGAACCTTCACCGAGGTCGCCCGACTTCGGGAACAGACCTGACTCGGACAGCCCCTGACTCCACATGATGCCGTCGTGGGAGATCCACCACAGAGGTTCTCCTTCTGCCATACCCGTCGCGATCAGGTTTGGCCCAATGACCGCAATATTGTGGTGGAATCTGCCGTGTCCATAGGCGGTTTCGCCGTCGCTCTGAGCTGCGGCCATCCATTCGGTCCCGTCTTCGGACGTCCATGTGATTGGTCCGGATTCATCCCACCCGAGAACCACGAAGTGATCGTCGAACTCGATTATTTCGCCTACAAAACCGACGCCGGTAGCCGCCAGGACGTACTTGCTCCAGGACGACCCGTCCTCCGAGACCCACGCGGAGAGGGCGCCTGCGCCATTCTCGCCCACGGCGATGAAGCCGGGTGCGGCGCCGAGTACCTTTCCGATTGAGGCACCTTCGAAAATGCTTGTGACCGCTACCCGCTCCCACGATTCTCCGTTGGAAGAAGCGAACACGAGAGTGTACTGTTCCGGTTGCTCGTCCGAGACACCTTCGTAGTGATTCGTTCCCACGACCGCCAGGAGGCTTCCACTTCTTTCGGCGACGTCCACCATCCAGTAGCTGTCCCAGGGACCAGGGTCCTCCCGGTAAATCGTCTCGAGACTGAGGGGCAGCCACGTCCACTCATTCCCGTCGGGCGACGACCAGAGCCCATACCCCTCGACCTCGGATCCAGTCGGAGCTAGCGGCTCCCGCAACCAGCGGCTGCCCATTGCGATGAGGCCGTGACTGGTCGTGTAGACCGCTGTGGGTTCGTTCCAATTCGGGGGTCGGGGGAGAAGGGTGTCGCGATCCACTCGAGGCCGTCGGGTGAAGTCGCGCCAATCCCGTCGCCGACACCGACAAAGCCCTTCGATGTCGGGACCACGTCTCTGAGTGGTAGTCCCGTTGGGACCCAACTCCAACCTTCGGCGAGGTCTTCGGCGGTCAGCCGTCGACTAAATTCCGGTCCTGCGATGAGCGGCGATGTTGGCAAAGTAGCGATCGACGGTGTGGTGCTCAGAAGAGTCGTAGGCGTGGTTTCTTCCGGTGGGGCCGGCAGGGTTGGAGTGGGTGCTTCGTTGGTAGCGTCTTCGGCGGAGCCAAGAACCACGGCGCCGAGGGCCATGCCACCTACGAGAACCAGAATGATGGCTGCTGCGGCCAGAGCTGTGGCCCATCCGGGTCGCGGTGACAGTGTGGGGACCTTTTGGGTCGTGGCGTCCGGCGCGACGTATTCCCATTCGGGCGCCGGTGGCGTGTCCTCGACCATGACTGCGAAGGCAGCGCGGAATGCTCAGTCGGTGTGATCAGGCTGCAGATTCATCGAGCACACTCCTCAAGTGTTGGCGGGCGAGGTGCAGGTAACGGCGCACCGTGCCCGGCCGGGGCTGCATCAGGCCGGCTGCTTCAGTTGGTGTGAAGCCCTCCCAATACACCAGAAACGTTGCCGCTCGCTGGCGAGCGGGAAGTGCGGCAACCGCCGCGAGTACGTCCGGGTCGGCGGTGGGTATCGGGTTAGATGGGATCGAATCCGGCACTATTCCTTCCAGCCGATGCCGCTTGCGGCGGAAGCTGTTGGTTTCGTTTAGGACTGCCCGGTACAGATAGGGGCGCGGGTTGTCTAGATCCGACAAGTTGCGTTTCGATAAGATCCGCAGAACGACGGCGGAGAGGACATCCCCTGCCTCGTCCGGTCCGACAAGAACGCGCGAAGCGCATTAACTCGTCCCGGTGGCGGGTGTAGATCTCCTCATCCGTGGCCGTACCCGTTTCGATCTTCATACCAATATCACGCACCAGGTTCGGCGAGCGTTGCACTCATGGTTGCGGTTGGTTCCCTCCTCGGATAGGGGCGAATGCCGGGTAGGCCTAATAGCTGCCAGCACAGCGCGGATGCTCGGGCGTTTACGGGTGGCTGCCAGTGTGTCCCGGGTAGCCTCAACCCATGCACCCGTTCACCGTGATCGAGGCAGTGATCGCGCTAAACGCCGGGGGGTTGGTGGGGGTGCCGACGGACACGGTCTACGGCGTTGCCGCCGACCCGTGGTCGGAAAGCGGGATGAACGCATTGTTCGACCTCAAGGGACGCGGCCCCGAGCACCCGGTTGCACTTCTGGTCGCGAACCTCGAACAGGCCCACGAACTGGTCGATATCACGGCGCTCGCCGAGAGACTTGCCGCGGAATTCTGGCCCGGCCCGCTCACATTGGTATTGCCGGCTGCTCGCGACCTCCCGCCCTGGATCGGGGATCAGGCGCGGGGCACGGTGGGTGTGAGGGTGCCGCAGCACCCGGTGGCGCTTGATCTTCTCGACAAGGCCGGGACGCTGGCAGTTACCTCAGCCAACCGGTCGGGTGAGGAGGCTGCCGTCGACCATGAACAGGCCCTGCAGATCTTCGGGGATGCAATGATCGGTTACCTGCAAGGGGCTGGCTCGGCCGGGTTGGCGTCAACGGTTCTCGACGCCACGGTAGATCCGCCTGCGGTGTTGAGGGCTGGTCCAGTAGCCTGGCCCCGGGAGGACGGCGATGAAGGTTGACGAGAGTCCGGTGGGTGTAGCCCGGTTGATCGGCGAAGTGGCGGCGCCGCCGGAAACGGTCTTCGACTTTTTCGTGACATCGGAGAAGCTGGTCGATTGGTGGTCAGAAGAGGCGACCATTGATCTGCGAATCGACGGTGAGTATGAGATGGCGTGGCCCAGCCAGGGTCTGCGATTGTTGGGCCGTTTCCTGGTGGTGGAGCCGGGGGAGCGCCTCGCTTTCACGTGGAGCTATTCCCACAAGCCAGAGGAGCCGCGGACCGTTGACGTCCGTTTCAAGGCCAGTGACGCCGGAACCGAGCTCACGATCGAGCACACCCATGGCGACGACCCGGACGAGCGCCAGGACTACATAGACGGGTGGCAATTCTTCATCGAGCGCTTGCGGTCGGCGTTGGCGGAATCCTGACCTGTGGGAACTATGGGCCACAGCGGGGGCACTACGCTGTCGTCCGCAAAGGAGATCATTAGTGACTGATCCACGACCTATTGAGGAGGTTGATGCTGTCGTTGCCGGCCTCATTGACTCGGAGTTCCACCGGCAACTCAGCGGCATTCAGTTGATCGCCTCTGAGAACTTCGCTTCACGAGCGGTCATGGAGGCAAGCGGTTCTGTTTTCACCAACAAATACGCCGAGGGCTACCCGGGGCGCCGTTACTACGAGGGAACTGTCCACACCGACGAGGTCGAGCAGCTGGCGATCGACAGGGCCAAGGAGCTATTTGCGGCCGAATACGCCAACGTGCAGCCTCACTCCGGAAGCCAGGCCAATATGGCCGCGTATTTCGCGCTGCTCGACGGAGGGGACACCATCATGGGGATGGCGCTGGATCATGGCGGTCACTTGACGCACGGATCGCGTGTCAACTTCTCGGGTCGATTGTTCAACTTCGTCCCGTACGGCCTCGACCCCGAAACTGAGTTGCTGGATATGGAGGCAGTGCGGGCAACCGCCCTCGAATCTCACCCCAAGCTCATCGTTGCCGGGTACTCCGCATACTCCCGCCATCTCGATTACGACGCGTTCCGATCCATCGCCGACGAGGTCGGGGCCCTGCTGCTGGTGGACGCGGCCCATTTCATCGGGTTGGTTGCCGGTCGAGCCCTGCCGAATCCCATGGCCTGGGCTGATGTTGTCACTGCCACAACCCACAAAGCCTTGCGGGGCCCGCGGGGAGGGTTGATCCTCGCCAGGGAGGAGTACGCCAAGGCGATCGACAGTGCCATCTTTCCCGGCTTTCAGGGTGGGGCGATGTTCAGCCAGATTGCCGGCAAGGCCGTCAGCTTTCTCGAGGCCTCCACCGACGAGTTTCGCGACTATGCCGGCCAGATCATCAAGAATGCCAAGACTCTCGCCGCCACCCTTGCCCAGGGTGGGCTGCGAGTCGTCTCCGGGGGCACCGACAACCACCTGATGTTGCTCGATCTGCGAAGCATTGATGAGGATCTCACGGGCAAGGAAGCCGCCACGATGCTCGACGGCGTCGGAATCACCCTCAATCGCAATGCCATACCCAACGATCCGCGCACCCCGTTTGTGACCAGCGGATTGCGGATTGGGACGCCATCGGTCACAACGTGCGGAATGCGAGAAGGGGAGATGGAGAGACTCGGTGAACTGATCTTGCAGGCCTTGCACGAGCGAGGCGACGACGCCGCCCTGAAAGAAGTCGGTGCCGGAGTCGAGGAGTTGGTTGCTGCGTTTCCTCCCTACCCGAAGGGTTTCCCGGGCCATGTCTGATAGGCCCATCCGGAGCTTGGCTAGTGACCGCAGTTGGCTTAGTTTTGTGTCGAGAATCACACGGCCTGGCTAGGACGATGAAGAAACCACCACATCGGCAGGTAGCGGAGGCGATTGACCAGGGTTGGGGGGCCGGGGGCTCGTTTTTTGGCTCGATCATGGCCGGCGTTCTCGTCGGCTGGGTCATTGATCACTTCGCCGGGACCTATCCGGCGTTCATCGTGGTCGGGATCATCGTCGGCTCGGTGAGCGGCTTCATCCAAATGTGGGCCCTCGCCACCAAAGGGAGCGCCAGTGACCAGTGACACTCAATTCCGAAGAGTCGCAGGAGGGGAGCGACCGATTGAAGCCCTTCTGGCGGTGGAGACGGTTAAGCGGGCGATCGTGGCCGGGCCCCCGCTGGTACTCCTGTTCGCCGTGCTGCGCGGTTGGAACGGAGCAGTTGCCTCGTTGCTCGGGGTCCTAACAGTGGTTGGCTACTTTCTCTTCACCGGTTGGCTGTTGTCGGCGGCAGCGCGCATTTCACTGGCCGTGTACCAGGGAGCGGCCTTGATTGGTTTCTTTGTGCGGCTCGGGCTGATTACGGTAACTTTGCTCGGATTAGCCAACCTGTTTGAAATCGACCGTCCGGCCCTGGGGATAAGTGTTGTGGCTGCCTACGCGATTCTGCTGGGATGGGAGTCGGTCGCCGTCGCCCACGAGCGAGAAAGGGAACTGGATTGGATCAGCTGATATTGGCGAGCGGGTGTGACCCTGCCGATGAGATCATCTGTGCCCCCGAGGTGGTCAACGAACTCTTCGAATTCAAGGATACGCTGTTCACGATCGGCCCATTGGACTTCACCCGTACGGTCTTTCTCACCTTCCTGGCCGCCGCCGTTGTTGTAGCCATTCTCTATTTCGGCTTGCGGGGTGGCAAGGTCGTGCCCACCAAGTTCGGAGCTGCGGTCGAGAGCCTGGTGACTTTTGTGAAGGACGAGGTAGCGGTCGGGATCATCGGTCCCGAGGGCGCCGCCTACACGCCGTACCTGCTGACGATTTTCCTGTTCTTGCTCATAGCCAACCTGTTCGAGGTCACGCCGCTCATCAACTTCCCCCTGACCTCGCGAATGGCGATTCCGATATTTCTGTCGCTGGTGACCTGGGTGATCTTCGTCTTCGTCGGTTTCAAGTACAACGGCTTCCGCTACGTGATCGACATCGCCTGGCCCAAGTCGGTCCCCCTGGCGTTGCGGTGGCTGGTGGGCTTCATCGAGCTGGTTTCGACGTTCATCTTGCGGCCGATCACCCTGGCAGTCCGGCTCTTCGCCAACCTCGTTGCAGGACACCTGATGCTCACGTTGTTGCTCGGGTCGGGGTGGATCTTTGTCTCCAATATTGGCGACATCGGGCTGCGAGCCCTCATAGGCGTGCCCTGGTTTGTGATGGGGCTGGGGATCTACCTGTTTGAGATCGTGGTGGCCGTCTTGCAGGCATACATTTTCACGTTGTTAGCGGCCGTGTATATCCAAACGTCGATACACGCCGAGCATTAAGGATCGTCAAGGAGGAATGATGACAGAAATTGAGATAACCAAGACATCGATAGCGATTCTGGGCTACGGCCTGGCTGCGATCGGTCCCGGCATCGGGATCGGCATTGTGGTCGGCAACGCGATTACCGCTATGGCCCGGCAGCCGGAGATGGCCGCAACGGTGCGAACCACCATGTTCCTGGGTATCGCCTTTACTGAAGCCCTGGCGCTCATCGGCTTCGTTTTGTTCTTCATCGCTTAGGGCTAGTGCAGATGTTTGCCATAGTTCTTGCCCAAGCCGAGGAAGAAGCAGAAGGGATCGACCTGCTGCTGCCCGACTCGTCGGAGCTGATCGCCGGAGTGATTGCGTTCCTGATCATTTTTGCGGTCGTCTGGAAGTATGCGCTTCCGACCCTCAGTAAGACGCTCGAGGCCCGGCAGGAGGCCATCGTTGGCCAGATACGCGACGCTGAGGAGACCAAAGCTCAGGCAGAGAGCCTCCTCGCCGATTACAAAACCCAGGTGGAGGGCGCTCAGGGCGAGGCCAACGAGATCATCGAGGAAGCTCGAGTGACTGCCGAGTCGATGCGCACCGACATCGTCTCGCGAGCCGATGTTGAGGCGGCCTCGTTGCTGGACCGCGCCAGGTCCGATGTTGCTATCGAAAAGGATCGAGCCGCCGCAGCTTTGCGCCAGGACGTGGCAAATTTGTCGCTCGATATGGCTGAGAAGGTGGTTGCAGGGTCCCTCGACCGAGACGCCCAGGCTGCGCTCGTCGATCAGTACCTGGACGAGCTAGACGGCCTGAGCAGCTAATGCACGAGATAGGAAAGTAAGTTGGCCAAGCAAGACCAGATTGACGGGTACGCCGCCGCGATCTTCGAATTCGCCAGGGCAGAAGGTCAGCTCGAAACGATCGGGGACGAGCTGTTCCAGATCGCGCGTACCTTTGAATCGTCATCCGAGTTGCGTGACTCCTTGAGTGACCCCCGGCTTCCGCTCGAGATAAAGCAAGGCATTATCTCGGACTTGCTCGACACCCGGGCCTCGGTTCTGACCGTGAATCTCATCAACTTTGTCGTCGGCGCCGGCAAGGCGAGAGAATTCCCGGCGATAGCCGACCGCCTGGTACAGCGGGCAAGTGAAGCTCGTGATGCGGCAGTTGCCGAGGTGCGGTCCGCGGTTGAGCTGGATTCCGCCACGGTAGCCAAGCTGGAAGCCAAGTTGAGTGAGGCCACTGGCAAGAGAGTCGAGGCCAAGGTGGTGATCGACCCCGAAATCCTCGGAGGGATCATTGCCAGGGTCGGCGACCTGGTGATTGACGGCTCGGTACAGGGCCGTTTGCAGGATTTGAGAGACGAGCTTGGAGCGTAATCAATGGCCGACTTGACAATCAACCACAAAGAAATTGCCGAGTCCATCCGGCGACACCTCGAGGATTGGACGCCTGAGATAGAGGCGGAGACCATCGGCTACGTCACGTCGATCGGCGACGGCGTAGCCCGCGTCTCCGGGCTTCCCAATGCCATGGCCTCGGAAATGCTCGAGTTCCCTGGTGGGCTGTTCGGGGTAGCCCTCAACCTGGAGGCGGACGACATCGGCACCGTGCTGATGGGCGAGTCTCATCACGTTCAGGAAGGCGCTCCGGTGAAGCAAACCGGGCGGGTGCTCTCGATCCCGGTCGGAGATGCCATGCTCGGCCGCGTGATTGACCCGCTTGGCGAGCCGCTTGACGGCAAAGGGCCCATCAGCGCAACGGAGACTCGCTTGCTGGAGGTCATCGCCCCGTCGGTCGTAGAAAGGCAGCCCGTATCAGAGCCGCTGCAAACCGGAATCAAGGCGATCGACGGCATGATCCCCATCGGGCGGGGACAGCGAGAGCTCATCATCGGAGACCGCCAGACCGGTAAGACGGCCATCGCCGTTGACGCCATCATCAACCAGCGCGGCACCGGCGTGAAATGCATCTACGTGGCCATAGGTCAGAAAGCCTCCACCGTCGCCGAGGTCGTAGACACTCTGGAACGCCATGGTGCCATGGAGTTCACCGTGGTGGTCAACGCCTCGGCTGCTTCGCCGGCCGCGCACCAGATGTATGCCCCGTATGCCGGATCGGCCATAGGCCAGCACTGGATGTACAACGGTCAGCACGCACTCATCATCTTTGACGACCTGTCTAAGCAAGCTGTGGCGTATCGAGAGATTTCGCTTCTGCTGCGGCGGCCCCCGGGGCGTGAGGCCTACCCGGGTGATGTCTTCTACCTACACAGCCGGCTGCTCGAGCGTTGCGCAAAGTTGTCGGACGAGCTGGGGGGCGGGTCCATGACCGGTCTCCCGATCGTTGAGACAAAAGCAGGAGACGTTTCGGCCTACATCCCCACCAACGTCATCTCGATCACCGATGGTCAGATCTTTCTCGAGACCGACCTCTTCTACTCCGGCGTGCGCCCTGCCATCAACGCCGGCATCTCGGTGTCGCGGGTCGGCGGTAACGCTCAGATCAAAGCGATGAAGAAGGTTGCCGGCCCATTGCGCTTGAATCTGGCGCAGTTTCGTGAACTGGAAGCCTTCGCCGAATTCGGCTCGGAACTCGATGCCGCCTCGCAAGCGCAGCTCGAAAGAGGCCGACGAGTGGTGCAAGTTCTCAAGCAGCCTCAGTACGAGCCGGTTCCGGTCGAGGAACAGGTGGTGGCGATCTACGCCGTCAACGAGGGCTACTTCGACGAAGTTCCTATCGCCGACGTTCTCCGGTTCGAAAAAGGCCTGCGCGAGTTCATGCAGAGTCGCTATGGCTCGCTCATGGCCTCGATAGCTGAGTCGGGGGAGCTCCCGGAAGGCGATTCGCTCACCCAGGCAGTTGAAGCGTTCGTCAAGACCTTCAGCTCGCACTAATGGCTAGCGCTGAGCTCCGATTAGTTCGCCGGCGGATACGCAGTGTCCAGTCGACGATGAAGATCACCTCGGCTATGGAGCTCATCGCCGCCTCTCGTATCGTCAAGGCCCAGTCCCGAGTCGAGGCTGCCCAGCCGTACACAAACAAGCTGGTAGAGGTGATCAGTAATGTGGGGGCGGCATCCGGGGGAGTCTCCCACCCACTTCTGGAGACCCGGGAGTTGAGCCACGCCGGGATCCTGGTGGTCACTTCGGATCGAGGACTGGCCGGTGCATACAACACCAACGTGATCCGCATGGCAGAGGCCCGGCTGATCGAATTGAACAACCAGCGGGTCGACCTTCGCCTCTACACCGTCGGCAAGAAGGCCGACAGCTATTTTCGGTATCGGGGCTACCAAATCGAGCGGTCGTTCCTCGGTGTGACGGACACGCCCGGCTACGGAGATGCCCGTGCCGTCGCCAACACGATCCTCAACGACTACGCCCAGGAGACAGTTGACGCGGTCGAGGCATTTACCACTCGCTACGTTTCCGCGTTGACCCAAACTGCCTCACTGTGGCCGCTCCTGCCGATCCAGCCGCCGGAGCAGGCCGAGGGGGACGAGGAAGCCGTAACGGTGGGCTACAGCTACGAACCGAGTCCTGAGGCAATCCTGGATCGGCTATTGCCCCGCTATCTGGAGTCGAGTGTTTTCGGCATTCTTCTGGAGGCGTCTGCCGCCGAGCACGCCTCTCGACGCCGGGCCATGAAGGCCGCCACCGAGAATGCCGAAGAGCTAACCCGCATCCTCAGCCGCCAGGCCAACCGGGCGCGCCAGGCTGAGATAACAACTGAGATTTCCGAGATCGTCGGTGGCGCCGAGGCGCTTTCCGTCGGGTAATGGGAGGAGAAGAAGAGTGAGTATCGGACGAATCGTCAAAGTGGCCGGGCCTGTCGTCGACGTGGAGTTCCCCCCCGACGAGCTGCCCGAGATCAACAACGCCCTCGAGGTGGATATTGAGCTCGGCGGAGAGACCGTCACCGTCGTGGCCGAGGTTGCCCAGCACCTCGGTGATTCGCTGATCCGCGCCGTTGCCATGCGGTCTACAGATGGGTTGGTACGCGGCGCCGAAGTCCGCGATACCGAGAGCCCGATAACAGTGCCGGTAGGGGAGCAAACGTTGGGTCATATTTTCAATGTCCTCGGTGAGCCACTCGATGTCGATCCGGAATCGCTGCACTTTGACGAGCGGTGGTCGATTCATCGTCCGCCGCCCGACTTTGACCAGCTCAGTCCGCAGCGGGAGATGTTCGAGACCGGAATCAAAGTCATCGATCTCCTCGAGCCGTACGTCAAGGGCGGAAAGATCGGCATGTTTGGAGGTGCCGGTGTTGGGAAGACCGTCGTCATTCAGGAAATGATTCACCGGGTCGCCACCGAGCATGGCGGTGTGTCGGTCTTCGCTGGTGTCGGCGAACGTACCCGGGAGGGCAACGACCTTTTCCGTGAGATGCAGGAGTCCGGGGTCATCAACAAAGCAGCCCTCGTTTTTGGACAAATGGACGAGCCCCCCGGCGTTCGCCTGCGGGTGGGCCTTTCCGCCCTCACCATGGCTGAGTACTTCCGCGACGAAATGGGCCAGGACGTGCTGCTCTTTGTCGACAACATCTTCCGCTTCACGCAGGCAGGGTCCGAAGTTTCCACCCTCCTCGGCCGAATGCCGTCGGCGGTCGGCTACCAGCCAACGCTGGCAGACGAAATGGGGCTCCTGCAAGAGCGGATCACGTCTGTTGCCGGGAGGTCTATCACGTCTCTGCAGGCAATTTATGTTCCCGCCGACGACATCACCGACCCTGCTCCGCATACGACGTTCGCTCACCTGGATGCCACGACGGTGTTGTCCCGGCAGATTTCGGAGCTGGGGATTTACCCGGCAGTCGATCCGCTCGACTCCACCAGCCGGATCCTCGACCCGCTGATCATCGGGGAAGAGCACTACCAGACTGCGCGTGACGTGCAGCAGATCTTGCAGCGATACAAGGACCTGCAAGACATCATCGCCATTCTCGGCATAGATGAGCTGTCTGAGGAGGACAAGCTGATTGTGGCTAGAGCCCGTCGAATCCAGAGGTTCCTCTCGCAGCCCTTCTTTGTCGCCGAGCAATTCGTTGGGATTCCCGGCAAGACGGTTCCGCTCGAGGAGACGATTCGAGGCTTCCGCATGGTCGTCGACGGCGAAGTCGATGAGTTGCCGGAGCAGGCTTTCTACATGGCCGGAGGCATGGACGACGTCTTTGCCAAAGCCAAGGAATTGCAGGACGCCTAATGCCCCTGCAGGACGCGGGACACCAGTAATGCCAGCCCCTTTCCAGGTCGACGTCGTTTCTCCCGAGGCAGTGGTTTGGTCGGGGGAGGCCGAGTTAGTGATTGCTCGCACCACGGAGGGGGATATCGGAATCATGGCCGAGCACGAGCCGACGATGGCGGTGCTGGCTACGGGCTCCGCGTCCATTCATACCGGCACCGAGACGGTGACGGTTGCGGTCCACGGCGGGTTTCTACAGATCTACCGCAATCAGGTGACCCTGCTGTCGGATCGGGCCGAGATAGTCGAAGGTAACGTTGACGAAGCTCGAGCCATGGCTGATACGCTCCGCGTGGCGGAGGAGGAAGATGCCGCGGATGAGACGGAAGGTCAGTCCGAATAGCGACTGGCGGCGTGGGCCTGGGCTTCCATCCACGACCTCGGGAGCTCGATCTGGCCGTCTTCGATCACGTCGCGACCGGGCGTTCGGATCGCCGAAGCCGTAACGAAAACCACAAGCATCCAGGCTGCGCCGAGGCCAAAGGCCAGAAGGTGAGTCCAGTGCATCGCTAGCTTTCCGTTCGCTTATCTCTATAAGCGAGCCCAGCGCGGTCTCACCGTTGTGAGAGCCTAACTTCTAGCGGCCGTCCTGGGAAGGGTTTTTCGCGTTCTTGTGGTTAGCACCTCACGGAGCGCGTTGAAGCCTTCCTGGCGGAGATGAGCATAAACCCACTTGCCCCGCCGCTCCTTGTGGATTAGCTCAGCCTCCGCCAGCACTTTCAGATGATGGCTGACAGTTGGTTGGGAGAGGCCGAGGGGGCCTTCGAGGTCGCATCCGCAGATCTCACCCGATTCGGCGATCAAGCTGAGAAGCCGCACTCGCGCCGGATCTGAGAGGGCCTTGAAGCGACGAGCGGCCTCGACGGCATCGCTCTCACTCATGGCCGCGACGGTGATCGATGGACAGCATTCCATATTCATATATTGACATATGTCAATATATATGGCAAGCTATACATAGATGAACATCAATATGAGGGAGAAACCAATGTCACGAGTGCAGCTGGCCCTGAATGTGAGCGATCTCGACGCTGCGGTCGACTTCTACACGAGGCTATTCGGTGAGAAGCCTGCCAAGCTCAAGCCCGACTACGCCAACTTCGCAATTGCCGAACCACCGCTCAAGCTGGTTCTGATCGCCGGCGAAGGCGCCGGCGGCACACTGAATCACCTCGGGGTGGAGGTGGGCAGCTCAGATGAGGTTGCCGAGGCCAATGCCAGGCTGGAAGCGGAGAACCTCGAGACGGCTCTCGAGGAGGACATCGCTTGTTGCTATGCCCGTCAGGACAAGGTCTGGGTGCACGATCCCGACAAGGCGCCGTGGGAGATCTATACCGTTCTCGAAGACGTCGAGCATCTGGAGAAGGCCACCACCGCCTGCTGCTAGTGTCCCGAATCGCACTGAGGAATCCGGGGGAGCGTCCCTAGACCAGGGCTCCGTTGGTCACGAAAAAGTTGCGCATCGAAGGGTCGCACCGCGCCAGGGTCCCGGTGAAGGTTCGTACGTCGCCGGTGTCGAGTAGGTCGGCGGTTGCCACCGGGAGGTGGACCACGGCGTCGATCTCGCGCCCCGCGAACATATCGTTGGTCAGGTTGTAGACGGCAAACACCGCTTTGGTTCCGGGCTCATCACCGAAGTCGCGATCATGGTCGAATCGGCGAAGCCGCTTGAGCTCGCCGGACCAACGCACACTCTTGCCCTCGTAGTCCGCCTCAAACATGTCGATCGTGTCGAAGCTGTAGTTGTCGGGGTGGAAGAGTCGCTCGGAGACCTCGGCTGCAGTTCCGGCGTCCTCCGGAACTGTGGGTAGTTGCTCTTCCTCGGCCTCGAGGCGCCTCCGGGTCTTGTCACGCCACGCTTTGAGCCCGAGGTCGGCCGGCACCTGTTTGCTGAGCTGTTCGAAGGCGTCGGCGGCTTCCTTGATATCTCCGTGCACGTAGCTCAGCTCTGCCTCCTGGGTCTTGCGGGCGAACTCGATCCACGGATCGCCCTCCGGGGTCTCTTGCTGGAGCTCGGCCAGGGCCTCTCCAGCATCTCCTGCCAGGCGAGTCGCCGCCGGGCGATCGAGCGCCGGCGCTTCTTTCGAGAGCACGCGGGCCAGAGACACCAGGCGCAGCAGTATCGACACCAGCTCGTCGGTATCCGAAGTGAACCCCTGCACCACCTCGATCTCCGTGTCGGAGACCGTGGCTCCCCGGTAGGCGGTGACCAGCTCGGAGATTGCCACCCGGCGGGCGGGCGTGAGAAAGGCTCGCACTTGCTCCGAATAGTCGCCCTTGATCATGATCTGCCTGTCAAAGAGCGGTTGGCCGACTTCGATGTCCTTGCCACCAAAGAATCGGCTTATGGCGGCCAGCGGCGACTGGCGCGAGAGCTTCAACCCCAGCGCCAGGGAAGGCATTCTCAATCGATACCGCGTGTGGGTCTTGTCGTTTGATTGGAACGTATTGATCCACACGGTGAAGCCGTCGATGGAGCCCCTCATAGACAGCTTGCCGGACAGAGCCGCGAAACCGTTCGTCGGCTTCAGCTCGATTCTGAGCCGGCGAGCTGCCTCGGCCCAAGCCGCATTTGCAGATTTGTGGCGGGACGTAATGAGAGCGACAACTGTGCCGGCGATCGCCAGGACCACAAACGGAGCGAACATCTTTCCAGCGTAGCGAGCCCGTGGGGTGCCTTTAGGGGACGTCCCAGGTGCCGTTGGAGCTGATGAGGGCCTGCATATCACCGGCTCCCGACTCCTGGGCGTCGAGAATCTGCTTCTGCAGCTCCTCTCCGTAAGACGGCCGGATGACTTTGCGGAAGACCCCGATGGGGGTGGGGCCGTGCGGCCCGTGCGAGAGTCGGCTCAAAGCGAATGCGGTTGCGGGATCCTCCAAAGCGGGATCGTGAGTGTGAACGATATCCAGCCCATACTGCTCGACGTCAACGACGAAAGCCCTGCCTTCCTCGATGGCGACGCCCTTGGTGCCGCCATCGAAGAGGATCTTCTCACCGGCCTCGAGCCGAATCTGATTCGAATCGCGGGTGTCCTTATCGGTCAACTCTATGAAGGCCTTGTCGTTGAACACGTTGCAGTTCTGGTAGATCTCGACGAAAGCTGCCCCGGGATGCTCATGCGCCTGTTGAAGGATGTCCATGGTGTGGTCGCGATCCATGTCGATGGTGCGGCTGACGAAAGTGGCCTCAGCCCCGAGGGCGAGACTCACCGGGTTGAACGGGTAATCGATGGAGCCGGTCGGGCTCGACTTGGTGCGCTTCCCCGTTTCGCTGGTCGGCGAGTATTGACCCTTCGTTAGCCCGTAGATCTGATTGTTGAACAACAGAATGTTGAGGTCGATGTTGCGGCGCAGGGCGTGAATCAGGTGGTTGCCGCCGATTGACAGCATGTCGCCATCGCCGCCCACCACCCACACCGAGAGCTCGGGCCGGCTGTTCGCCACCCCTGATGCAATAGCCGGCGCCCGACCGTGGATGCTGTGCATTCCGTACGTGTTCATGTAGTACGGGAAGCGAGAAGCGCAACCGATGCCGGAAATAAACACGATGTTTTCGCGGGGGATGTCAAGCCCGGCCATGAAGTTCTGTACTGAGGAGAGAATCGTGTAGTCGCCACATCCAGGGCACCAACGCACGTCCTGGTCGGTTTGGAAGTCCTGGCGGGTGTGCGTACTCGTCACTTCTTCTCCAGCATCTCGGTGATCTTGTCCTCGATCTCGGCGGTTATGAAGGGCTGGCCCTGTACCTTGGAGAACCCCTCAGCGGGGACCAAGAATTCGGCCCGGATGAGACGGACCAGCTGGCCCCGGTTGAGCTCGGGCACCAGAACCTTGGGATATTTCTGCAGGAGCTCGCCCAGATTCCTGGGGAAGGGGTTCATGTGCCGCAGATGCACATGAACGACGCTCTGGCCGTTGGCTTGAGCGTTGCGCACCCCCGCACGTACCGCCGAGTAAGTAGAGCCCCACGCCAGGACAAGCAGGTCGGCGTTTTCGAGGCTGTCGACCTCTGTCGCTTCGGGAATGTCGTTGGCGATGCCGGCGATCTTCTTCTCACGCACCACCGTCATGTGCTCGTGGTTGAGAGGGTCGTAGCTGACGTTGCCGGTAACGTTCTCCTTCTCCAAGCCGCCGATGCGGTGCTCGAGATCGGCCGTCCCCGGGATCGCCCAGGGGCGAGCCAGTGACTTCGGGTCACGCAAGTACGGCATGAAGCCATCGTCGTGGTTGGTGCCGCTTGCGAACTGAACAGGGAAGCTGGGCAATTGTTCGACGTCGGGAAGGCGCCACGGTTCGGAACTGGTAGCGATGTAGCCGTCAGACATGAGCAATACGGGAGTCATATATGTGACGGCCAGCCGAACGGCTTCGATCGCGGTTTCAAAAGCATCACCGGGCGTGGAGGCCGACACCACCGGCATCGGAGACTCGCCATGACGCCCATACAGCGCCATGAGAAGGTCCGATTGTTCGGTTTTGGTCGGAAGTCCCGTGGAGGGGCCACCTCGCTGCACATTGAGGATGACCAGGGGAAGCTCGGTCGCCAGCGCCAGACTGATCGTCTCACTCTTGAGTGCCAAACCCGGCCCGCTGGTCCCGGTAACGCCGAGCTGGCCGGCAAAGGACGCTCCCAGCGCCGCTCCGACGGCGGCCATCTCGTCCTCGGCCTGAAAGGTACGCACGCCGAAGCTGCGCCGGCGGGCTAGTTCGTGCAACACATCGCTGGCGGGCGTGATCGGATATGAGGCATAGAAGAGGGGGAGGTTTGCGGCCCGGGCGCCGGCGATGAGACCCCAGGCGATGGTCTGGTTGCCGATGACGTTGGTGTAGGTGCCGGTCGGGAGGTCTGCCGGGGGAACCTCATAGGTATGGCCGCGAAAGGCCTCAGTGGTGATTCCTAAGTTGTACCCGGCCTGAAAGGCCATCGAGTTGGCTGCCGCCACCTCCG
>CAXMOO010000049.1:0-3391 GCA_964195005.1 uncultured Gammaproteobacteria bacterium
AGGGCCGGGGCCTCGTCCGGCTCGTCGAGGTCGAGGAGTGTCCGGTCGATCCCGAGACTGAAGCCGACGGCCGGCACGTGGGGCCCGCCCAGGGCTTCGGCTAAACCGTCGTAGCGGCCTCCTCCCCCGAGGGCGTTCTGGGCTGCTTCCAGCGTCTGCGATGCGTATTCGAAGACGGTGCGGGTGTAGTAATCGAGGCCTCGTACCAGCCGGAGGTCCTCCGAGTATGGGATACCGAGCCGGGTCAGGCCGTCCTTAACGATCTGATAGTGAGTCGCCGCGTCCGGAGTGAGGTAGTCAAGCGGTACCGGAACGTCGGTGAGTTTGTCCCGGTCGACTTTGGAGTCGAGGACACGTAATGGGTTGCTGTCGATGCGTCGCCGACTGTCCTCGCTGAGGTCGTCCGCAATGCTTTCCAGATACTCAACAAGAGCCGCCCTATAGACCACCCGGGATTCGGGGTCACCCAGGGAATTGAGCTTGACTTCGAAGTCGGCGATCCCGATCGCCTGGTAGAAGCGATAGCCCAGCTCCATTACTTCGACGTCCGCCTCGGCCGAGTCCTCCCCCAGGTACTCAATGCCCACCTGCCAGAACTGGCGGCGGCGGCCTGCCTGCGGCCGCTCGTATCTGAACATGGGACCCGAGTAGGAGAGTTTCAACACTCCCCGGGCTCCTGAGTCGATATAGGCCCGCACTATGGGAGCGGTGGCCTCCGGACGGAGGGTCAGAGAGCGGCCCCCCTGGTCCTCGAAGGTGTACATCTGCTTCTGCACCACATCTGTGCCTTCACCCACCCCGCGGGCGAACAGATCCGTGGCCTCAAATATCGGAGTCATAGCCGGGTCGTATCCGTAGCGTTCGGCCAGCTGGTCGAAGGTCTGCAGAACCCGACGCCATCGTCGTGACGCGGGGGGAAGGATGTCGTCGGTCCCCTTGGGGGCACGAAAGCTCATGCGAGGCCTTGCAAAAACGGGTTGGCGCGGCGTTCCCGGCCAATCGTAGTGGCCGGCCCGTGGCCGGGAAGCACCTCGACTGCATCATCGAGCGGCAGAATCCGATCCTTCATCGATCGAAACAACTCCTCGGTGTCCCCACCCGGCAGATCGGTCCTGCCGACCGAGCCGGCGAAGAGCTGATCCCCTGAAAACAGCACCTCTTCCGAGTCGAGCAGAAAACAACAGTGACCGGGGGTGTGCCCCGGAGTGTGCAAGACCTGCAAGCTGGCGCCGCCCAACTCCAAGTTTTGCCCGTCTACCAGATCCACATATTGCTCGGGAGGAGCAAAATCCCCTTCCGGAACCATCCCCAGTAGCGAACGCAGCTGGACCTCGGGCGCCTCAGCCAGCCAGCCATCATCGGGGTGCAAATAAGCGCTGACCTGCATCGCCCGGCTGACGGCTCCGGCGCCGCCCAGATGGTCGATGTGAGCGTGAGTCAGCAGCAGAGCCACCGGGGTCAGGTCGTGCTTGCGCAACAGCGCCCCAACCCCGTCGGGATCGGGCGGGGCGTCGACCACCACGGCAGGGCCACCGGAGTCCGGGGCAACCACATAGCAGTTGGTCTGTGCCAACCACAGCGAAACAGAGTCGATGAGCACCCCACGAGGTTACCGGCACGCGAGCGGGGCCCGGTTAGCACCGGGCCCCGTCCGTTTGTCGCTCTCTTCTACTTACAGCTCCGACCACCGGTCGATGCTGACGTTCCAGATCGGATTGACGGCCCCGTAGTTGGGGATCGAAAGGCCGCCGTTGTAGGTGACCGTAGCAGCACCAGACAGCTCGTTCTCGCCCTCAGGGGAACCCGGAGTGTTGCACCGCGAGCTTCCCACGATGACGTTGTTGGCGCCCGGTGTGCCGGCGAGCCCGACCTGCTCCCGAGCGAGAAGCGCTCCCCACACGCTCGCATTGCCCTGCACGGAGATGTCGCGGCCGGCGACCATTGCCAGATCTCCAGCTGACGAGTGAGGACTGAACATCGTTCCGCCGGCGATCTTGATATCGCCTCCGGCGACGGTGCCAATTCCGGTCGCTTCGTCGCAGGTGAGGCTGCGCTCATTATCGGCGGCCGCGATGATGGTGGCGCCGTTGCTGCCGGTGCCGGAGTCTTGGGCAATGACGTCGATATCGCCGCCGGCGACGTAGAACACACCGGCCCCGCTCTGGTAGTCCCAGACGCCGAGTTGAAATTGCCAACCAAAGCTGGTGGGTAGTCCGAGGTTGTCGCCGGTGCAGGGTTTGCCGTCAACGGCCGGTGTGCCAGGACCGCTATAGGCCGGCCCGGCTCGCACCACGCCGATGCCACCTTCAACACAAAGGTCGAACATCGCGAGCGAGTGGAAAAAGAGTGGCTCGACCTCGGGAACAGCGTCGAAAACCCCCGTCGCGGCGCCACAGCCGGGCGGGTTGGTAGCGGCGAAGTCGTTAACACGATACGCACTCGTACAACCTGCGACGGTGGCTCCTCCGCTTGCGAGAAGGTTCTCGTTGGCATGGGCACCTCCGACGGTGCCAAAAATGCCTGCCGACGGGGAATCTCCAACCGTGAGGTTGCCTGCTGAGGAGAACCCGACGTCCGGAAGGAAGGGTGACCCCGGTACCGGAGGAGAAACAAAGAGGTCGGCCTTGATGATCCGCACCTGGGCGTGGGGGACATCGCGCGCCGGGGAATAGGCCACGGAGTAGGCGGCGTCGGTCCCCTCGGGCTTGACGATCACATACTCGCCATTCTCTCCCTGAATAGTGGGAAGGCCGGCGGCCGCGCCTATGACCCATGCCTTCTCCGCCGCTTCATCGAGCCCGTCCGGCATGACTCCAACCGTTGTGAACGCGTTGTCATGATTCAGCTCGAACACAGCCTCATCAAGACCGCCCTCCGCGAGCACCAGCACCTCACCGATTTGACGCTCTTCCCGACTCTCGCGGTAGTTGCGAACGGTGTTGACCAATAGGACAACGAGCAGCCCGGCTACGGCTACGCCAACGAGAGTGACCGTGATCAAAGCTATCCCCCGATCATCTGCCAGCCGCGTCCGAGCTCGCCGGGTGAACCCTTCCGTTCCCCTGGTGGTCTGGTCGTTCATTAGTCTTTACCTTTCATCCTCCGGTCATCTACTGATTGATCGTTACGTGACATTGCGTGGTGTTACGATCGCCTCCAGGGTCACCGGCTCTCCACCGGCTCCATCGGTCTCTGGTTCCACAATGATCGTGATCGTGATTTGCTGCGTGCCCGGTGGCGCCGACGGTGTATAGACAAAGGGGACGTAGCCCGTACCATCCGGCGAGCGGTAGTGGATGCCGTTGGGCTGATCCAGAATGGTGGGATCGACCACAGAGCGGATCAATTCTGCTTTGCCGCCGGGCAGACCATCGATGTCGACGAACCGCCA
>CAXMOO010000050.1:0-2543 GCA_964195005.1 uncultured Gammaproteobacteria bacterium
TGATCCTCGAACTCGAGGGGTGCTGCGCCGGTGCCGCCCTCGGATCCGTCCACCAGGATGAACTGGGGATGGATGCCGGTCTCGACCATCGCCTTACAGATACTCAGGAACTCGGTCGGCCTGCCAATGCACAGCTTGAACCCCGTTGGCTTGCCGCCTGACATGCGGCGCAGGTCGTCAACGAACACCAGCAGTTCCTCTGGCGTTGAGAACGCAGAGTGGTACGGCGGTGAGACACACTTGACCCCCTCCGGCACGCCCCGAATCCCGGCGATCTCGGCCGTGACTTTGGCCGCCGGCATGACCCCACCAAGGCCGGGCTTGGCGCCCTGGGACAGCTTGATCGATACACACTTCACCTGATCGAGCTTCGAAGTCTCAGAGAACCGGTCGGGGTCGAATCGTCCATCGAGCGTGCGGGTCCCGAAGTAGCCCGTGCCGATCTCCCACACCAAATCCCCACCATTTCTGTGGTACTCGCTGAGCCCGCCCTCACCGGTGTCGTGAGCGAACCCACCCTTTTTCGCTCCCCGGTTCAGCGCGGTAATAGCGTTCGAACTCAGCGATCCGAAACTCATCGCGGAAACGTTCAACAGCGACATGTCGTATGGCTTCTCGACGCCCTGACCATCCAGGAGCACACGAAACTGATCGTCGTACTGCGGCTTGGGAGCCAATGAGTGGCTGAACCACTCATATCCGGAGGCGTAGACATCGAGCTGCGTGCCGAACGGTTGCTCGCCATGCAGGTTCTTGGCCCGCTGATACACCAGGCTTCGGTGGGTACGGTCGAAGGGCATCCCCTCCGTGTCCTGTTCCACGAAGTACTGCTGGATCTCGGGACGGAACTCCTCGCCGATCCATCTGAGCCTGCCGAACAGCGGATAGTTCCGCCGAACGGAATGGCGAATCTGGACGAAATCGATGACGCCGACGATCACAAAGATGCCGATAACCGCCGCCAGCCAACCAAAGTCTCCGTTGACCAAAACAGCGAGCGTCACCGCGATCGTGAACAGAACGGCGATCACGCCCAGGAGTGTGAACTGAGGTCCTCTCATGCCCCGGCACGGTAGCCAGCGGCTGGCTACGCGGCGCGGCAACAACGGTCCGCAAAACAGCCGGGAGCGCCGGGGCCTTCCCAGTGGCCGAATCGGGCCCTTTCTTAGAACAGACCCTCTCCTTCACCTCTTCCTTGAACTCCTCGATCATCGGGACGGGGTGATCGTCTCGGCGAGCCAGTCCGGCATGGTGGCGCACACCTTGTCCGGGCTTAGATGCACTCCTCCGATCCGTTCGACGTACCCGAAATCCGCAACCGGGAGGGACCCAGGTTCGAACTTCACCGCAGGCCAGCTGGCTGGTCAAAGCGCGGTCTGTCTTAGGTCGTTATCGCGCTCAGCGGTTCCATGTCGGTACACGCCGGGTAGAGGTCCGGGAGGCAGATGAGTAGGCCTGCCGATGCACTGCGGCCGTTTTCGGGTTCTCCATCCATCGTTGGGGCAGTGACCGTCGGAACTCGATGTGCTTGGGTACCAGGTAGCTCGCCATCCCGGTGGCGGGGTCCCTCATCCAGCCGAGGATCTGCTCTGCCGAGCCGCCTTCGGTGAGAACGATGAAGGCCTTCACTGCCTCGCCGGTTCCGGCGTCGGGCACGCCGATCACGGCTGCTCGGGCAACTTTGGGGTGGCGGTTCAGGACTTCTTCTACTGCTGTTGGGTCGACGCTGTATCCGGAAACGTTGATGACCAGACGGTCCTGGTGCACCAGGTGGAGCCGACGGGCAGTTTCGTCGAGCCTGTGCGTGTCCGGCTCGAACCGTTCGTGACTGGTCATTTCACCCTCCGCCCGCTGGTGCAGACTCGGACCCCGTGGCCGCATCCACGTCGTGTTCATGAGGCCTCCACTTTCTCGGCTTCTTCTGGTTTGGCCTCGGGCAGCGGTTGCTCCCGGGCGGGCATCACCCTGGCCACGCCGAGGGCTCCGAGGAGGATGACGGCGGCGCCGATGAGTATCGCCAGGCCAAAGGCGTCTGTGAACGATTCGGCTGCGGCGGCGGACAGCGCCGTGCCGGAGTCGCCGGGGAGCGAGGCGGCTAGCTGCAGGGCAGCTCCCACCGAGTCTTTGGCCGCTGCGGCCGCCTCGGCGGGTAGTGCGGTCACCGCGACGGCGACCCTGCTGGAGTAGATCGAGTTCATTGCCGAGCCGATAACTGCGATGCCAAGAGCGGTGGCCATCAGCCGGGTTATATCGTTTATCGCCGAGCCGACGCCCGCCTTCTCTTCGGGAACCGCGCCCATCACCGCCTCGGTGGCCGGGGCAAAGATGTTGGCCGCGGCGAACCCAATGACAGCGATGGCGACTCCCACCGCCCAGTACGGGGTGTCAACTTCCCACAGCAGCACCAGGGGCAAGGTCGCGGCCAGGAGCACCATGCCCCCGGAGACGACTGCGGTGGTTCCGTAGCGGCGCGCCAGCGTCTCGCTGCCGATGGCGCCGACCATCAGTCCCAGCGCCGCCGGGAGGAACCGGATTCCCGCCTC
>CAXMOO010000051.1:0-1728 GCA_964195005.1 uncultured Gammaproteobacteria bacterium
CTTCGGCGCGGGCGAGTGATGCCTCGTTCCATGGGGCGAGGCAACCGCTGGGGAGGTGTTCGGTCGTGAACGTGTTGTTGTACAGGGTCCTGTGGGGGCTTGGCTTTACGCCATGGGAGCGCAGGCATGCTTGGGCCGAGCAGGTCTCCGCAATGCTCGACCGCGAGGAGCAGGAACGCCAACCACCATACGGAGCTGCGCTCGACCTCGGTTCCGGTACTGGATTCTGGTCAGTCCATTTGGCTGAGCGTGGATGGGACGTTACCGGCGTCGAGATCGTCCCCAAGGCTCTGCACGCCGCCCGAGAGCGCGCCCAGAAAGCCGGTGTCGAGGTCCGGTTTCTTGCGCGCAGCGTTGCAGCGCTCCGCGACGCAGGTGTCGGTTCCGGCTTCCGCCTCGTGCTTGACTTCGGAACTGTGCATGGGCTGACGCCCGGGGAGGTCAAGACAGTCGGGCGGGAAGTGAGCGCAGTCACCACTGACGACGCCACCCTGCTCATGTACGCATTCTCACCGGGACGGAAAGGCCCAACTCCACGCGGGCTCAGCCGCCAAGAGGTGGAAGCTGCCTACACCGGATGGAGAGTGGTGGATGAGCAGCCCTTCGACGTATCCGGCATGCCCGTAGTTTTCAGGAAGGCTAACCCGCGCTGGTATCGGCTCCGACGCGACTGACCAAGGGCGGTTCGAATCGGAACTATCCAGCGAGGGTCAGCCGCTGGCCCGCGTCGGGAGTAATCACTTCCGCGTTGCTGCCAGAAACTGCGTGTTGAAGCGCCCATATCAGGCGCTCATAATCACGCCAAGCCTCGATCACGCACCCGCCCATATCGGCACATATAGAGCGGCCTAACCCCGCTCAATAATGCCGGTTATGTGCGGGTGGAATGGACTCTGACCATCTCAGTTTCACTTGTGGAGAAAGGGATTTCGGCTCCGACCCTCGGCTGCACACAAGGGCAGGCACCTTGCGGCGGATGGTGTAACTTTGGCTTGCTGAGTGCCATGATTTAGGCGTTTCCGGGGCGTTCGGCGGAGGAGGAGCACCCGTGAGACGTGGGTCCGGGATCGTTCTGGCCGTATTGGCCTTGGCTTTCACCTTTGGGTTCGGCTTAGCTCTCTACCAGACGTTGTCGGGTGACTATGTGGGTGGAGAAGTCCAAATCGTCTGGACCATCACGGCTGTCGCCGGTGCTATTGCTCTTGGGTTATGGGCGGCCACCGTTGGGTTGTGGTCAGGAGAGGAAAACAGGGGAAGAATCCTCGGAGCCATCGCCGTTGGGTTCGTTTTGGCACTCGTAATCGGCATCGGCGTCGGATTCGTGACCGAACCGGACCCAGATCAGACTGTCGGTACCACGGCCCCAACGTCGGATTCCGACTGACGTAAACCGCACATATCGAGCGGGGTGTGAGTCGGCTGCGTCGTCGGTTAAGGCATCGGGCCCAATTCACCGAGAGGCTTCTCTTCGAGCGGCAGGTGTTCCCCCTCGTTGTCAAGCCGACCGAACTCCTCCGCGAATCTTGCTCGAAAATCCCTAAAGGCCTCCTCTGATTCCCAATGATCAATCGTGAGGTACCGGTTTCTATCGTTGCGGTCCCGATAGAGGTTCGTGCTCAGGTACCCGCGTGCCTGGCGGAACATTCGCACCCACTCGCCCTCGGGTCCATAGAGACGACGAAACTCATCCACCCTTTCAGGCAGCACCCGGTAGGCCCAGATGTAGAC
>CAXMOO010000052.1:0-9606 GCA_964195005.1 uncultured Gammaproteobacteria bacterium
AATGCAGCCGCGTGCTCGGGTCGGCGCACCAGAACTGAGACGTTTGCGACCTGTCCCAGGTGGCCGACGCACAGGCTCCCGATCGACCCGGCCCCAATGACGCAGACCGATTCGAAGCTCACTCGTGCACCACTAGCGGAAGTCCTCGGGAGCCGCGCACAACTTCTCAGCGCCGTCGTCGGTGATCAGGAAGTTGTCTTCCAGGCGGAGGCCGCCTCCACCCTCCCAATAGATCCCCGGTTCCACTGCCAGCACCATCCCTGCCTCCATCAGCTGGTCGCTCATAGGGTGCGCCCACGGTGGCTCGTGCGCCCGACTGCCAACTCCATGACACACATAGTGGGAGGGTTGGCCCGGGTAACCCCCTTCGGCAATCCGGGCACGAATGAAGCCGTCGAGCTCCGCCAGCCTGACACCGGGCCCAAGATGGTCGCGCACTGCCTCGTCCCAGACGCTGAGCAAAAGATCGAGCAGGGTGTTGTACTCCGGAGACAGCGTCCCCGGACAAGCGTTCTTAGTGAGGTCGTTCCAGTAGCCGTCGGCGCAGGTCCAGATCTCCATGAGTGTGGGAGCGTCCTCCTGCACCAGGGTGTTCTTAGTGGCGGTGAAAGTCTGGATGCTGTCGCCGGACCAGACGAGGGTGAAAGCCCGGGCCATTTCGATCGTGTCCCGGTAGCCAATGCCGTGGCTGTGAACATAGCCCTCGTACATGGCGCCCACCTCGGCGTCCTTCATGCCGGCCCGGATGTTGTCGCGCACATACTGAACGGCTTCGGCTGCCAGATCGTTGGTGATTCGGAGGCGCTCCACCTCCTGGTCGGTCTTGATCATCCGCAGCCGCGTGAGCATGGGTGTGCAATCCACGACTTCGTCGATGGCATCCTCGAGGTCGTCGAAGTATCCCTTCCAGTAGACGGTGGGCTCGCCGGTCATTCGCTCCGGGCTCTGGACCGCGTTCGAGGTCTCGACTCCGATGCGGCGAGTGAGCCCTCGTTCCTGGAGGACACCGATCGCCTTTTCTAAGGCCCGCAAGAACGAAGGCCGGGGATCATCAGCGTTGAAGCCCTTGAAGAACACGATGTCGTCGGTCCAGGCGTTGCGCCGGACATCGAGCTCCTGGGGTTCGACCGCGAGGACTATGGGATCGCCTGCCCGCGGGAGGATGGCGATCTCCCACGCCTTCATCGCCCAGTAGTTGGTGAGGTAGTGGACGTTGTCGGGGGCCCGGACAACCAGGGCGTCGAGGTCGGCCTCCTCCATGGCATCGCGGACCCGCTGCAATCGAACCTCGTCAACCGGCCATGCCATCGTCTCTCCTCGACCGTGTAGCGGCATGCTACCGGCGCAGCCCCAAGTGCTCTGTCGGGCCCCGGTAGGATCCGTCGGTCAGGAGGACGGCACATGCTCGATGAAAGCATAGTCTGGACGGGGACAATCAACGCCGACGCCGGCACCGCCATCGAGGGCGTCGCGCACGTTGGCCTGTACGACTCCACCCTCCGCGATGGCGAGCAGACCGTTGGAGTCAACCTGGGGCCGGAGGCCAAGCTCGACATCGCCCGGGCCCTGGCAGACCTGGGAGTGGACCGCATCGAAGCAGGCTTTCCCCGGGTGTCCTACGACGACGTCAAGTCTTACGAGCTCATCATGGAAGCCAACCTGGATGCCGAGATCTGGGGGTTTTCCCGAGCGGTCCCCGCCGATGTTGAGCAGCTCCTTGACCTCGGCGTCAGGGGCGCGGTCATCGAATCGCCTGTAAGCGACGGCAAGCTCGAGGCATACGGCATGAGCCGCGAGAAAGTGTTGGGCCGCATCGTCACCGCGGTGCAGTGGGCCACGGAGAACGACGTCACCGTCTGTTACTTCGCCGTCGACAGCACCCGGGCCGACCTGGGCTTCCTCGCCGAGGTCTACCAGGCAGCGGTTGAGGCCGGAGCCAAGGAGGTGGCAGTGGTCGACACACTGGGAATCGCCTCTTCCGAAGCAGCCGCATTTCTCGTCCACAAGACCCGCTCCTGGGTGGGTCCCGACATCCCCATTCATTGGCACGGCCATAACGACTTCGGACTGGCAACCGCCGGGTCGATTGCCGCAGTCCGCGCCGGCGCCACCTGGGTGCAGGGAACCATCAACGGAATGGGTGAGCGGGCCGGCAACGCCAACCTCCCCGAGTTCGCAATGGCACTCGAAGCGCTCTACGGCGTGCCAACCAACATGCGGTTCGAGCGCATCCAGGAAGTAGCCGAGCTCGTCCGACGCGTTTCCGGTTACGACCTGGAGCCGTACAAGCCGCTAACCGGCCGCAACCTCTTCGTTCGGGAAAGCGGCGCCGTCGCCGCCCAGTTCCATGACCCGCAGGCAGTGGAGCCGTACAGCTCCGAGGTGGTGAGCGCTCCCCGTGGGATCGTGCTCGGCAAGAAGAGTGGCCTGGCCAGCATCGACATCAAGAGCGCTGAGCTCGGCCTGGAGATCCCCGAGGAGAAGCGGGCCGACGTGCTGGCTGCCGTAAAGGATCTCAGCGTGTCCAAAGGCGGCCTGGTGAGCGACGAAGAATTCGTCGACCTCACCAAATCGGTAGTCGGCTAGCCGATCGTTGGTACGAGTCAGTTGACGCAGTAGCCGACCGGCGTAGACTCCTTGTCAATGAAGAAGAGCTGCGCAGCCAATTGCATGCCTTGCTGTTGCCCTACCAGGTGCGGGGAGGTCAGCGCGTAGCGATCCACTAGCAAAACACCTTTACTCATATCCCCGCACCGGATTCACCGGGCGGGTTTTCTTTATTCCCCCGTATAGAAGGAGCGGCCATGACGAACAACGCACGACCTGTTACCGGATCTAAGCGACGCTCGGGCGTTCAGCCCGGGACGGCCGCGAGCAAATCATGAAGCCGGTCGGCATCCTCTACGAACATCCCGAGTGGTTCAAGCCGCTCTTCGCCGAATTAGAACGGCGGGGGGTCCCCTACCGGCGCATCTTGCTAGAGGACCTCGCATTCGATCCCGCCGAACGTTCCACCAACTATTCGCTCGTTGTCAACCGCATGAGCCCCTCGGCCTGGCTCCGCGGCCAGGAACAGGCAGCCCCACAAACGCTTCATTACCTTGCATACCTCGATGAGATCGGAACGCCTGTTCTCAACGGTCACGAGGCCTTCTCGGTCGAGGTTTCGAAAGCCCGGCAGCTCGGATTGCTGTCGCGACTGGGGATCGCCCACCCCCGGGCGAGGGTCATCACCCATCCGAGTCAGGCTTCGGTGGCCGCACAAGGCCTGCAGTTTCCCGTGCTGGTCAAGCCCAACCTCGGAGGGAGTGGTGCCGGAATTCGGTCGTTCGAAGGACCGGCTCAGCTCGCCGAGGCCGCAAGAGCCGGGACGATTGAGCTAGGGCCCGACCGGACCGCGCTGGTCCAGGAGCATCTGCCGGCCGAAGGGGACGCGATCGCTCGGGTCGAAATACTGAACGGAGAATTCCTCTACGCCATTCGACTACAGCTCATGCCGGGGAGCTTCAATCTGTGCCCGGCCGACTACTGCGAGCTCCCGGGGATAGCCGACGGGGTCTCCGGCCGCGGCTTGCCGATCGAGGCCTACGATCCTCCCGAAGAAGCAATCCAGGACGCCAAGCGGATCCTGACGGCCGCCCACATGGATCTAGGCGGGGTCGAGTACCTGGTGAGCGCCCGTGACGGGCTCCGCTATTTCTACGACGTCAACGCCCTCTCCAACTTCGTAGCCGACGCGCCCGACATTGTGGGTTTCGATCCATTCGAGGATCTGGTTGCTCTCATAATCGAGCGGGCCCGGGCCCGGCGGGTGGCATGACCTAATCCGACCTGAGTGCGGCGCTCCAGGGGTATGTAACATCCCTGCGCCCGCCCAGCAACGGCCAGGAGGACAGATCCATGACGGTGCCCTTCCGCATCGGGGTCATGCAGCTCACCATGGAACCACTCGATGAGATCCTCGAGCACGCCTACGTCATGGACCGGCACGGGTTCGACACTATGTGGTTGGCCGAGGCATATCCGTGGTGGCGCAAGCACTCGATGGAGGCTCGCTCCGCCAGCGCCCTCTCGCCCATCCTGGCCCGCGAGACCGACCGGCTCGCTATCGGCTGGGGCATCATCTCGCCGTATACCCGCCACCCCCTGCAGATCGCCATGGAGGCCAGGGTTACTCAGGAGGCGGCCGGTCCCGGCCGGTTCTACCTTGGTCTGGGCGCGTCGAAGATTTTCATGAAGGCCATCGGTGTTGGGGAACGAGTGCCCGAGCGTCCGCTCACCAACGTCAAAGAGGCGATCGGGATAATCAGGTCTTATCTGGCCGGCGAAAGCGTGGACGTGGAGGGACGAGAGTTCACCGCCAGGGCGCCGGAGCTCCGGAGCGATGCCGTTGCGCCGGACTGGGAAGTGCCGATCTACATGGCCGGCACCGGACCGAAAATGCAGTCCACCGCCGGTGCACTGGCCGACGGCCTGCTGACACCCAGCATCACGACGCCGGGCTTCGTCCGCTACGCCCGCGAAAACCTGGCCAGGGCCGCCGAAGAGGTGGGGCGCAACGGTGATGACATTGACCTCGGATGCACCATCGTTGCCAGCATCGACCAGGACCACGACAAAGGCCGGGACGGCGCCCGGGAAATCGCCGGCATGTACCTTGCCAACAAGGTCCAGAACATCCAGGCCTCGGCCGACGTGTTGCTCGACAACGCCGGACTCACTTTGGACGAGATCAAGCCCATCGCTGAAGCCATGGAATCCGGGGGGCGCCTGGCTGCCAAAGCCAAAGTCACGGACGAGATCCTCGACAAGTGCCGTCCGATCGCCGGCACGCCGGCCGAATGTGTCGAACGTATCCAGGAGTACCGAAACGCCGGCTGTACCCACATCATGCTCGAGCTGTGGGGAGCGGACCGGGCCGGGCAACTCGAGCAATTCGGCTCCGAAGTGCTCCCCCATTTCAAGTCATGACCGCTCCTGAGACCGTCGCTGTTGTCAAAGGCGCCATCGACGAGGCCCGGCTGGTCGAAACGGCAATGGAGCTCGTGGCGATCCCCAGCTTCACCGGATCAGAACAAGCCTGCGCCGAGTACCTGACGGATCTCCTGGGCCGCTCGGGCCTCGAATCCACTCTGCAACAGATAGAAGAAGGTCGAGCGAACGCCGTCGGGAGCCTGGCCGGCTCTGGAGACGGTCCCACTCTCATGTTCAACGGTCACCTCGACACGTCCTACTCAGGACGCGAGCCGTGGCTGGACGGTCCCGGCTTCAAGCCGGAGCCGATCACGCGCGAAGGCGCCATCCTCGGTCTCGGCATCATGAACATGAAGGGTGCGGTGGCTTGTTACGTGGAGGCTGTTCGCGCCTTGCTCGACGCGGGCATCAGCTTGCGGGGCGACGTAATCATCGCCGGGGTTGCCGGCGAAATCGAGAAAGCCGAATGGGGAGATTTCCAGGGGGCCGAGTATCGCGGTTACGGGGTCGGCACCCGCCACCTCGTCGAACAGGGAATCCGGGCCGACGCCTGTGTCCTCGGCGAGCCGACCGAGGAGCGGGTTGTGCTCGGACATTGGGGGACGTTGTGGGCGCGGATCTCCACTGCCGGGCCTTTCATGCACACGGCGTATGTTCCCGGCCGGCTTGCCGAAAACTCGATCATTCGCATGCGCAACGTCCTCGATGATGTGGCGGCGTTTGTTCCCGAGTGGGAGGAGCGTTCCTCCTACCAGGGCCGGTCGGGGGCGCTGAACATCTCTTCGGTCAGAGGTGGCTTCCCGTGGCGGGCCAGCCGATCGCCCCACACCACCGACCTCTTCATCGACATGCGAGTGCCGCCAACAATGGAGCTGACCGAGGCCCATACCGCGTTCGAGGAGCTCGTGGCCGCTTTGACTGCCAGGTACCCGGACGCCGGGATCACCTCGGAGATTTATGTATCCGTGCCCGGCTCCGAAATAGCCGAAGCCCACCCGGTGATTAGCGCGATCGATGCCGGGCACTCGGAGACGTTCGGAGCCCCTGCCGAGCGTGACTACGTCAGGTGGGGGTCAGATGCGTCGACCTTGAGCCGCCACGGAGTCCCATCGGTCAACTACGGCCCGATCTCGAGCGCCCTCCCCGGCCCCGATGGCGAAAGCGTCCCGATTGAGTCGCTCGTGAATATGGCGACTTCCTATGCTTTGACCGCGGCCCACTATTGCGGAGTCAACACATGAAACTCGTAACTTTCGAGGATGCCGGCGGGGAGCAACATCCCGGCGTGATTCGGGGCGAAGACGTTGTACGCCTCGAGGTTCCGGACATGCGAAGCCTGTTCGAGATGGGGGACGCCGGACTCGACATGGCCCGCGCCGCGGATGGACCGGTGACTCCCCTCGCCGATGTCCAGCTCAAAGCTCCCATCATTCCGAAGAAGTTCTTTCACACTGCCGGGAACTTCCGAGAGCACGACGAAGAAGCGAAGAGTGTCAACTGGTCCCATGACATCGCACCGTGGATCGTCTTCTTCCAGAATGTCGACGCAGTGATCGGCCCCGACGAGCCGGTCATCTACCCGGAGCACCTGACCAAAGAGCTCGACTATGAGCTGGAGCTCACGATCGTTATCAAGAAGGCAGGCAAGCATTTCACCGCCGAGGAGGCAGAGGATTACATCGGGGGCTACACGATCTTCAACGACATCACAGCTCGCGATATCCAGCGCGACGAGATGAAATCGGGGGTCTTCTCGTTCTGCAAGGCAATCGACACCTTCTGTCCACTCGGGCCCTGGATTGTCACACCGGACGAAGTGGGGGATCCGCACAACCTCGACATGCGCTTGCGTGTCAACGGCGAGGATCGGCAAGTATCTAATTCACGAAACATGTGGGTCAAGATCCCCGAGATCGTCGCCCACTATTCAGCTATGGGTTACAGCCCGGGGGACGTCGTCGCCACCGGCACCGTGGCCGGCGTAGCCGCCTTCAGCGATGATCCGTGGGCCTGGTACCTGAAGCCGGGTGACGTGGTCGAGGCCGAGATCGAAAAGCTCGGAGTCCTCCGTAACCCCATCATCAGTTGGAAGGAAGGGCATGGAGAGGATCCGCCCGAGCCCCGGGCCTGACCGCGATGAGCCGTAACGCGAAGAGCCGAGAATATTGTGGATCCGCCCGGGCCCCGGGCCTGAGATAAGCCAAACCAAGTGGACAGAGCTCACCTAGAACATCTACGAGTTGCAATCGAGGTGTCGGTCAAGGCCCGTGAGCACGGAAACCATCCGTTCGGAGCCGTACTCGTCGATATGGACGGGCACCAGGTTGCCGAAGCGGAGAACACGGTCCAAACCGACTCCGACGTCACCGCCCACGCCGAGACCAACCTCGTCCGCTTCACAAGTGGAAAGTGGTCGCCGGAGGAATTAGCGTCCCATACCTTGTATTCGAGTTGCGAGCCGTGTGCCATGTGTTCCGGGGCCATCTTCTGGGCCGGAATCGGGCGAGTCGTCTTCGCGCTTTCAGTAGAAGGCCTGATGGAGTTCTTCGACAACCGCCCCGACGCCCCGCTTCACCTGACCGGAACCCGCCGATTGCTCGGCTCGGAAAACGGCGTCGAGGTGCTGGGCCCGGCTCTAGAAGATGAGGCAGCACGGGCCCATGACGGATTCTGGACCTGAGGAGAACCATGGCACTGACCATCGAACACATCACCTTCGACTGCCACGACGCCCGGGCGCTGGCCGGTTTCTGGTCGACGGCCACCGGCCGGGCGATTGAGGACGACTGGGGCGATTTCGTGAGACTCGCACCGGGCCAGGGAGGCATCCGACTGGCTTTTCAGAAAGTTCCGGAAGACAAGATCGCCAAGAACCGTATGCACCTCGATATCAATTCCGACGACATGGCCGAGACTGTGAACAACCTCGTCGCACTAGGGGCATCGGTCGTCGCCGAACATTCCAGCCCCAACGCCACCTGGACCGTGATGCAAGACCCCGAAGGCAATGAATTCTGCGTGAACTGAGAATCGCGTTTTGGGGCAATCAGGATTGAGAGGTCGTCCACGGAGCCTTACAGCACTGCCGAGGCGAGCGCCGATCTCAGTCTGGGGTGTGAAGGTCGCCGCTCCGGCATGCTCGAGACGGCGTCGGGGCGCCGGGCAACCGAACCCGGGGAAACCCGGTGAGTCTCTCGAGCCGGGCGGTTACAGAGGAGTCAATGGTGAAGGTCATCCGGTAACTGCCTTGATCAGAAAAATGAGAGCCGATAGGCCGAGGGCTATGCCGACCAGATTTCGCAACGCCTCAGCGGGGAGACGATCTCCGAGCCGGGCTCCGACAATCACACCGGCAACCTGGGCCAGCCCCAGCACCAGTCCCAACTCCCAATCCAGCTCTCCGTACGCAAGGAAGGCCGCAGTGGCGAATATGGCGATCGGAACCTGAATGGGCTGGCTCGCGGCGATTGTGACCACCACTCCACCACCCAATAGCAGCATGACCGGGATCAACAGCACCGGTCCGCCGGTACCAGTCAGAGCCGAGCCGAACCCGACCAGGACCCCGATGGCCAGCATCGCCCGGGGCGACAGGTCCTTTCCGGCTAAAGGCCTATCGGCTCTCTCGGGAATGAGCGCCCGCGCCGCGGCAGTCCCCAGCACAACGGCGATCACGCCGGTGAGCACGTCGGGACTTAATGCGACATTGCCGGCAGCGCCCGCCAGTGCTCCCGGCACCACGCCGACCATCAACCACCGCACGGACTCCCAGGGAACGCGGTCTGTTCTCGAGTAAGCCAGGGTCCCGGCGACTCCCGTGAAGAAGAAGCTCATCGAGGCGACGGGTGTCGCCTCCTCGACGCCCAGCCCCCCGAAAAGAACAAGTGCAGGCACCAAAAGCACTCCTCCGATGCCGACGGTCCCTATGAGAGTCCCGGAGACGGCGCCCGCCGCGACTACGAGGAGGGCGAGCTCGACCGTCATCTCAGTTCGCTGGGATCTGTCTTGATATCTCTCTCATGGTCTCCCTGGTCGCCGCCGACTGGAAGTGAGGCTAAACGGTGGGCGGATCCTGGCCGGTGCCCTCACGCGAGCGTCGAAGGAGTAGCGTCTGAACGGCAAATAAGACAGCGCAACTCGAGGAGGGCACAGATGGAACGTCGACTCGTCAACCCCTGGACCTGGCAGGAGCAATTCGGCTTCAATCACGGTCACGAGGTCACCGGAGCCGAACGCACGCTCTACCTCGCCGGCCAGGTCTCACTCGACGACGAAGGCAAGCTGGTACACGACGGCGACATGGTCGGTCAAATCAACAAGTCGATCGACAACATCGAAGCCGTGTTGGAAGCGGCCGGCATGACGTTGGCCAACGTCGTCCGCCTCAACGTGTACACCACCGACGTGGACGGCCTTCTCGAAAACGCCGCGGCACTCGGCCGGCTCAACGAGGCGGGGTGCCAGTACACCTCCACCCTGCTCGGCGTTGCCCGGCTGGCCTTCCCCGAGCTTCTCGTCGAGTTAGAGGCGACCGCCGTTGCATAAAACATCGAGGCGGGCGCCTCGGCGGCCTGGGTCGGGTCCCGGGCCGCACCGCGATGAGAGCGCAGCGAAGCGAGCACCGAAGAGCAG
>CAXMOO010000053.1:0-3536 GCA_964195005.1 uncultured Gammaproteobacteria bacterium
CCCCGGACCTGCTCATTACGAGTGAGCTGCTCTACCCCTGAGCTACTCCGGCGTGACGGGGAGATTACCGGGCCATGACAGAGGGTACCCGGATTGTCGAAAGCTCCTCCCGGCCGAAGTTGGTAGGTTCGGCGCCATTCCGACGAAGGGGGAGTGATCTCTGTGGACGGCAACACGATGACTGCCGAGGCGTTCGGCGAGCGCGTTCTCGATTCGGTGCTGGGCGCGATGGACATGTGGTCGATCTACCTTGGTGAAAAGCTCGGCTACTACGACGCGCTTGCCGCCGGGAACGGCCTAACCAAGGACGACCTTGCCGCCGTCACGTCAACCCATTCCCGGTACGCCTGTGAATGGCTCGAGCAGCAAGCAGTTACCGGCATCCTCGTTGTGGATGACCCGGAGTTGGCTCCGGAGGAGCGGCGCTACTCCCTCCCAGCCCCGCATGCCGAAGTTCTCACGAGCCGGGACAGCCTCAATTACCTGGCACCGTTGGCGCGGCTGGTTACCGCAGCAGGGATCCAGTTGCCTGCGCTTGTCGAGGCGTATCGGACCGGCGGCGGGGTGCCATGGGAGCAGTTTGGGGAAGATATGCGTACCGGCCAGGCTGAAATGAATCGGCCCTGGTTCCTGGGCGCGCTCGGAACTGATTGGTTCCCGGCCGTTCCCGACCTCAATGATCGGCTTCTCGAAGGGGGGCGGGTGGCCGACATCGGATGTGGCGAAGGATGGTCCTCGATCTCGATCGCCCTGGCCTACCCCGGCGTCACCGTCGACGCATTCGACGTCGACGACGCCTCAATAGCCGCAGCCAGAGCCCACGCCCGGGAACTGGCCGTCGAGGACCGGGTCAGCTTCCACGCCGTCGACGCAGCCACATTGGATCTCGACGGAGCCTTCGATGTAGTCACCGCCTTCGAGTGCATTCACGACCTGCCTCACCCGGTCGACGTGCTGGCGACGATGCGTCGACTTGCCAAGGATGACGGCCATGTTGTGGTTATGGACGAGCGTGTGTCCGAGCGATTTTCTGGTGGGGGGGACGACGTCGAGCGGGTCATGTATGGGTTCTCCTTGTTCATATGCCTACCGGACGGGATGTCGCAGACACCTTCGGCCGCGACGGGAACGGTGATGCGACCGGAGACCCTGCGGGATTACGCTGCGGAGGCCGGTTTCTCAGATATCGAGATACTCCCCATTGAGGCTGATTTCTGGCGCTTCTATCGGCTCATCGTCCGCTGACCTGTGCGGCGATAGCCGGAGGTACTGCCTGTCACTGCCAGCGAGTACCCTTTTGATGTCGAGAAGGGGAGAGCGCCATCGCCGATCAGGCAGATTTCGAAGCCGATGCCATGCAATACGCACCGCAGCTTTATTCGGCTGCACTGCGCATGACTCGTAACCCGGCAGATGCAGAGGATGTCGTCCAGGAAACCTTCCTCAAGGCCTACCGCGGCTACCACACCTTTCAGGCGGGCACCAACCTCAAAGCCTGGCTTTACCGAATACTCACCAACACCTATATCAACCGATACCGCAAGAAGACCCGTCGTCCCCAGGAAGTCGAGCTCGGCGACCTGGAGGACCTGTATCTCTTCAAGCGCCTCAACGAGAGGGGGAGCACGGGCGGGGCTTCGCGGAGCGCCGAGGAGGAGGTGTTGGAGCAGTTCGGAGATTCCGACATCCGCGAGGCGGTGGAGGCGCTTCCCGAGCACTTCCGGCTTCCCGTCCTCCTGGCCGACGTGGAGGGCTTCAGCTACAAGGAGATTGCTGAAATCCTCGACGTTCCGATAGGAACCGTGATGTCGCGGCTGCATCGGGGAAGAAAGCAGCTCCAACAGAGGTTGTTTGAGTTTGCACAAGAACACGGATTCGTAAGGCCTACGGAATGAACTGCGACAAGACGATCGACGAGGTTTACAGATTTCTCGACGGAGAGCTCGGTTCGGTCCGCCGGTCCCGCATCGAGTGGCATTTGCGCAGCTGCGATGGGTGCCACGATGCTTACGGATTCGAAGAACGCCTACTTTTGTTGGTGAAGCGTTCCTGTTCGGCGGAAAATACGGAAGTTCCTCCGGAACTTTTTGACCGCCTCCGAGCGTTAATACATCAAGAGACTACTGAGGGCGCCTCCGGCGAGTAATGCGCCGGGCCCGGTGTCCCCCAGGGGGTCAGCAATAATGAGTGAATCGACACTGAGGGGCAACCGCATTCGCGGTGGCATACGCCCCTCTCGAACCTATACAAGTGGACGCGTATGCGCCCAAAAGAACTGTGATACCCGGTTGTCGCAATACAACCGGCGCGAGCATTGCTTCCAGCATGCTCCGACCCGCTTCCCCCGTTTGCGGGGTCGCGTCGTCAGCGAATAATTACAAAAACCAAGCGAGCAAGACCACCGCCGGCCCTAACGGGTCGGTGGTCGTCTTTGTGAGCGCTCCCCGCCACTAACCTCGGCGCTATGAGGCGTTTGATTGTTGTCATCCTCGCATTCCTCACACTGGCAGTGCCGGGGCCGGCCGGGGCCGGCAGTCTGGGCCCGGTCCTACAACAAGCACAGGACGTCGAGCAGCCGGCTGTGGTGATCGAAGAGAACGAAGAGGCGCCGAAAGAGCTCGCCTGGACCTTCCGCTTCCTCGTTCCCATTCTCTGGCTGCTGACCGCATTGCTGCTGGTGGGAACCGTGTTCTCCTATAGGCGCCGTCTGAAGAAGCGGTTTCGGGTTACCAGCTGATGATCAACTGGGATTTGGCGGTCAAGGTCGCTTCACGCTTCGCAGGGACCTATCCGCTCGAGGACACCTATCACAGCGACCTCCTGGCGCGGGAGGCTCCCGGCATCGTCGCCCGGGCTGCGCAAATGGTGGAAGACGAGACCGGCTTGACTGCGGCCGGCGAACCGGCAGTGGAAGTGGTTACTCGCAAGCAGTGGGCCGAGACAAACGTGGCCGTCTTTTCTCAACTTCTGGCTCCGGCCGAGGAGAAGATCAAGAAGGCCAACCCGGTGGCGTCCCGGGTGGTTGCCGCCGAGATGGGCGCCGTGCTCGGATTCCTCTCTCGCAAAGTGCTTGGCCAATATGAGCTGGTCCTTCCCGGCAAGGGTGAGTCCGGTGATGTGGTCTATCTGGTGGGGGCCAACGTGCTTGCCATGGAGCGCAGTCATCAATTCCGGCCATCCGAGTTCCGGTTGTGGATCGCCCTCCACGAGTGTGCCCATCGCCTGCAATTCGTCGGAGTGCCCTGGCTGCGAGAATACTTTCTCGATTTGGTCGGAGAGCTGGTGGCCTCCGCCGTGCCTGAGCCCGGTAAATGGGCTCGCATCATGGCGGATGTTCGCAAGGCGACGGATTCAGGCGAGCCCATCATCGGCGAAACGGGCCTGTTTGGACTTTTCGCCAACTCGTCACAAAAAGGTTTGTTGGAGAGGGTGCAGGCCCTCATGTCGTTGCTCGAAGGGCACGGCCACGTAGTCATGGATCGCATCGGGCGCAGAGAGCTGGCATCGCAACAGCGGATGTCGTCGGTCCTCCGCCA
>CAXMOO010000054.1:0-4201 GCA_964195005.1 uncultured Gammaproteobacteria bacterium
CCACGAAGTGGAGAACCTGACCACGTTGTGCTGGTGGCACCACCATGTCGCTATCCACGGTCGCGGATATCGTATCGATCCCACCAGTCCACCCCAACGCAGACGCATCATCCCCCCAGAACACGACCCAACCAAAAACCCACCCTGAGCTAGAAGTGTCCAGGCCCCGGCATATCGGGCAGGCCCGGCAGCTTGCAGGACACCAATGCCGGCTACTCGAGCTCTATCCGGTCTGCTCCAATGACCATGTCCAGAGTGCGCTTGCTGTGGTGGTGATGTTTGAGGCCGTCGAAGCCCGAACCGTCGTTGAACCGTCGGAGTGGTTCCCATCTAGGCTCAAAACGTGCAGCCGATTTCGTTTCTCTCCGACTTTGGGACCGACGACGAGTTTGTCGGCGTGGTCCATGGTGTGATCGCCAGGGTCGAGCCTCAGCTCCGGGTGATCGACATCACCCACGGAATTCCGAACGGCGACATCCGGGCCGGTGCTCTAGCTCTCTTGCGTGCCGTGCAATATCTTCCAGAAGGCGTAGGCCTGGCGGTGGTAGATCCCGGAGTCGGGACCGGGCGCAAGGCCATCGCCGCCGAGACTTCGTGGGGTCATTTCGTCGGTCCCGACAATGGACTGCTGGCTCCGGCGGTGGCGATGGTCGGCGGGGCCGAGATGGTTGTGTCGCTGGAAGACGAGCGGTTTCGAGTGCCCTCACTTGGTGGAGCTACCTTCGATGGTCGTGACGTGTTCGCTCCTGCCGCGGCGGTGCTGGCGTCCGGGCAGGCGTCGATCAAGGATCTGGGTCCGGTGCTGGCAGCGGACGCCATTACTCCGCTCCTGCTTCCCCTGGTTGAGGTTGACGCCGCCGGCCTGCGGGGGGAGATCTGGTGGATAGATAAGTTCGGTAACGCCGAATCCAACATTTCTCCGGCAGACCTCGAAGGGATGGGCCTCAAGCGTGGAGATGAGATCCAGGTGAAGGTGGGTGCTATGGAACACCACCTTCCCTGGGTGACCGCTTATGGCGATGTTGAGCCCGGGAGGCACCTGCTCCACACAGATTCTTACGGCCTGATTTCCATCGCCGCCCGGGAAGGGAATGCCGCCGAGGATCTCAACCTGTCGACCGGCCTCCAGATCGAGGTCAGAAAACCTGCGTGATCTGAAACAAGGCGGCGGCGACGATGACCACAAGCAAGACAGCGATCACGATGGTGGTAACCGGGCGCATCACGCGACGCTAGTGGAGGTTCTCAGCCAGAATGCGCCAGCGATACTCTTGGGGATCATGGCGAATGAAGGTCAGGACATTGTTGACGAGGGTTTCGTCGAGTTCATTACCAGGGCCGACTGTCCGCTGTGCGAGAAGGGGGACAGGGTGCTGCGATCGGCCGCCAAGCGTTGGGGCCTGGCCATCCGGCGGATCGACGTTGACGCCGTACCCGCCCTTCATGAGGAATTCTCGGCCCGGGTTCCAGTTATTCGATCGGCCGGCGGAGCCGTCATTGACGAGGGGCGTATTTCGGCGCTGCGGGTTAACGCCGGCTTGATGAAACTACGGACAACCCGACTGGGCTAAACGGGCGTGCTGACGCTGTTCAAGTAATAGCTGCAGATCTGCAACTCAGTGGAAAGATCCACCCTACGCACGGAGACGCCATCTGGCACGTGCAGCACCGTGGGAGCGAAGTTCAAGATCGAGGTGATGCCGGCCGCCGTCAACCGATCGGCGGCCTCCTGTGCGGCGCTGGCCGGAGTGGTGACGACTCCGATAGAGAGTCCCCGTTTCTTCACTGCGTTCTCTAGCTTTGAGAGCGCCTCTACTTTGCGTCCACCCACGCTTGTTCCAATCTTGGCAGGGTCGGAGTCAAAGAGCCCCAGCACCGCGAAGCCCTTTTCAGAAAACCCGCCGTATCCGGCTAGAGCAGTTCCGAGGTTGCCGATACCCACAATGGCCACCGCCCAATCTTTGGTCAAACCCATGGCCCGCTCGATTTCGAACGTTAAGTGGGCGACGTCGTAGCCGACGCCCCTGGTGCCGTACGAACCGAGAAAGGACAAGTCCTTGCGCACTTTGGCTGAGTTGACCTTGGCGAGATCGGCGAGCCGTTCAGAGGAGACGGTTTGAGTGTCGCACTCGGCGAGGCACCGCAAGTAGAGAGGTAGTCGATTGACCGTGGCCGGGGGGATGCCTTTCACGAATCAATTCTAGGAAACGTCAGCTCGATCCGGAATCGGCCTTCTCGAGACGCCCCAGGGCCAATAGAAACATCGTGAAGAGAATCGCCGATCCGACCATGTAGCTCCCGGAAACCACCCGGACCTCGAAAGCGTTCAAGCCCTCGAAAATGGCGGGCCGCGGTCCTCGAGGAGCGTAAATGACGAACAGCAAGCTGTTGATTGTGGTCCATCCAAAAAGTCCGACGCCGGAAATGAGAAACGCCAGCTTCTTCCCCAGGTTGGTGTAGAGGATCAGATACACGCTTCCGTAGAAGATGAGCACGGAGCCGATGACAACAAAGAGGCCGCGAATCACCAGACTTTCAGGAAGGGTGATGTCGATCAATCCAGGCTCCTTTCAAACGCGACGATGAGCCGCAGGTCGGCCTCACTGAGCAGGGTGCCGAACCCCGGCATCCAACCTCGTCCGATCCCGTTGACTCCGTATCCAATGCCGTTCTCGGAACCCCCGAGGATGAACTCGTAGTGTTCCTCCTTGTCTGGAAACTGCACCACTGCCCGGCCCTCTCGCAGTGATGGGGCCAGCGCTCCCGAGCCCGGCTCGAGGGTTGCGACCCAGCCTGCCGAGAAACCGGCGGTGTGGCACCGGGCGCAGGACGCCGCAAAGAGGCCATAGGCGCGTTCCGCAGCCGCTACATCTCCGCCGAAGCCAGAGTCGGCGAGCTGGTCAAAATCAACTTCGTACCTTGCTTCGGAAGCCGCACTCTCGAGGTTCACCAGGGTCTGCTCGGCGTTTTCCAGCAGTCGAGCTTGGTTCTCGGCCGCAGGGCCCAACGCGGCCAATTGAGCATCGAGCTCGGCAAGCAGATTGGCCGCGGCGACGGCGTCAGCGACGGGCTCGCCGACCGAGTCGGTTGTAGAGAAAGCGAGCTTGACATCCAACAGAAGAATGAGGCGATCTCGCTCTATTGCCGAAAATCTGGTGGCGTCGCTGCCCACATTGGCAAATGCCAACTCGGATATCCGGTTGACTTGGAGCTCGGCATCGTCGGACAGTCCGTCGCGGTCTGTATCAAAGCCCTCGTCGGCCGACGCGAGCACTAGCGAGAGATCCCTGCGGAGACTCGTAGCCCACCCGAAGCGATTGGTGGCGGATTCGATCAGAATAATTTCCTTCTCCTGTTGGGCGATAGCGGTTTGGATCGCCTCGGGGGCACTCCCCAGGGAGGACAGTTCGCGGTCGACCCGACTATCCACCCCCGCCAAAGCCTCTTCCTGGGTGATTTGGAAGCTCTCCAGATAGAGAAGTACGAAGTCGAGTTGCTGCTCATTGAGGGGCCCACCTGCCTCTGTCCCCCAGGCCGGCATCGGCGTTCCCGCCCTCCCCCAGACCACCCAGTACCGGACCTCATCCTCGTCGTATCGAAAGAAGACGTCGTTGAGGCTCGGAGCCTTCCACGAGACCGAAGCACCGGTACGAGGGTCGGTGAACAGAGCACTGCCACCACCGCCGCTGGGCCCATGACAGGCAATGCAACCGAAGCCCTCGGGATTATCGGACGACGGCAAGTTGTAGATGTCCTCTCCAATACTCAGGGCCTCGGCCTCGAACCGCTCCACGAACTCCTGCTGGCGGCCGGATTCGGTAGCGAAATAGGCCGGGAGGGCGACCGCCAGGAAGGCTGATGAGAGCAGGGCAGCCACCAGCGTCTTATTGAGCCGCTTGTTTTCGAGATCGTCGTCTGTCAGGTAAGGCTGAAGGTTGGGAGGCACCTCCGGGTCTCGCCGCGGAGCTCGGCTGCTGTTGACCAGGTAGGCAAGCCCCAGCAGGAGAAAGCCGACCGCCAGGGCGACGGCGAAAGGACCGAGACTCATCGAACCGTCACAGGCAGTTCACGCCTTGCGGATACGGGATGGTCTTGAGGTTGGCTCGCGGGGTGTCCCGGATCTGGCCTGTGTTGATGATAAGACGATCGTCCACAATCTCGAGCGCGAAGCGGTCGAGATTGCGGGGAGCCGGACCGGCTG
>CAXMOO010000055.1:0-19673 GCA_964195005.1 uncultured Gammaproteobacteria bacterium
AGGCACACACCGGCATCTGCTGGTGGGTGTCACCAAGGATGGCCCTCACCATCTCGGCAGCAGCGGCCGACGGGGCAAAATACGCGCTGCCAGGTTTGAGCAGCCCGACGATCTCGGCGCCACCCTTGCGCGTCCGATCAACCAGTTCGTCGATGGCAGCTTCGTCGAGCACGTCGGTCAGTGCCTTATCCCCCACCCGGCACTGAGAAGGAACCGGGACCATAGTCTCTCCGTGACTACCAAGTGTCACGGCGAAGATCTCGGTGATATCTGCTCCGGTCATCTCGGAAATGAAGTGAGCGAAACGGGCCGAGTCGAGCATCCCCGCCTGGCCCATAACCCGCTCCCTGGGAAAACCGGAAACATCGGCAACCAACGTCGTCATGTGATCAAGCGGATTGGTGACGTTAACGATCACCGCGTCTGGTGAGTAGCGAGCGATCTCGATGGTGACCTCTTTGACGATCCCGGCGTTGACGGCCAGGAGATCCATCCGGCTCATGCCCGGCTTGCGAGGCAGCCCGGCAGTAATGACCACAACATCACTTCCGGCTGTGTCGGCGTAGTCGTTCGAGCCCACAACCAGACTCCGATACCCGAGGAGTGACCTCGACTGATTCATGTCCAGGGCTAGACCCTGCGGCAAACCCTCGACGATGTCGGTCATTACCACCTCATCGGCGATGTCTGCCTCGGCCAGGCGCATCGCAGTGGTAGATCCGTACTTGCCAGCCCGAACAACGGTGACCTTGCTCATCTCGCCTCCTGTGCTCCGAGCCAGGAAAGGCTAACCCCTCCGGCCGGGCCGGGTGTCGGTAACACCGGCGCCGACGGTCTTCGTCCTGAACCGATCTAGTGTCCTGCGTCGTAAGTTTGTGCTGATATCGCCGAGGACTCGGCGTTCATGGCAAGGACGCAGGACGAAGGCATAGCGGGGCTACGTCAAGGACGAGGACGCAGCCAGGGGCGTCGAGGCCCGGCGAGATTCTGTGCAGGACTTGCGACGCGGGACACTAGGTCAGGCCATCCGCTCGATCATGGCGTCGGCGAATTGGGAGGTCTTGACTTCGGTGGCGCCCTCCATGAGGCGGGCAAAGTCATAAGTAACGATCTTGTCTCCTACGGTGGCCTCCAACGCCCGGCGGATCGCATCAGCCACTTCGCCCCAGCCCATGTAATCGAACATCAAGGCACCCGATAGGATCACCGACCCCGGGTTCACCTTGTCCTGACCGGCGTACTTGGGAGCGGTGCCGTGGGTGGCCTCGAAAATCGCTACCCCGGTCTGGTAGTTGATGTTCCCTCCGGGAGCGATGCCGATGCCACCCACCTGAGCAGCCAGGGCGTCGCTCATGTAATCGCCATTGAGATTGGTCGTGGCGATGACGTCGTACTCGGCGGGACGTGTCAGGATCTGCTGCAGGAAGGCATCGGCGATTACATCTTTGACGAGCAGCCTGTCGCCGGGAACTCCCCCGCTGTCCTCCCAGGAGACGGCCCTATCACTGAACTCGTCTTTAACGACCTCGTAGCCCCAGTTACGGAACGCGCCTTCGGTGAATTTCATGATGTTGCCCTTGTGCACCAACGTGACCGACTCGCGATCGTTGGCCAAGGCGTATTCGATGGCAGCGCGGATCAGCCGCTTCGACCCTGTCGTAGAGACGGGCTTGAGGCCGAGGCCGGCATCGGGTCGCGGCTCCCAGCCGTACTCCGACTTTATGAAGTCGAGCAATGCGACTGCCTCAGGGGTGCCTGACTCAAGTTCGAGTCCGGCGTATACATCCTCGGTGTTCTCGCGGAAGATCACCATGTCGACGAGCTCAGGATGCTTGACCGGCGAAGGCACACCCTGAAACCAGCGCACGGGCCGGATACAGGTGTAGAGGTCGAGAATCTGACGGATGGCGACATTCAGACTTCTCATGCCTCCGCCGACTGGCGTAGTCAGCGGGCCCTTGATGCCGACGAGGTGCCGGCGAAAAGACTCCACGGTCTCTTCGGGAAGCCATTCTCCAGTCTCGTCGAACGCCGCCTGGCCTGCCGGCACCTGCGTCCAAGCAACCGCACGGTCAGATCCATACGCCGACTCGACGGCCGCGTCGAAGACTCGAACTGAAGCTGCCCATATATCAGGCCCGATACCGTCACCCTCGATATACGGAATGATTGGTGTGTCCGGGACCAGCAGCCCGTCCGGGCCCATTGTTATTAACGAAGCCACAACTCCTCCTGAATCATCCGGCCGTACCTGCCCGCGCCTCGGCTAAGCCGACGGTGTTGAGCAGGAGGCTGGCAATCGTCATCGGTCCAACTCCGCCCGGAACCGGGCTGATTGCACCGGCCACCTCCGCCACACTATCAAAATCCACATCCCCCACCAGCTTGCCATCAACGCGGTTGATGCCGACATCGACGACCACCGCCCCCTCCTTCACTCCTTCCGCCGTCACCAGACCCGGCGATCCGGTCGCGACTACGAGGATGTCTGCCATAGCCGTGACGGCCGGCAGGTCCACTGTGCGGGAGTGGGCGTTGAGCACCGTCGCGTTGGCAGCTTTCGCCCCGAGCAGGAGGCCCATCGGCCGACCCACCAGCCGGGAGCGGCCGACGATCACGGCCACCTTTCCCTCGGTTTCAATGTCGTAGAAGTCGAGTAGGCGCATGATGCCTTGCGGCGTGGCCGGCACGGCCCCCCGCCGCTCGAGCACAGCCAACCCCAGGCTGTGGGGGTGAAGCCCGTCCGCGTCCTTGCCCGGATCGATGAGGTCGATTATGGCATCCGGGTCCATCCCCTCGGGAAGGGGCAGCTGAACCAAGATCGCATCGACCGCCGGGTCGGCGTTGAGGTTACGGACCAGCGCTTCGACCTCTTCTTGCGGGGTCTCGGTGGGTAAATGCTTGTCATAGGAGTACATGCCGACGTCGGCAGCCGCCTTGTGCTTGTTGCGCACATACACCTCGCTGGCGGGATCGTCGCCGACCAGAACGGTCGCAAGACCGACCCGCTTTCCGAGCGCGGCAACCCGCTCACTCACCTCGTCTTTGATCGCTTGCGCAGGCTCCTTGCCCGACAGAATCTTCGCCGTCACAGGTTGAAGCCTAGGAGGGTGGTGGGAGCATCAAGTGAGCGGTCCGCTCAGGAGCTCCTGAATCGCAGTGCCGATCTCAGTCGGGTCATCCAGTACGGTAGACCCCACCGCAGCCAGTGCCTCCATCTTGGCCGAGGCAGTGCCCTTGTTGCCAGAAATGATGGCTCCAGCGTGGCCCATCTTCTTTCCGGGCGGGGCAGTCACTCCGGCAATGTACGACACGACCGGTTTGGTGATGTGGTCCTTGATGAAGTCGGCGGCTTGCTCCTCGGCATCTCCTCCGATCTCACCGATCATCACGATGGCGTCGGTGTCGTCGTCCTTCTGGAACAGGTCGAGTACGTCGACGAACGACGTGCCCGGAACCGGGTCGCCGCCGATGCCGACGCAGCTCGACTGTCCGATGCCGAGCATGGTGAGCTCATGAACTGCTTGATAGGTGAGCGTGCCCGACCGCGACACCACTCCCACCCGGCCTGCCAGGGCGATCTCGGGAGGCATGATGCCCACGTTGGCCTTGCCCGGCGACAGAAGGCCGGGGCAGTTCGGCCCCAGCAGCCGGGCATCCGACATGTGAGTGATGTAGTTGAACACCCGGGCCTCGTCGTGAGCAGGAATGCCTTCGGTGATTGCCACGATCAAATCGATGCCGGCGGCGGCCGCTTCCATAATCGCGTCGGCTGCAAAGGGAGGGGGGACAAAGGTCATGGCGGTGTTCGCGGAGGTGGCGGCGACGGCTTCGGCCACGGTGTTGAAGATCGGCACACCGTCGAGGTCGGTACCGCCCTTACCCGGCGTCACCCCTGCCACCAGATTGGTGCCGTAATCGCGGTTGCGAAACCCGTGGAACTGGCCCTCCTTGCCGGTGAGGCCCTGGACTAGCAGCCTGGTCCCTTCGTCAATGAGAATCGCCATCAGTCCGTGCCCGCCAGCTGTACCGCCCGCTCGGCGGCTTCTCGCATAGTGCTCGCCGGGATCAACTTCTTATGCCTTGACTCGGCGAGGAGCGCCCGGCCTGCATCAGCATTGGTGCCGTCCAGTCTGACGACGATCGGCCACGGGAGCTCCAACCGGTCCAGCGCCTCGATGATCCCCTGGGCGACAAGGTCACACCGGGTAATGCCACCGAAGATGTTGATGAGCACAGACTTGACGGTTTCGTCATGAGTGAGCACTTCAAGGGCATTCAAAATGGTTTCGGCCCCGGCACCACCGCCCACGTCGAGGAAGTTGGAGGCACTCCCGCCGACGAGGTCGACGATGTCGAGCGTGCTCATGACCAGTCCGGCGCCGTTGCCGATTATCCCAACGCTGCCTTCGAGTTTGATGAAGTTGAGATCGCGCTCCTTGGCTTTGGCCTCGATCGGGTCACGGTGGAAGGCGGCTTCGAACTCGCCGAAGTCGGGGTGCCGGAAGAACGCATTGGAGTCGAGCGTTACTTTGGAGTCGAGTGCCACGATCTCGCCGGAGCCGGTGAGGATCAGCGGGTTGACCTCCACCAGATCGCAGTCGAGGGAGACGAAGGCCTCATACAGCTTTTTGAGGGCGGCCGTGGCCGCTCGAGCTGCGGTGGGCTCCAGCTTGCCTCGGTAAACGAGTTCCCGCGCCTGCCAATCGGTGAGCCCCACTACCGGATCGATGTGCAGCTTCACCACCGCCTCGGGGTCCGACTCGGCCACGCCTTCGATGTCGACACCTCCCTGGGCACTCACAATGGCGAGATGCTTCTTGGCGGAACGGTCGAGCGTAAAGCTGACGTAGTACTCGGCGGCAATGTCCGAGGCTTGTTCCACCCAGACCGAATGTACTGTGTGACCCTTGATGTCCATGCCGAGGATCTGCCCGGCGGCCTCTTCGGCTGCTCGGGGTGAGTCGGCGACTTTGATGCCGCCCGCTTTTCCGCGACCGCCAACCTGCACTTGAGCCTTGACTACGACGGTGCCGCCGATGGCGTCGGCGGCAGTGCGGGCCTCGGTCGGCGAGATGGCGAGACGACCATCCGGGACGGGCACGCCGACCCTGGCGAAAAGGGATTTGCCCTGATACTCAAAGAGGTCCACTACTCAGGCCTCTGGAATGTGTTCGTTGACCCAGTCCACGATGTCCGAAAGCGGAGCCCCGGGGGTGAAGATGGCGGCCACGCCGGCTTGCTCGAGCGGCTCGATGTCCTCCTCAGGGACGATACCTCCCCCGAAAACGATTACATCGTCGGCTCCCCGGGCGCGCAATCCTTCAACAACCTTGGGAAACAGTGTCATGTGAGCTCCCGACAAGACCGACAATCCGACGCCACCAACGTCCTCCTGAATGGCAGTTTCGACGATCTGCTCCGGAGTCTGGTGAAGGCCCGAGTAGATAACCTCCACCCCTCCATCTCGAAGCGCCCGGGCTATTACCTTGGCGCCACGGTCGTGACCGTCCAGGCCCGGCTTGGCAATGAGGACTCTTCGCGGCATGCACCGAGGTTAGCGGCCGCCGCGAAAGGGCTCCTCCAGCCCCATGCCTCGCTTTGCATCACAGCCACCCTGCCGTGACCCACGGCTGTCACATCGTCAAACCTGCCGGCCACAGCACCATTCGCCGTGGTGGTTTGGGTTAGAACAGCTCGGGGCACCAGGGCTCGATATGCCATCCGAACATGTCATCTGCCATGCGAACGGCTTCGTCTGAGCCTGTGATGAGTCCGGCCCGCGCAAGCTCACTTGGCCGCGTACCGCCGAGATAAATCGCTCCCAGCTCGCGAACGTCCAACTCCAGGTCAGCTGGCTCGTTCGTGCGAGCCGACGCTGCCCGGGAAGGCCCTGCCTCCAGACTGTACCGGCCGGCGCAGTTTCCGAAGCTATCGGAAACCTCCATCACGAGCCGTCCCGGCACCCGATATTGCCGAGCCTCCAAAGCTCCCGGAATATCGAGCAGCCGAACCCAGACGCCATCGGATGGCCGGGTATGCACCCGGCGCCCATCGGCGACAATCCATCGGAGCGAGGCCGCCGGATCGGTGTTCCAACCTTCAAGCTCTCTCACGAGATCAATGCCGACGAGGTACCTCCACAGAGCGTCCTCAGCTTCCGGCGACGTTGCGATGAACTCACCAAACTCCACGGTCCCGCTGGGAAGGCCGTCTTCGAACCGGAGCTGCTGTCGGTAGTTTGCGTAGCCACCGACTCCGGACGAGTCCTCGTACACAACCCACCGTTTTGCCGTACGCCCGGAGCGGTGATGTTCCGGGTCGTAGAAATGCTCCTCGTCCCACCGCACCGGGGAGCGCGTGAGGAAGCCGGGCCGCTCGGGTCGTACGCGCTCATAGAGGTTGGGAAGGATCTTGCGGGCCTCTTCCACATCGACGAGGCGCACAAGCCCTTGCGCCGCCGCCTCGTGCACAAACGAGATGGAAGCCCGCTCTACCTTCATTTCGTAGGCATGGGCGGCGATGCCGTAGCCGAACCGGCCGTAAATGGCACTTTCCGTTGCCCACAGCGCCACCGCCAGCTCGCCGCGAACGGAGGCCTCGCTCAGGTGAAACTCCATCATCGCGGTGAGCACACCCTGCCTTCGGTGGGTCGGCTTCACCGTGATCACTGTGGTCCCTCCACACGGAATGAACCCGCCCGGGACTGTCATATCGAAGCTGAACGCCCCACCGGTACCGACCACTTCGTCACCGTCGAACGCAGCGAAGAGACGATCGAGTTCGAACAGGTTCTTGAAGCTCTCCAGATCTTCAGGCTTGGGATCAAACCCGAAACTGTGGCCCATGACCGCTCGGAATTCGTCGATGTCTGACTCTCGTATAACGCGAACGTCCATGTCGACCAGCCTACCGGGGACCAAATTTCGCTCGCTGAGTCGATCGATGCCGACCGAGCATTCTGATGGTCTCCCCTCCCGGACCGAAGCTGAAGCGAACGGGAGGGGCCGGGTGGTGCCCAACAACGGCGGTAGTTCGCAGCTCGCACATCGGAGAATTGTTGCTTTCTGGCTTGCCGGGGGCAGTGCATAACAGTTAGCTGTTGGTCCGGTGCCTGTATAACCGGTTCCTGCTTCAACAGGCGCATCGGGCGACAAGCAACCTCAGGGCGCCGTTGTTGGGCCCACCCCCCTCCCAGCCTCCCCCACTTCGTGGCGGAGGTGACCATAGGGACTTCGCTGACCACGGCATCGCACCCCCCTCCATAGGCAACCTCCTCATCCTCGGTGTTACCCGTGTCCCCGCACGAGCATCACCCATGTACCCGGTCCATACACTTCGTGGGGGAGGAGTTACCCCTCCTCAGAGGAGCCCACGCCAAAAGAAGCGTCTTCGTGCCCTCACCCTCAAACGTCACCGTCGCCTCGGCCTACCTCTGGCTCTTCGTAGCTGCCCTACGGGCAGCCCTGATCACAATGTTGACGGGGCCCCAGCCCCATCAACCAGCCGAGGCGCCTACCCCTTCCTCAGAGGAGCCCACGCCAAAAGAAGCGTCTTCGTGCCCTCACCCTCAAACGTCACCGTCGCCTCGGCCTTATCCCCGGCGCCTTCCACCGACAGCACTGTGCCGCGGCCCCAGTGGTCGTGGATGACAGTCTCGCCGGCCCGCACATCCCCCAGGGGTTGAGGCCGGTTGTCCGTCACCTGCCGGGCCGGCCTGGTCTCTTCCTTCTCTATGAGCCCGTCGGGGATCTCGCGCAGGAACCGGCTCGGACCGTTGAAGTTGGGAGCCCCCCACAGGGACCGTTGAGTTGCGTTCACGAGAAAGAGTCTGTGCTGGGCTCGAGTGATCCCCACATAGAACAGCCGTCGCTCTTCTTCCATCTCAGCCGGCTCCCCCAGCGAACGGATGTGAGGGAACACCCCATCTTCGAGCCCGACCACGAAGATCACGGGGAACTCGAGACCCTTGGCGTTGTGCAGAGTCATGAGGGTGACAGGGCCGGTGTGGGCGTTCTCCTCCATCTCGTCGACCTCGTTCACAAGGCTGACTGTTTCCAAGAACATCTGCAGCTTCTCCAGACCTCCGAGCTCCACCCAGGGCACTCCCTGGGCGTTCTCCCTCCCGGGACCACTCTCCTCGAACTCCTCGGCAATTGAGAGAATCTCCTTCAGGTTCTCAACTCGGCCCAAGGCCTCAATCGAGCGCTCCGATTCCAGAGCATCCACCAGGCCGCTGTCGGCCAGGACCGCCTCCATGGCGGCGCGGGGCCCGGCCTCGGCCTTCTCGCGCAAATAGTCGATGAGCCCGAGAAACTCGCTGATTGATTTAGCAGCCCGGCTAGAGACCTTTTCGTTGTTGTTGACCTTGAGCAGGGCGTCATGAAAGCTGATCCCCTCAGCCTGGGCAAACCGGTCGAGGTGCCCCACAGTCGTGTCACCGATACCCCGTTTGGGAGTATTCAGTACCCGCTTGAGCGCCACCTGATCGTCCGGGTTCACCAGTACCTGCAGGTAGCCAAAGCCGTCCTTCACCTCCCGGCGCTCATAGAACTTGGTGCCACCGACCACCTGATAAGGAATGCCGTAGCGGACAAATATCTCCTCCAACACTCGGCTCTGGGCATTGGTGCGATAGAAAATCGCCACATCCCTGGTGTTGAATCCCTCCTCCTCGAGCTCGCCGATCTTCTCTGCCACATAGGCGGCTTCGTCGCGCTCGTCGTCCGCCTCGTACATGCGAACCTTGTGCCCCTCCCCGGCATCGGTCCACAGATGCTTGGGCTGGCGACCGGGGTTGTTGGCAATGACCGAATTGGCGGCGTCGAGGATGTTCTGAGTCGATCGGTAGTTCTGTTCCAACAGGACGATCTTGGCGTCGGGGTAATCACGCTCGAACTCAATGATGTTGCGGATGTTGGCGCCGCGAAAGGCATAGATGCTCTGGTCAGAATCGCCAACCACGCACAGGTTGCCATGTTTTTCGGCAAGCAACTTGACGAACATGTATTGGGCGTGGTTCGTGTCCTGGTACTCGTCCACGAGGATGTAACGGAAGCGGTCCTGGTAGAAGCTGAGGACGTCGGGGAAGGCTGCGAGCAGCTCGACCGTGACCTTGAGAAGGTCATCGAAATCCATGGCCGACGCTTCCAACAAGCGCTGCTGATAGAGCCGGTAGACCTCGGAAACCTGCTCGTGAAAGTATCCGCTCCCCTGGGAAGCGAAAGTCTCATGATCGATTAGTTCATTCTTGGCGTTGCCGATGGCGGCACGGATGCCCCGGGGAGGAAATCGCTTGGTATCCAGGTCGAGATCTCGCAGGCAATAGGTGATCAGCCGCAGCGAGTCGGCGGCGTCATAGATGGAGAACGACGATTTGAACCCCAGGCGCCCTGCCTCGCGTCGGAGGATCCGCACACACGCCGAATGGAATGTAGAAACCCACATGGACTGGACGACAGGGCCCACCAGCTGCCCAACTCGCTCTTTCATCTCATTGGCAGCCTTGTTGGTAAAAGTGATCGCCAATATCTGATAGGGAGAGACCCCGACATCCTCAATCAGATGAGCGATGCGATACGTGAGCACCCGGGTCTTGCCAGAGCCGGCTCCGGCGACAACAAGAACCGGACCATCGGTGGCCGCCACCCCTTCGCGCTGCGAAGGGTTGAGATCGGCGAAAAGGGCAGACTCCACGGACATGGGGCGGATTATACGCAACCCCCCGGCCCCGAATTGCAGCCGTGTTATTTAAGAGCAAGAAGCAGAAAGCAGGAAGCGAAGATTCTTGCTTAATGCTTATTGCTGGTTGCTCTCTTCAGTCGAAGAGCGAGCTGAGTGAGGTGCGGGCCTCTTGCTCGAGCATCTTCTGATAGTGGCGAGCCGAATCGACGACGGTTGCCACGTGGGGCTCGATTGTGCGCAGGGTTCGCTCGGGGGCATCGGTGAAGGTGTCTTCACGCTGAGAGGCGAGAAACAGAACACCGACCACTTCACCGCGCGACCACAGAGGTGCAACTGCAGTGGAGGGCCAACCCTTGATGACTGCTTCCGGCGAGTCGTCGAGGATCTCGTCTTCGCTGGTCCCACCCGTGAACGAGACCTGGAGGTCCTCGATAGTTACGTCGGCGGTGGTGAACTGGCGGCAGCGAAGCGCGGCCAGGGAGCGGAACTCATCGAAGTCGCCGACTGAGATGGTCCGCTCAAACCGAACCAACAGTCGGCGCTCCTTAGGCAGAACGATGGCCGACCCGTCAAAATCGATCAAACGATGCAAGATACTGAGCGTCTCGGCGACGGTGGCGTCGAGGTCCATTGCCCTAACCCCCACCCCGACGATGTCGTTGACAATGGTGGCTTCGAAGAGTTTCCGGTCTAAGACTTCGCAAACGCGGCTGAGAACATCGGACTCGTCAAGAGACTGGGCACGGGGCTCTTGCCGGCCCATGTCGGATAGGGCCCGGCTGGCCAGGGCGGACTGGATGGCATCCAGCAGCTCGTCGCCCATCGACTCCTTGGTGAGGTAACCATCGGCGCCAGAGCGTTGACCCCAGTAGCGGTCCTCGGCCGACTCACGGCCCGTCAGGATCAGAACCGGGATGTGGCGGGAAGCGGGATCCTCTTTGATGAGGCGACAGACGACGTATCCGTGCAGCTTGGGCATCTGAATATCCAGCAGCACGAGATCGGGGTTGTCCTGGTAGAAGCGCTGAACAGCTTCCAAGCCATCCATTGCAATCACGACTTCATAACCGGATTGCTCCAGGAGCTTCCGGAGGGCAGTAACCAGCACGGGGCTGTCGTCGGCGATAAGCACTTTCATTGGGCTTGGGCCTCGGTAGTTTTATCGGCCGCTTCAAGCAGAGATTGAAGGGTTGACATGAGGGCTCCCTCACGAAAATCTGCCTTGTCGAAGTAGGCATTTACTCCCGCTGCTTTGGCCCTTTCCTGGTCAACCTTCTCAGCGACGGCCGACATCATGATGATCGGCAGGTTGCCAAAGCTGCTCCGCACCTCATCCACAAGCGAAATACCGTCTGACCCCGGCATTGAATAGTCGACAACTAGGGCATCGACAGTTCCCTTCGAGAGAAGATCGATGGCTTCGGCAGTTGATCCTGCCACTATCGTCTCGAATCCCCCGGCTGCCAGTGAGCCGGCAACGATCTGTCGGACTCCCGGTGAATCGTCGACTATCAGGACCACCGGTAACCGCTCAAGAGGACCGGTACGACGCGCCCGGCTGGCCTCACCGAGCGAGTTGGCATCGAGCATTAATGCGATCTCCCCGGCACCGAGCAGCGCAGCTCCCGTCACCAGGTCGGACCCGGAGACCAACGGCCCGAGGCCCTTGGACGCCACTTCGCGAACTCCGACTACGGCCGAAACGCCCAAAGCGGCAGGACCGGACTGGGTGGCCAACACAACGACCTCTCGCATCGTTTCGGTATCACCCAGGCCCGCCGCGGCAGCGAACGAGCTCAAAGGGAGAGCGCCTTCCCTCCAAACAATTTCGGTTTTGCCGGCCAGCGTGACTTGATCGGATTCCTCTATCAGAAAATGATCGAGAACAGCCGGGTCGGCTATGCCCCACCTACGGCCGGCAGCTTCGACGATGAGCGCACGCTGCAGGCTCTGAAACGCCGGAACGGTGATAGTTATCGACGTTCCTTCCTCCGGGTCTGTCTCGAGGTTCACTGTGCCGCCCATGTCCCGGACAAGCTGGCTGATGACCTTGAAACCCTGCCCACTACCGCTCAGCTCGCTGTGAGTTGGTGAGGTGCTGATTCCGTCATAGAACAAGACCTTGCGCAAGTCCTCCTCCGTCGGCTCTTCGTCGCCACTCAACAGCCCGCGAACTTTGGCCGCCTGAGCTACCGCCCGCCACTCAATCCCAGCCCCATCATCGGCGACCGTGATACTGAGGTGTCCATCGTTGCTCTCGGCGGCTACAGAGAGCGTGCCGGTGGCCGCTTTGCCCGCCGCAATTCTCACCTCGGGACGCTCGATCCCGTGTTCGACGGCGTTGACTATGAGGTTCCGAAGGGCATCGGCCATCCTGTCGAGGATCTGCAAGTCGACCTCAATGTCATCGTCAATGATCTCCAGCCGGATCTCTTTTCCAGTCTTCTTGGAAAGGAAGCGCACCAACCCCGGCACTGTGCCGGTGACGGTGGAGAGAGGCACTGCGATGAGGGCCACGGCCTGATCCTGTATCTCAACGACTGCCTCATTCAAGTCGGCCACCACGCGCTCCCAACTGGTGGACAAGGCGGCGATCTCGCCGGCGCTAGAGGTGGCGGCCATACGAAGCGCCTCGAGCGCCTCGGACAACACTTCGCTATCAAGGCGCAATTCGGCAACGCGGTTGATCAAGCGGTACAGCTTCGAGGTCTCGACTGCGGTGGTCTCGCCGCTGGTATGAGGCTCAGACGCGGCCAGCAAGCCTCCAAGGTTGCCGACATTGGGATTCACCGGCGGATCTTCACCCTTTGTGCCCGCAATCACTGTGAGCTCCGGCTTCTCCCTTACTGCTGATTCCATGCGAATCGTCGGGGCTGGAAGCTCGGCCGCCGCTGCCCCGGGCGCCGGTCCTTCGTTTGCCTCGGTCCGAGCTGGTGGAGTCGTCGCGTCCAGAACCGGTGCTCCGCCTTCGATTAGAGCCCGGAGTGCAGCACTCAACTCGGGCGTTCCTTCATCAGGGTGAGCATCGACGGCCGCAAGTAACTGTTGGCTAATAGCCAGGAAGTGCCGACCCAGATCGGCGGTCGGATCAAGGTCGTGGTCTATTACCGCCTTCCAGTCGGACTCAAGCCGGGCACCCGCATCGGCGATGGCGTTGAATCCCATTACCCGGGCGGTGCCCTTGACAGTGTGCGCTTCACGCATCGAATCAGACGTGATCTCGGTTGTGAGGGTCCCGGCAATCATTGCCTCCGCTCCGGCGACCAAACGCGGAGCGCGATCTTCGATCTCGATACGGAAGACCTGCAGCAATTCCTCGTCTTGATTCCAGTCCACAGAGCTCTCCGGTGGGGACTAGACATTTATCGGTCCGGTTGGTGGCTTCCTTGAGAGCAAACGGCCCGGGAGACGTATCTGCCGACTACTCCCACTCGATCGTGGCCGGAGGCTTGGAAGAGACGTCGTAGGTGACGCGGTTTACGCCCTCCACTTCGTTGATCACCCGGGTGGAGATCGCCTCCAACACCTCATACGGCAGACGAGCCCAGTCTGCCGTCATGGCGTCATCAGACACCACCGCCCGCACTATCAGCGGATGGGCATACGTCCGCTCATCCCCCTGGATTCCCACCGTGCGAATGGCCGCCAGCACACCGAAAGACTGCCAGACATCGCGGTAGAGTCCGGCCCGGCGGATCTCCTCCAAAATGATGTGGTCCGCCGCACGGAGCATCACCAAACGCTCCCTGGTCACCTCACCCACGATCCGAATGGCCAATCCCGGCCCGGGGAAAGGCTGGCGCCAGACAATCTCATCCGGGAGCCCGAGCTCCTCCCCAACCGCTCTCACCTCGTCCTTGAAAAGGTCCTTGAGCGGCTCGACCAGCTCGAATTGCATATCGTCTGGCAAGCCCCCGACGTTGTGGTGGCTCTTGATTCGAGCGGCATCTTTGGTTCCAGACTCGATGATGTCCGGATAGAGCGTGCCTTGCACCAGTACATCAACGTCCTCGAGCTGCTCGGCGACATCTTCGAACACACGGATGAAGGTGGCGCCAATGATCTTGCGCTTGGATTCAGGGTCGGTCACCCCCTCGAGGGCATCGAGAAACCGGTCGGTGGCGTCCACGTGAATCAGGTTGGTGGAGAAGACCCTTTCGAATGTCTCCACCACTTGCTCGGCCTCCCCAGAACGCAGCAGCCCATGGTCGATGAACACACAACTGAGCTCATCTCCGACCGCTTTGTGGACCAGCGCCGCCGCGACTGCCGAGTCCACCCCGCCTGACAACCCGCAGATCACTTTTCGATCGCCTACCTGCGCGCGGATCCGCTCGATAGCCCGCTCGATAATTGAGACATGAGTCCAGCTGGGTCTGGCATCCACGACCTCGAAAAGGAACCGCTTCAACAGGTCCTGGCCCCGGGGGGTATGTGAAACCTCGGGATGAAATTGAACCCCGTAGAGACCTCGACCCGAGTCCTCCATGGCCGCCACCGGCGACCCCGCGGTGCTGGCAGTCACCGTGAAGCCGGGTGGTGACTTAACAACTGAGTCGGCATGGCTCATCCACACCTGCTGTACGGCTGGAAGCTCGGCGAACAGAGTCGAATCTTCCCCGGCCACGGTGAGATCGGCCCCGCCGTATTCGCCCGCTTCGGTTCTCTCCACCACCCCGCCCAGGCCTTGCGCGAGTAGCTGATGGCCGTAGCAGATTCCCAGGATCGGAATCCCGAGGTCGAAGAAGGCCGGATCGAGACTAAAGGCGTCATCTGCATAGACAGAGGCCGGCCCACCAGACAGGATGATTGCCAGCGGATTCAGCTCCGCGGCTGCTGCTGCGGTCGTGTCGCGCGGGATAATCCGTGAGTAGACGTGTGCCTCCCGCACGCGGCGGGCAATCAATTGGGCGTATTGTGCTCCGAAGTCGACCACCAAGACTTGAGCCACTTCGCTCATCAAGCCATTCCGACGTGCTGGGACCTTTGCAGCGCCTTACCTTCGGTCTGGATGGCGGGAGCCACCATGACTTCGGCCTTCTGGAAGTCCTTGAGGTCTGCATAACCGGTGGTAGCCATGGATATCCGCAAGGCTCCAAAGAGGTTCCGGCGGCCGTCGTTCTCGTAGGCCGGTCCAAGGAGAATCTCCTCAATCGAACCCAGCGTGCCAACGCCCACCCTGGCACCCCGCGGCAGGCTGGGATGGAAAGTAGCCATGCCCCAGTGCCAGCCGGCGCCCGGCGCCTCATGGGCTGCCGCTAACGGTGAGCCGACCATGACAGCATCAGCCCCGCAAGCGATGGCCTTGGCGATCTCACCCCCGCGGCGCATGCCCCCGTCGGCGATCACGTGCACGTAACGGCCGGTCTCGTCGAGGTGTCTCATCCTGGCACCGGCTGCATCGGCGATAGCCGTGGCCTGGGGGACGCCGATTCCCAGGACTCCCCGGGTCGTGCAGGCAGCTCCCGGGCCCACACCAACCAAAACCCCTACGGCGCCCGTTCGCATCAGGTGCAATGCCGTGGAGTACGAAGCGCACCCTCCCACGATGACCGGAAGCTCGAAATTGCGGATGAAGTCCTTCAGATCCAACGGGTCGCGGCGGGTCGAGACATGTTCGGCGGATACGACGGTTCCCTGGATAACCAGCACGTGGAGCCCGGCCTCAACCGCCAGCGGTGCAAAATCCTCGACTCTCTGTGGCGTGAGGCTGGCAGCTGTGACGACACCGGCGGCCCGGATCTCAGCGATACGCTCGCCGATGAGCCCGGGCTTGATGGGCTCGAGGTAGATCTCTTGCATGCGCCTCGTCGCCTTCTCCGGTTCCAGCGCGGCAATCTCCTGGTAGTACGGAGCCGGGTCCGGATAGCGGGTCCACAAACCCTCGAGGTTGAGCACCGCCAGGCCGCCACGCCGGCCCACCTCGACGGCAGTCGCCGGGCTCACCACCGAGTCCATCGCCGAAGCCATCAAGGGAAGCTCGAACGTATAAGCGTCGACGGTCCAGCTCAGGTCCACATCTTCCGGGTCGCGGGTCCGGCGGGAGGGCACAATGGCGATATCATCGAAACCGTAGGCCCGGCGGCCCGACTTTCCCATGCCGATTTCTATATCCATGGGATGCGACGGTAGCAGCGCGCAGGGCGCCGGCCCTAACCGCCCAGACCGACTTTTTCCCGCACTCCCACCTGGAAGCCCTCAGCGCTGCTTCGGGCGTCGAGGGCGCCCTTCTGCATTATCCGCTGCACCTCTTCGTCCTCTAGAGCTGCATGAGCCGCCCTAATGGGGGCGAGGCCATCGATAACAGCTTCCGCGACCAGCAGCTTGAATTCGCCGTACTGCTTTTCAGAATGCTCGTTAACGACCTCCCCGATCGGGGTGTCGGTGAACAGTGAGAAAATCTCTACCAGGTTCGTGATCCCCGGCTTAGCCTCCCAGTCGTACGTGATTCCCGCGCCCGAATCGGTGACCGCTCGCGAGATGCGCTTGCGGATGGTGTCGGGATCGTCGAGAAGGAGTACCCGGCTTCCAAGGTTCTCAGCGGATTTGGACATCTTGGCGGCAGGATCCTGCAGCGACATGATCCTCGCTCCCACCCCCGGAATGATTCCCTCGGGCACGGGGAACTCTTCGCCATAACGGCGATTGAAGCGCTCAGCCAGATCGCGTGAAAGCTCCAGATGCTGAGTTTGGTCCTCGCCCACTGGAACCTTGTGGGCGTGGTGAATCAGAATATCGGCCGCCATCAACACCGGGTACGAGTAGAGACCAAGGTTGGCACTGCCCTGACCGGACTTTTCCTTGAACTGGGTCATCCGATTCAAGTTGCCCATCTGGGTGAGCGTGCTGAGAATCCAAGCAAGCTCCGTGTGCTGAGGGACCTTGGATTGGTAATACAGCAACGACCGCTCCGGGTTCACGCCGGCGGCGATCACTATCTTGGCGGCCTCGAGTCGTTCGCGCTCGAACTCAACCGGATCCTGGGGCTGTGTCAAAGCGTGCAGATCGACCACGCAATAGATGGTGTCGTATTCATCCTGCAGCCGCACCCAGTTGCGTAAAGCTCCCAGATAGTTACCGATATGGATATTCCCGGTGGGCTGTAGCCCGCTGAAAACAACTTGCCTTCCCATAATGGAGCGAGCCTATACCGACCGCTGAGCGGCCACCCACTCCGGAAGGCCTCAACTCCTAGAGTGCCTCCCATGGAGCACTTCACCGTTCAGTCATCGAACGCCGTGTTGGCCTGCCAGGAGGCCGGGAAGGGTCCCGCTGCGGTGTTGCTGCACGCCGGCGTGGCCGACCGGCGTAGTTGGTCGGAAACCATGACAAAGCTCGAATCAACCGGCCGCCTCATCGCTTACGACCGGCGTGGTTTCGGAGACACCAGGTATCTGCCGGAGAGCTATTCACACGCCCGCGACCTGGGAGCGGTCGTCTCCCATCTGGGCAACGACCCGCTAGTCCTGGTAGGGAACTCACAGGGAGGGCGCATTTCCATCGACTTCGCCCTCGCCCATCCCGAGAAAGTCCGCGCCCTCATTCTCATCGGAACGGCGATTACAGGCGCACCCGTCGAAACCGCTTCGCTCTTGCCCGAGGCTGTGGCGCTTGATGAAGCTGCCGACGAGGCATACGAGAGCGGCGACCTCGGGGAGGCGAATCGCCTGGAGACCCATCTATGGCTTGATGGCCCGCTCGCGCCTGAGGGCAGGGTGGGCGGCGACAAGCGGGCCCTGTTCCTCGACATGAACGCTCGCGCCCTGGAGGCACCCTCGCCCGGCGATGAGATCGAGCCACCTTCTGCCTACGAGCGGCTTGACGAATTAGCGATGCCTACCCTGGTCGTTGTCGGGGACCTCGACATGCCCTTGATGCTCGACCGGGCCCGGTCGATTACGGAGAGAGCTCCGGATGCGAAGCTCGTGGTGATGGAGGGGACTGCCCATATGCCTCAGTTCGAAGAACCGGCAGCTTTCGCCGCACTGGCTCGGGATTTCCTCGAGAGCCTCTGACAACCAATCACCCAATGTTTCTCGGTACCGCCGCCAACATCGCCACCGTCTTGATCGGGACCACTATCGGCGCGGTCGCCGGAAGTCGGCTCGAGGAGCGCATTCGCACCACCGTCATGGCCGGGCTGGGACTGCTCACATTGGCCATCGCATTTCGCGATTCGCTGCGGGCTGAGGAACTGGTTCCGATCCTGGCAGCCGTTCTGTTGGGCGGCGTCCTCGGCGAGCTGGTCGGCATCGAACAGTGGCTCGAGCGCCTCGGCAACCGGCTGCGGGACCGCTTCACGGGTGGGCACGGCTCGCCGGTAATAGACGCCGAGCTTCCTGAAGCTGCCGCCGCCGGCTTATTCGCCGATCGGCGGGCGGCCTTTGGTGAAGGCTTCGTCATCGCCTCACTCGTTTTCTGCGTGGGCCCGCTGACCGTGCTGGGGTCCATAAACGATGGGCTGGGCGACCCGGAGCTGCTCTACATCAAGGCCGGTCTCGATGGTTTCGCGTCGATCGCCTTCGCTGCCGTCTACGGCTGGGGAGTGATCGTCTCGGCAGGCACCATCCTGGTTGTGCAGGGTGGTATCGCCCTGGTTTCCTCCATCGTTGGTGATTCCCTGAGCGCCGCATCTCTTGACGCCCTCGCGTCCGCCGGCGGCATCTTGCTCATCGGAGTGGCCTTGCGCCTACTCGACTTAAAGCGCATTCGAGTGGCGAACCTGCTGCCGGCGTTAGTGCTCGCCCCCCTTTTCACCGCCCTCTGATCACATTTAGCATCGACCGCATGATCTGGGCAGAAGCACCCCACAACACCTCACCCTGAACCTCAATGAACCACAGTTCGAAGCCCGACCACAATTCGCTCCGCCACAATGCCTCGTCGAAGAAGTGCTCGAGCCGAGGTTCCAGACTCAGCTCGACTTCCTCGGGCTGCAACACGAGCCGGGGAGGTCCGGGCAGTCGACCCACCACCGGGGCAACAATCATGTCAAGCCGATTGGTGTTTACCGGCTCGAGGAAACCACACACCTCGACGTCGCCGGGACGGATGCCCACTTCTTCCTCCGCTTCTCGCAGCGCCGCTGCCAACGGACTGGCGTCTTCGGGGTCGATCTTGCCTCCGGGGAAAGCCAGCTGACCGGGATGCGACGGCATATGATCGGGTCGCTTGGTGATCACCACCCGGATCTCGCCTGCGTCGTCCTCATACAGCGGAACCAAAACAGCTGCGGTGGCCGGCTTTTCGCCCTGGTATTGCTTGGGGAGCCTGGACAGCGGCTCCCAGGAGCCTTGCATTGAGCCAAGGCTAGGCCACATCTCATGGCTGCTCTACTCGCCGGGAAGACAGCGCTCCGGAGATAAGCTGTCATGGATGCTCCCCACGAACCCCCGTCTGACCCCGAATCTGGAGCTGCGCCCGTTCAAGCGTCGCGACCTGGACTCTCTCTTGGACGCGGTCGGAGCCTCGCTACCAACATTGAACGAGTGGCTGCCCTGGGCCCATATGAGCTATGGGCGGAGGGACGGGCTCATGTTCCTGCGCGATTCCATGACGGCGTGGGGCGAAGGAAGAGCTTATGACTTCACCATCCGTTCCCGGGACGATCCGGGGCCCCACCTCGGGAACGTGTCTGTTTGGTACACGTCGCGCCAGTCGTCGGTCGGCGAAGTGGGATACTGGATACGCTCGGACGAGTCGGGAAAGGGCATCGCCACGGAAGCGACGGCCCGCACTCTGGAGGTCGGCTTCGATGAGTTGGAACTTCATCGGATCGTGCTCCGCATCGCGGTCGGTAACGATGCCAGCGAGCGGGTAGCACAGAAACTGGGCTTTACTCGCGAAGGGTTGCTCCGCCAGGAGCTCAAAGTTCGTGGCCGGTGGCTCGATCACACGGCGTGGGGACTGCTGGAAGAGGAGTACCGCAAGAAGCGGTCCCAATACGCCGAAGCGGGCTGGGTCACATCCGCTTGAGGATCTGCCGCTCT
>CAXMOO010000056.1:0-3694 GCA_964195005.1 uncultured Gammaproteobacteria bacterium
GAAAGAGTATCCGGCCCGCTCAGCACGCGTTCGGGCCTCCTCCAGCAACCGAAACCCTCCGGCATCACCACGCATGTAGGTCTCGGAGCCCTTCGTATTGAGGGCGTGGATGGCAGTCAACTCGTCACCCGTCTCGTCGGCGAGGTCGAGGGCTTGATCGGCAAGTTCAATCGCCCGTACTCCATCACCTCTCATGAACGACAGCCAAGCGAGCTGGCTCACCGCGAAGGCGAGATCCGCGCTCGGAGGATGCGACTCGAGGATTGCAACGGCCTCACCCGCGCAGGCATCGGCGGCTCCGGGCCGCCCGTTGATCTCGTTGAGTCGAACTGCGAACGTCAGCGCTCGCGCCAGAGCAAGATCGTCGCCGCTAGAACGGTGGAGATCGATGGCTCGGGCCAGAATGTCAAGGGCTTCAACGTTGTCGAGATAGAACTCGTTGCGCGCCCAGTCGTCTACGATGCCGGCCCGGTCGGCCTCCCCGATCTGATCCAAATACGGCTCGAGCGTCCTGAAATGAGCCACCGCCTCCCGAAGGCTCCCAATAGCCATCGCTGCCCTGGCCGCCCTGGGCGCGAACTCGATGATCGCCTGGACGTCTCCTGCCTCCCTGGCGTGGTGAACCAGCCTCGACTGGTCGGCCAATCCGGTGAGTTCAACCAGGACTTGTTGGTTCAGTTCGCGGCGAGCAGCTGGGGCCAGAGCCGCCTCGATAGCTCGTCGGGTCAGTTCATGGTGGAAAGACAGCTTGTCGCCTTCAAACCGAACGAGACCCTGCCGCGAGCACTCGTCCAGATCTTCTTGACTGAGACCCAGGATGCCGTCAATCAGCTCTCGTTCGGCTTCCCCCGGTATCACCGAGACCAAATCGAGTACGCGCCGGGCCCGGGACGAGAGCTTGGCGGCTCTGGCGAGAACCGAGTCTTGGACGGACAGGGGCACGCCCTCCACTCCTGACGCCAGTATCTCGGTCACAAATAACGGATTCCCATCCGTCAAGGTCAAAATCTCGTCGAGGTCGACGAGAGTGTCGTCGACCATGGAGGCTACGGCCTGCGCTGAGAGACCGTCCAGATGCATCCGAATGATATTCTCAGGCGCAAGTTCTCCAACAACGCGACGGAGGGGATGGTCGTAGTCGACCTCACCATCCCGATACGTGAGTAACAACAGCCCATTGGTCCTGGCAATCCGTCGACCTAGATATTTGATGGCATCGAGCGTTGCCTCATCAGCCCACTGAGTGTCATCAATCACCAGGATGTTGGGACGAAGCAAACCCGAGAGCAGATCCAGGATGGCTTGCAGCACACCGGGACGGTCGCCCTCTTTGAGAGGCCCGGCCAGCGACGGCTCGTCGCGGGCGATGTCCCAGAACGGGCCCAGGGGCTGAGGAGTCAGCAAATCATCACAAGACCCGAAATAGACATGCGCCTCATCAGCATGCCGTTCGACGAACTCCCCCGCGAGGCTGCTCTTACCAATACCAGCCTCACCCCGCACCAGGATGACTTTGCCCCCCGACGAGTCGACCCCGGCCAGCAAATCAGCCAGCAATCCCAGCTCTCCATCCCTCTCCAGAAGCATGAACCCAAGGCTACCGAAGGCGCCCACATCGATGGCTAGGGCCTGGTTGGCTTGTCCGCGTTGGTGGCTACGTGGGGCTTGGATTGATGAGAAGGCAAGTGGCTGTGGCAACCACGGGCTCCAGCCACGCGTATGTTCTGGCATGTGACTGATCTTCAGCCACCATGACTCCCTTCGAGGCGCGCGGAAACACAATACGCCACCAGCATCGTCCACAGCCCACTCAGCAGAGCGAACCGCCCATATCGCCTGTCGGCTCGAGGGGTCATTGACCTCTCTATCGAGCCCATCCGATTAGTTCGGTGGGGTGTACGCCTCAAGCGCACCCTTGGCCGCTGCAACGATGGCAGCCTGCTGGTCGTGGTCGAAGAGCTCGTGTGATTCCAGGTTGGTGATCGCGCCGGTGCTCCCCACCGCCGCGACCAGGGCTGTGCCGCTCACGCTGTCGGGCAGCTCACTGATCAGGAACCCATCGTGCTGTCCCTGCATCCAATAGAACGCTTCGACGGTCCCACCCAACGACTCGACCAACGCCGTCGCAGCAGCAGACCGATCGCTCGGATGATGGATCATGGCCTTCACCGCATCAGCCGAGTAAGAGAAGAACGTGATGTACTTGGGCATAGTGCGCCTCCTTTTGTTTTTCAACGCGCGCCTCAACCTACCCGAGCACAGAACTGGACGAGACCGAAAACGCCGGCGGGCCCACCCGCCCAAACCGCAGCTGTTACGGGCTATCTGTGAAGCAGGGTGAATCGAGCGGTAAGGCTCTTTGGACCCGGGCTATCTCCTAAGAGGGCTTTGTCGCTGTGAACGAATAGCCGAGCACACCGAACTTGCGGGCGTTGCGCTCGCCTGAAGCCCCCGCGTAGGTATCGACAGGAGACCCAAACTTCAAGCCTTCGAAGCCGACTCCATTGATGATTGTCTCCCACCCTGCGCACGGCAGGGCACCGGCAATTCAACCGGTCCAGAGATCGATATCCCGCTTGGCGGCCTCCGGTACCTCCCGCTCGACGCACACGTCGCCGATCTGAATGCGACCTCCCGGTCGCAGCACCCGGAAGACCTCGCGATAGGCCCCTACCTTGTCGGGCACCAGATTGAGCACACCGTTGGAGATGACCAGATCGGCCCAACCGTCGGCCACCAGCAGGTCCTCAGCGAGGCCCTCCCGAAACTCGAGATGGTCGAATCCCAAACTCGTGGCCAGCTCGGTTGCCCTTTTCAGCATCGCCGGAGTCATATCCACACCGACAACCGCACCCCGGGGACCCACCGCCCCCGCTGCGACCACCGCATCTAACCCCGCCCCCGACCCTACGTCGACAACCTTCTCGCCGGCTCCGGGCAGTCCCCACGCAAACGGGTTCGCCACCCCGGCAAACGCTTCAACAGCCGACTCCGGCAGGTCGGAGAGCCACACCGGGTCATAACCCAACTGTTCAGTGGCAAACCGGCCCGTGTGGAAATGGAACTCGCCATCGGGGTGGTCGGCCACCTCGGCGTAGTGCGACCGGACCTCACTCCGCAACTCAACCACATCGACATCGCCGGCCATGGCCCACCTCTCGATCTCGTAACAAACGATCGCCACCCCAAAGTAGCGATCCAGCCAACGCCGTGTCGAGTCCGGCACCTTCACCGATGGCTAGTGAGGCCCACAACGATGGTCCTACTCCTATTGAAACGGCGGGAGACGCCGTCCTGGAACCGGCCGTCCGCCGGAGGGGCGGTTACGTACCCGGCTTTACGAAGCCGGACTCGTAGGCAGCGATTACCGCCTGGGTGCGATCTCTCACCTCCAGCTTCAAGAGGAGCGACCCTACGTGACTCTTCACCGTCTCCGAGCTGACGAACAACTCTGCGGCGATTTCCTGGTTGGAGAGACCCTGGGCAACCAGGTTGAACACGTCACGCTCCCGTTCGGTCAGAGATTCGACCGCGGTGGTGTATCGGGCAGAGGGCACCGGTGGCACATAGTGGCGGATGAGTTCGGCGGTCGAGGCGGGGAACACCAGCGACTCGCCCGAGTCAACCACCCGGACTGCCTCGATGAGGTCGTGGGGCGGGACCCGCTTGAGCACGAAGCCGGCCGCCCCCGCTT
>CAXMOO010000057.1:0-7261 GCA_964195005.1 uncultured Gammaproteobacteria bacterium
GGCCGACCGCGGTCGGAAACTCCATCAGCAACGGCGACGGTGGCCACCCTGGTCATCGTGCACGCCGGTCCCTCCTTGCCGGACGCGTTAGAGGCCGTCGGGCGACAAGTGTACGAGCCGGAGTCGGTTGTCGTTGTTGGAGGAGGGTCTCGCGCCCGGGACATGAGTGGCAGCCACGGGTGGGTTGAAACACTCGCAGAGGCTCTGGCCGATCTTGACCACGCGGTGACCCATGTGTGGTTGTTGCACGATGACAGCATTCCGCGGCCCGACGCCCTCGAGGCGCTTGTGCGTGAATCTGTCAGGTCGGAGTCAGGAGTCGTCGGGTCGAAGATTCTACGGGCCGGACATCACGGCGTCCTGGAGTCGGTCGGCCTCGCCACCGACGTCTTCGAGGTGCCGGTCACCGGACTGGACTCTGGCGAGCTCGATCAGGAGCAATATGACGTTTTGCGGGACGTCGCTTTCGTCTCCGGAAGTTCCATCCTGATCGGGCGCGGGTTGTTAGAGCAGCTCGGAGGAACGGATCCTCGTCTGGAGCATTCCAGTGCTGCCCTCGACCTCTGCCAGCGGGCTCGGCTCGGCGGCTCCAGGGTGATTGTGGCTCCCTCGGCCGAGGTGCTACACGACGGCACCTGCACCACCGGGGTCCCCAGATGGCGGAGTGAGGCCGGACGCCTGCGGATGATGCTGAAGTCGTACAGCTGGATGAGCCTTGCCTGGGTGGTGCCGCTCAATTTCGTTCTCGGTTTGCTCGAAGCGCTGGTGGCACCCCTGGTCGGCCGTTGGCGATTGTGGGTGTTCATCAGATCGTGGGCTTGGAACCTGGTCCGATTGCCCGAGACGCTGCGCCTCCGCAGGCAGGTGAAGAGGGCGGTCGGGGACGAAGAGCTGTTTCGTTACCAGGTGCGAGGCTCGGTCCGGGTCAGCTCATTCTTCCAAGCCATCGGCGCCCGCTTTCTGACCCTGTCGACCTCTCGCAGGTTGCGAACAGTCGGCCACCTGGTCGAGGCCGGCCAGGAGACGGTGCGACGTCCCGTAGTGGCAGCTTTGCTCGGAGGCGTTGGATTTGCCTTGTTCCTTTCGCGCCAGTTCTGGTCGGACGGGGTGGCTGCCGTTGGGTATGCGTTGCCGCTACCGGCATCGGCCGGGGCCACTTTGCGCTCATTCGCTGGCGGGTGGAACCCGGCCGACCTCGGGAGCCCGGCCCCGCTGCGACCGCTGCTTGGCCTCATGGCTCTTGTCCAGAGTGCCCTCCTCGGCAAAGCGAGTTTGGCAATGACGGTGGTGATGGTGGTGGCGCTCGTGGCCGGAGTCGTTGGCACCGCCCGGTTGCTCGGCCCATTCGGAGTGCGTCCCTTGGCCCGCTATGCCGCCGGGGTGCTGCTGGTTGCAGGCCCGGGAGCTCGGGCGTTGGCCGGGGATGGAATGTGGCACGGACTGGTTGCCATGTCCGTCCTCCCGTGGATTCTCGCCACGTGCCTGCATCGCAGGGGCACGATGGCCGCAGTGGCCACAGCCGGTCTTCTAACCGCATTAGCCGCCGTATTTCTACCCCTGATGCTGCTGGTTCCCACAGTGCTTCTCGGCCTCTGGGCCCTCATCGCCGGGGGCAAGAGTGGAGTGGGTGTCGGAAGAGCTGCCCTGGCGGGCCTGGTCGCGGTCCCGGCATTGTTGCCGTGGGTCGGAGCTCTGGACGATGTTCGGTTCTTCGTTGAATCTGGGCCGGACGCTTTCTGGTCTCCCTCGCCCTGGGTCTTGGCGCTGGTGGCTGTGGCCTTTGTTACCGCCACAATGGCCGGCTCCCGTTTGCTGGCAGGGTTGGCCGGCTGGGGCGCGATCTCGATTGTGGCTGGAGCCGTCCTGGCCCGAAGCGGCAGTTTCGGATGGGGGAGCGATCCGGGAGCAACCGGGCTGGCTGTAGTCGGACTGGGGGTAGCCATGCTGGCCGGCGCTGCCCTGGAGCTGGGGGCAGAAGCATTTGCCTCCCTGGGCTGGCGCCGATATTCATCGCTGATAGCTTCAATGGCGGCCTCGGTGCTTCTGTTGGGGACAATAACGCTGGCAATTCCAGGCCGGGCCGGGTTCGCCGCCGCCGGATTCGATGAGGCAATCAGCTTCGCGGCTGAGGACCAGCCGGGTCGCATTCTCATCGTTGGCGACGAAGCGGAGATACCGGGCGGCGGGCGGCCGATCGCCGGCGCCGTCAGCTACCGGGTCTTCTCGACCCCGCAGCCTCGATTGTGGGAAGCCTGGCCCTCACCGGCTCGGGCCGGTGACAAGGCGCTGGCCGACGTGCTGGCAGCAGCATTGGATGGGAGCACATTTCGGCTTGGAACCGAGTTGGGGCCGTTTGGTGTCCGTTGGATCCTGGCTACAGAGGCCGGTCCGGTTTCGGAGGCGCTGGACGGACAACTCGACCTGTTTCCCCTCGGTCTGGCCGACGTCAAGGCCTACGAAGTGGAGGTTGACTCCCAACGAGCCGTCGACACGATCGGTGGGGTCTGGACCTGGGAAGGCCCTGACTACGTGGGCCCGGCAGGCCCTCGTTCGGTGGGCATCGCCGAAAACGGCGATACCCGTTGGGGTGACAGCTCGCAGGCAGCAGGTTGGGCCAACCTCGTTACCACCGATTCGGGGCGGATTCGTTTCGGCCCGATCGGGTCGCTGCAGGCTGCGGCCTGGGTTGCTCTTGGCTGGTCTGTCCTGTTGATCGTTGGGGCCGTGCTCGGGCGGATGGGGAGCAAATCATGAGACGTTTCATACTGGTGGCCGTCGTAACGGCGGGAGCCTTAGCTGTCTGGGCGTTTCCGGCTCCGGATGTTGAGTCGGGTGCTGGTACCGAGCTTCCCGACCCCCGGCCATTGTCATCACGCTCGAACGTTTGGTACTGCTCAGGATCCGATGCCGAGACCGACCCGGTCCTGGGAGCGGCTTTGCCGACGGCCGGTCGGGCGGAATTCTCGCTTCCGGCGGATGGCGAATTCCTCGACGTATTCGAGGAACGGCTGACCGACCCCGGGGTCGCCGAGGTCGATGTCGGGGATGGGCTCAGGTTCCATCCTGGTCCGGCACTAATAGAAGTCTCGTCGAGCCCGTCCGGGGCGGCGGTAGTGCTCAGTGGCCCCAGCCAGCTGGCAGGCGACTCTTGTCAGACCGCCGCCAAAGAGTGGTTCCTCAACGCGGGTACTCAGGGGCCCGTGGAGACGTTGACTTTACGTCTGTACAACCCGCTCCTCGAGCCTGCCAGAGTCTCGCTGCAGCTCATGTCGGAGTTCGGCTTTGAGCCCCTGTTGGACGATGCCCGGGTCCTGGTGGGGCCTCGCGACTGGGAAGACTTCGACTTCGGGCCCCTGCTTGGCGAGCGGGAGAGGGTGGCTATCAAAGTGAGCGCCGTCGAAGGGGTTGTCATACCGTCATTTTCCAGCGTAGGACCGGAAGGTCTGGCGGTTTGGCCCGGGGAAGGCCTCTCTCCGAATTGGGAGTTTCCGGTTGCGCAGGCTGAGGCTACGTCCGGGATTATCTCTCTGTGGAATCCCGGCGTCGTTGACGCCACCGCCTCCGTGTCCATCATCGGGACCGCCGGTGTTGTGGGAAACATCACGGTCACAGTTGGGGCGCAGCGTGAGGAGCGGATCGATCTGTCGACGGTGAGCGACGCCGAGGTCGGGGCCGTTGTCACCAGTGACATCCCCCTCGCCGCAGCCGTCTTCGTAAAGGGGCCCGGCGGTCGGGCAGGTTCGACGGCCGTGCCCCGTCCGGTTGAGCGGTGGCTGGTGCCGGCTAACAATCTGGTAGGCGGACTTGACTATCGAGTCATTGTGTTGAACAGCAGCGGGGATGATGTCGAACTTCTCTCCCGGCCTATCGGTAGCGAGACCGCTAATCGAGTTGTATTGCCCCCGGGGACCATCCGCCGGCTGGCAATCGCCGGTAAGGGCGCCGAACTCACGGCTTCGAGCCCCGTGACCGTGGCGTGGATCGTGGTGGGATCCAGCGACCTGGGAATCGGGTTGGCGAATCCGGTGGTGGAGGTGGTTCCGTGAGTGACGAAGGCGTGCGGGTTGCTGTCGTTGTCACTCTGACGGTGGTGGCCCTCCTGGTGGCCTGGTTGGCGCGGTTCTTGCACAGTCGGCGTCAAACCCGTCTTGACGTATCTGGGCTGATTTCGGGACCGGGGGTGGTGGTTTTCACCAAAGACGACTGCCCCAACTGTGCCGCCGTTCTCGAGCTTTTGGATGGGGATCCGGTCACGGTGAGGCAGGTTCGAGCTGAGGCCGAGCCGGAAGTTTTCGAGAAGTTGGCGATCGAAGGAGTCCCTATCACTGTGGTTGTGGCGGGGGCAGGCCGGCGTGTGGCTCAGTTCGCGGGACTGCCCAGGGCTGCTTCTCTGCGCCGGGCCTTGCGTCGCGTCGGTTAAATACCTTCCGCGAGGGGGGCGGGGCTTTAAGTTCCTGAGATGTTTATCACATTATGCAGATCTTGCGGGACGCCGGCGGCTGCCGTGTTGAGCTTTTCCTATGACGACCGCCAGGTTTGGCTGGACGATTTGTCGTCCCCAGATGAAGAGGGCCCTGCCATCGCACTGTGCACTGCCCATTCGGATTCCAGGACCGTGCCCGTGGGGTGGGAGCTCACCGACCGTCGCCGAGTCAACGACCGGCACCTGTTCATTCCGGTCGGCGCGTCGAACACCGACGTCGCCTAGTGCCCCTTGATCCCGATCTGGTGGATGCGATTCGGGATCTCGATGAGCCTGAGTTGCGCCGGCTGTTGATGCTCGCCCGGGCCCGGCTCGAGAGACACGGCGTCCCCATCCTCAGCGTGGAGCCCAAGGTGCGTTTTCGCCAACAGAGCGTTAGGTGCGGAAAAGACAACTGCACCCGGTGCCCGCACGGGCCCTACTGGTACGCCTACTGGAATGAAAACGGTCAAAGGCGCTCCAGTTATCTCGGCAAGCTCGATGATGACGGGCAGGACACGGTGTCCGGTGCAAGTCCCGGCTCCGGGTAAGCTTCCCGGCCATGAGCGAACAGGGCTGCCCCGAATGCGGCGCCGCAGATTTCATCCGAATCGATCTGACACTGGCGGATGACACCGAGGTGACCTTCTGTTCGTGTCATCGTTGTGAGAACCGATGGTGGGACAAGGGAGGCAAGGCTCTCCCGCTCGACGCGGTACTTAAGTTGGCTCGCAAGTCGAAGTGACATCTCCAGCGGGCTCCGTCGAAGTCTCGCCGGAGACCGCCACACCCGGCACCCTCCAGGCCACCCTGAGGACGTTGCGCAACCCGCTGTGGCTGGTGGGGCTTGTCAGCCTGGTCATTTTCTTCATCCTCCGACCCGACCTGATCTTCCAGAACAACACCCCCTCGGGAGGAGACATGGGGGCGCACGTCCTGGTTCCGGCCTACCTGCGAGACAACCTCCTGCCCAACCTTCGGGTGGCAGGCTGGAGTAACGATTGGTTTGCCGGCTTCCCCATCCTCTATTTCTACTTTCCTTTGCCGGCCTTGACGATTGTTCTTCTCGACGTCGTGCTGGCCTACGGGGTTGCCTTCAAGCTGGGAACCATTCTCGGCTTGTTGGCGATGCCATTTGGCTCTTACTTTCTCGCCAAACAGGCCGGCGCCCCCCGGCTGGTGGCGACGATGGCCGGCGTCGCCGGAGGAACCTTTGTCCTAATGGAGAGCTACGCCATCTACGGCGGCAATATCAAGTCGACGCTGGCGGGTGAGTATTCGTACTCCTGGGCGATGGCCTTCGGACTCTTCTATCTCGGGGCGCTGCTCAGGGACAGCAAGACCGAACGGCGTTTCAGTCCGCTGGCCGCGTTGATGCTGGCCGGGATGGCGCTGTCGCACATCATCCCGACCATCGTGATCGGGGGAGCATCGGTCCTGTTACTGCTCTACCGGCGCCGCGCCCATGTGTTGACCGCATGGTTCCTCGGGTTCGCATTGGCAGCTTTCTGGGTCATTCCGCTCTTCGCCACGATTGGCTTCACGACGGACATGAATTTCCAGCCGTTACGCGGGTTCGACGCGCTCAGCGGCGGACCCATCCCCACCGAGCTGTGGCCGTTGCTTCCGCTCGCCGCCATCGGGTTGGGTTGGGCGTTGTGGAAGCGTTACGCCGTGCAGGTCGTAGCAGTGATGATGGTTGTTCCCTTGCTGGCATACCCGCTGCTGAGCGGCAAGTTATGGAACGGCCGGTTGCTTCCCATGTGGTTCTACGGGGTCTTCTTTTTCGCCGGACTGGCTGTAGGGCTCGGGTTGCTCACGGTGGTCCGCTGGGCCCCCAGACACCGGGCAGTACTGGTGGTTGCCGCCATCGGTGGGACCGCCCTGCTGGTTCTGCCGACCGCCAGTGGGCTCGAGCAGAGCAGCGGGTGGGCAGAGTGGAATTACAGCGGCTACGAGAACAAACCAGTCGGGGGAAACTCGGCCTGGCTGGAGTACAACCAGCTCATCGAAACCGTGGATGCGCTTCCTCCAGGACGGATCATGTGGGAAGCCAACTCCGACATGGACAGGTACGGCACTCCCATGGCCCTGATGTTGTTTCCATTCTGGAGCGACGAGCACCCCTCAATGGAAGGCCTGTTATTCGAGTCTTCGTTGACAACTCCCTTCCACTTTCTCAACGCGGCCGAGATGAGTCAGCGACCATCGAATCCGATTCCCGGGCTTCCATACAAAGGGTTCGACCTTGACAGGGGACTGGAGCACATGCTGCTATTCAACGTTCGCTACTACGTTACGTTCACCGAGGATGCCACCACCGCCGCCCAGGCCCACTCTGGATACCGGCAGATCGCTGTGGCTTCGCCGTGGACGATATTTGAGCTTCCCGACAGCTCGCTGGTCGATGTCGCCCGGTTCACGCCTGCCATTTACGAGCCCAGCGACGACGTGGGAGTACTCAAGCGAGCCAGTCTGATATTTTCCGAGAGGGAGCTCGATGACTTCTTCAACGGAGCCGTTGAATGGCACAACGACATCGATACCCTCGACCACTGGTTGGTAGAAACTGGGCCCGCCGACTGGCCTCGCGTGTCACAAGGCTTGGAGGGGCTCGCCAATACTGCGTCAATCGCCGGGGGAGGCTCGGTAAGCAACGTTGTGCTGGAGGACCACAAGATCTCATTCGATACGACCGCGGTGGGTGTCCCCCACATGGTTAAGGTTTCTTTCTTTCCGAATTGGAAGGTGAGTGGGGCCGACGGACCCTTCCGCTCCGCTCCTGCGTTCATGGTCGTA
>CAXMOO010000058.1:0-14190 GCA_964195005.1 uncultured Gammaproteobacteria bacterium
GCAGCATCGATGAAGCGGTGGACAAGGCCTTGGAGGAACTTTCCATTGATTCGCGAGAGGATGCCAAGATCGAGGTTATCGAAGAGCCTTCCAAAGGCTTCCTTGGCATGGGAGGCAAAGACGCAGTGGTCAGGGTATCGAAGGTTGCGAGGAGCCGTGGCCGACGCCGGGGTCGTCAGGGAGGCGGCAGTGGTGGAAAAGGCAGTGAGGGCCAGGGGCAGCGCCAAGGCAAGGATCAGCGCGAGCGAGGCCAGGACCAAAGAGGTGGCCGGCAAGGCCAGGACCGCGGCAAGGACGCCGGGTCTCGTGCGGATCAATCCAAGCAGGACCGCTCCACGCCCAGCGGGCCGAAGCCACGAGGAGGCGGTAACCGGAAGCAAAGCAGTGGAGATAGATCTCGCCCACAACAGGCCAAGAGAGCAAAGGAACGCACCATGGATGAGGCAGTAGACGAGGAAGTAGACGTCGAGGCACAGGCGGAGGTTGTCGGTGAGTTTCTCAAGGGCCTGGTGAGCAGTTTCGGGCTAGATGGCACAGTTGCTACCCGGGTCGAAGAGGAGCTGATCATCGCCGACCTGACCGGGGAGCAGACGGAGGCTCTGGTTGGTCCTAAGGGCGCGATCATGCAATCCGTAGGCGAGCTGGTTCGCACGGTCGTCCAGCGCAAGACTCACCGTCGTGCCCGGCTGCGGCTGGATATCGGGGGTTACCTCGAGCGACGGCGAGAGGCCCTCACCATCTACGCCGGCCGGCTGGCGCAACAAGTCCTCGACGAGGGTGGTGAGCTCATGCTCGAGCCAATGAATCCGGCCGATCGAAAGGTTGTCCACGATGCGGTCGGTGAGATTGAAGGAGTGCGGAGCTTTTCTGAAGGCGAGGAGCCCCGTCGATCCGTCGTTATTTCCCTGGCGGCGGGCGTGAAGCCGCAGGGAGGTAGTGAGGTCTCTGAGGGCGACGAAGAGGACTCCGAAGACGAGGACTGATGTTCCCCGTGGAACAGGTCGCTTTCGCCGGTCGAGCAGCTGAATACTCCAACGTTTCCCTGAGTAATGAGGGAGTGGCAACGCTCGAAAGCTACTGCGAGTGGTTGCTGGCTGAGGCGATTCCAGCCGGTGGTCTGGGTCCTCGAGAGGGTGACAAGATCTGGTCGCGACACATTGGAGATTCGCTTACGTTTGCCTCGGCTTGGGAGGAGCCTCCGACCGAAATACTGGATGTTGGTACTGGAGTAGGCCTGCCAGGGATCCCGCTGGCGATTGCCTGGCCTGACACTCTGGTCACTCTCTTGGATCGAGGGGGCCGAAGGATTCGGCTTCTCCACCGGGCTGTACGCAGGCTGGCGTTGACGAATGTGGCAATTGCCCAGGGAGATGCCTTCTCAGTTGCCGACGAGTGGGCCGGTATCACGTTTCGCGGCTCGATCCCGCCGCCCGAAGCAGTCGGTCTCAGCACTCGACTTCTAGAGCCAGGAGCCACGGCGGTTTTGGGTCTCAGCAGGCGCCCGGAGGAGCCTGAGCGTGGCCAGGATCTCCTGTCGGTAGCGGCGGCTCTCGGACTAGAGGCGGAGTTACGGAAAGTGCCAAAAGAAGTACTTGACGACCCTTCGTGGCTCCTTATCATGCGCTCATGACTGATGAAAAAACCGTCGAGGACTCGCTTGAGGTCCCAACTACCGATTACTCGACCCGGGACGCGGATTATCCGGTAACTCCGAGAACCACCATCGTTGCCATTGCCAACCAAAAAGGTGGAGTTGGCAAGTCAACAACCGCAATAAACCTCGGTGCTGCCTTGGCTCTGCAGGGGGAACGGATCCTGATCGTAGATCTCGACCCACAGGGCAACGCCAGCTCTGGCCTGGGAGTCGATCGCGGGTCCATTCTCAAGTCGATCTACGATGTGCTCATCTCAGAAGTGCCCGTCGAGGACGCGATCGAGCCGACCAGTGTTCGCAACCTTCACTTGGTACCGGCCACAATCGACCTGGCCGGGGCAGAAATCGAGCTGGTAGCTGCTTTTTCTAGAGAGCACCGCCTCCGCTACGCCCTCAAGGCGCTTGATGACCGCTATGACTTCGTCATCGTCGACTGCCCTCCTTCGCTGGGCCTTCTCACGATCAACGCGCTCGCAGCCGCTGATGAGTTGTTGATACCGATTCAGTGTGAGTATTACGCTCTGGAGGGTGTTGGCCAGTTAATGCACAATGTTGACCTGGTCTCGAGGAGTCTCAACCCGCGATTGGAGGTCGAGGGTGTCGTTTTGACCATGTTCGATGGGCGGACCAACCTGTCGTCGGATGTCGTGGCCCAGGTGCGGGAACATTTCGGGGAGACGGCCTATGAAACCGTGATCCCGAGGACGGTAAGACTGTCCGAGGCACCCTCATATGGTGAGCCCATCGAGGCATTCGACGAAATGAGCCGGGGCGCCATCGCTTACCGGGAGTTAGGGCGAGAGTTCAGGAGGCGACATGGCCGAGATTAGAAAAAGGGGCTTGGGTCGAGGGCTCGAGGCTCTCTTTCCTGCCAGCCAAGAAGTGGTCGGATCCGGATACGGCATGATCAATCTCGATCGTATCAAGCCCAACACTAGCCAGCCGAGGACGAAATTCGATCAGGAGGCGTTGCAGGGCCTGGCCGAGTCGATTGCCGAAATTGGCGTTCTGCAGCCGGTTGTTGTGAGAGCGACAGATGACGGTTTCGAGTTGGTCGCCGGCGAACGTAGGTGGCGAGCGGCCCGCTTGGCTGGGTTGGAGGCGATTCCGGCGGTGGTTCGTGACCCCGATGATGAGGGCTGGCACAACTTGACTGAGGCGCTGGTTGAGAACGTCCAACGTGAGGATTTGAGTGTGCTGGACCAGGCGGCTGCCTTCAGCCAGCTCATGGAAGATTTTGGTTGGACGCACGAGGAGGTAGGCAAGAGGGTATTCAAGAGTCGCTCGACGATCACCAACGCCGTGCGACTCTTGCAGTTGCCGGCCGTTATCCAGGGGATGGTGGAGCGGGGCGAGCTCAGTGCTGGTCACGCCAAGGCGCTGCTGGGAATTGAGGACCAGGCGTATGCCGAGCACATCGCCAAGCGGGCGGTTGCTGACGGCTGGTCGGTGCGGATGGTCGAAGAAGCGGCCCGTGCTCGATCCAAAGGGAGTGGCAAGGCAAAGCCTAAACGTAAGGCTAAAGGTGGAGCCGCCCGACCCGCCGACATAATTGCTCTCGAGCAGCGCCTGGGAGAGTACTTGGCCACCGACGTGAAAATCGACTACAGGGGCAAAGGGGGCAGGGTGCTGCTCGGTTTCGATTCCCTCTCTGAGCTCGAGCGGATTTATCGAGCAATGCTGGGTCCCTCTTAGGAGGCCGGTCGGTAATGCATGTCACGTATGTCGACGGCCGGTCATCACCACTCGCAGCGTCCTCGGCCTCGCCATTCCACCCGAGGAGTGACGAAACCTCGTTCTTGTGACTGGCGCGCCCGACCGCCGATCTACGCAACGGCATCACAGGCCACCCTCCTAGCCGGCTGCCAGGAAATCCTGCAGGGCCAGGGCGACTGCCTTTCCGAGGGCCTCGTCGAGCGGCTGAGTTGCAATCAGAATTGCCGGTGCGCGGGTTTCCCGCAGTATGGGGGCGGATCGGCCCTTCGAAGGTAGGTCGAGGCTTCTAGCGACATGCTGCCCGAGGCGGGCTCCAACCTCGCTGTGACTTGTAGCTGTCGCGAAGTGGAACACTCCGGGCTCTCCAGGCTGGGGATCGATGAAACCAATTACAAAATCGGCGCCAACCTCGTTGCAATGACGGGCCCGCAGCGACGCTTCGGCCCATACGTCCTGCGACCTGGAAATAATTGGCACAGCGGCGAAGTCGGTGAGGGCGGCGACGGCGCCGACCGCGGCGGCCCATGCTTCCTGCGCCTCATGCTTGACGCGGCAGGCGGGGTCGACACAAACTCGAAGACCGGCAATCGACCGGGGGTGCTCTCTGAGCCAAAGACGCTCGGCCACTGCATGCCGTCCGGCCTCGCCGATGGCCCGACCGACCCGTTCGAGCTCGGCGAGGACTACGGGACCTGCAATTCCATCTTCTGCCAGCCGACGGCTTTCCTGAAACTCGATGACGCCCCGCTGAGTATCAGGTCCGAAAATGCCGTCTTCCTTGCCGGTGTCGAACCCGAGGAGGTTCAAAGTGTGCTGGAGGGTTTCGACATCATCGCCTCGCATCACGGGGCGGCGATAGTAGAGAATCCGGTCGCCCACGACCCGACCCGCTTCGACGAGTTGCCGCCAGGTATCGGGCCCAACTACGCCGTCGGCCGCCACTCCGCGGCGTTCCTGAAAGGCACGGACCGCCGAAGTCGTTGCGTCGTCGTAGGTGCCGGTGGGACCTACGTCATAACCGAGCCCTCCCAGGCGTAGCTGGATATCACGGATGGGCTCACCAGAGTCGTGGCGACGGTATAGGCGCATCGGAGCCATGGTAGGTCGAGGACGCGAAAACTGGCTATTCAGACGCAAGATTGGGGTGGTGGCCGGCAAGTCCAGGAGGGGGCCCGGCCGGCTGGATGCCGGAGAACGCCGTTGCCGCCCGCTGCTGGGCGACGCGCAAAGGGCCGGGGTGGTGGTCCCGGCCCTTTGCGTTGGGGTGGGGGAGGATCTTTGGTTAGAGGAACTCGGCGAGCTCGTCGAGCAGAGCAGCCTTGGAACGGGCGCCCACCAGACGTTTCTTTTCGACGCCGTCCTGAAACAGGATCAACGTCGGAATGCTCATGACGTCGTAGTGCATGGCGCTGTGCGGGTTCTCGTCCACATTGAGCTTGGCGATCGAGATCGAGTCTTGCTCATCTGCGACTTCCTGGAGGATGGGGGCAACCATCCGGCAGGGCCCACACCATTCAGCCCAAAAGTCGACCAGGACCGGCTTGTCAGCGCTGATGATCTCTTCGAACGATGCGTCGTTTGCGGTAATTGTGTTATCAGACATAGTGGCTGGCCTGCGGCCTCCACCTCCTTGACTTATGATTTTCTACTTGCAATAACAGAAAATGGTGATCTTTATTCCTGTTCGGCAAGCCAGCGTTCAGCGTCGATAGCGGCCATGCAGCCGGTGCCGGCAGCGGTTATCGCCTGACGATATGTTGAGTCGGCGACGTCCCCGGAGGCGAACACTCCCTCCACTGAGGTCTGGGTGCCGGGGCCTGGTAGGAGGACGTAACCGACGTCGTCGAGGTCGAGCTGGCCGGCGAAGAGGTCGGTATTGGGTTTGTGTCCGATCGCCAGAAACAACCCATCAGTCTTGAACTCGGAAACCTCGTTGGTTTCTACATTGCGGATTGTCAAGCCGGTCACCTGGTCCTCTCCGAGAACACCCTCTACAACTGTGTTCCAGAGAACCTCCACCTTGTCGTGCTCGAGGGCTCTCCGGACCATGATCTTCGAGGCCCGGAACTCCTCGCGGCGATGGACGAGCGTCACTTTGGAAGCGAACTTGGCCAGAAAAAGCGCTTCTTCCATTGCCGAGTCGCCCCCACCCACGACGGCCACTTCGACATCGCGGAAAAAGAAACCGTCGCACGTAGCGCAAGCGGAAACGCCATGACCCCGGAGGCGTTCTTCATCGGGAAGACCGAGCCACTTGGCGCTGGCCCCGGTGGAGATGATGATGCTCTCCGCCTGGTACTCATCGGCGTCGACCCACACCTTGAAGGGCCGGCTGGAGAAATCCACTGCGGTGACGTCTGCTGTGACGATCCGGGTACCAAAGCGCTCGGCCTGCTTGCGGAACTGCTCCATGAGCTCCGGCCCCATGATTCCGTCAGGAAACCCCGGGTAGTTCTCGACGTCGGTGGTGAGCATTAGCTGGCCGCCGGCGGCGAGGCCTTCGATCATCAGCGGCGTCAAGTCGGCACGGGCGGCGTACACCGCGGCAGTCAGGCCGGCGGGACCGGATCCGATGATGAGAACCCTTTCGGTCATGAGACTTCCTTGGCTGGACGGGTGCGGATAATCCATAAGAACAATCCGACCGCCAGTAATAGTCCCGCCAGCACGGCATATGCCGGGGTCACGCCTATCACTGATGAGAGGAGTCGGAACAGTCCGATTCCAAGAAAAATGGTCGCCAGGCCCCCCAACGAGGCCGCGACGAACCACAGGGCAGCCATCTTGGTCCAATGCGCGACTCGATCGACGGTAAGGGCGCGCACCCGACCCGCGGTGGTCTCGAGTAGGTCGGCGAGCTTGGCCGGAAAGTCGTCCATGGTCGACCGAGCCTAGTGGTCCGCCGCACAAATAAACACCGCGTTACTCCCACGACAGACCACTTCAACTAGCGGACGACTCAGCGGGGAGTTGTCGCCAGTTCTACGCAGGTCTGCGAGTTGTAGATGCGGATAGCCGCCTCGTCATCGACGGCATCGGTCTGAAAGCCGATCGCGTCTGTGTAGCCGTCAGCGTCTTGTCCGCGGTACATCAGGGTGAAGACTTTGACAAGAAACCCTGGCAGGGCATCAAGCGTTGCCACGTCGAAACAGGCCAGTTCCTCAACCGCCGCCAGGTCCACGGATGCGGATTCGGTGACAAAGCGAGCTACGTCTTCGAGGTCGGACTCTACGGTGTCGGCATCGACCGACGGAGCCTGTGGCACAGCTAGCTGAGAAAACGAGCGACCTAAAGGCGTGGTGGTTTGCTCCGGCGGCACGGCATCGCCGGCCAGCGCGTCGAACAATTCCTCTGTCAGATCATCTGCGGCAGACGACTCCCCGGCGGCAATGGAAGTGTCGGCGGTGGCAGCGGCGAATGAGGTGGTGGTGTCCGAGCTATCAGAAGAACCTCCTTGCAGCTGAGTCCCGACCGCGACGACTCCTACGAAAAGCGCCGCGACAGTGGCGGCGGAGGCAAAACGCATCCAACGGATCGCGCGGACGCGTTGGGGGGTGGACCCGGTCGGGACTGCGATCTGCGTTGCGTCGAGCTCCCGGGTGACTTCAGAAATGCCCTCCGTAACCCGGTGACGCAACCGCCCCCTCTCAATGTCGGTCATGACGGGCCGTTCGGTTTTGGCGACCGCGCCCAGGAGGAGGCGGTGAGCCGCCAGTTCCCTCCGAGCCTCCTCCGACAGGGAGGCCTCTACCCGGCGCGCTTCCTCCTCGGGAAGTGAGCCCGAGGCGAGCTCAACTATCAGTTGCTCTTCGTGGCTATTCATGGTCCTTCTTTGGAGGGTTGGAAACAGGTGAAAGGTTCCCGAGCTTTTCAGCCAGGATCGACCGGCCCCGAAACACTCGCGACTTCACCGTGCCGATGGGCACTTCGAGTATCTCCGCCACGGTCTCGAGGGAATGGCCCTCGAAGTCCACTAACACAACGGCGGCCCGGAAGTTCTCAGACAAACCGGCAAGAGCCCTGGACAGGTCCGGCCGCAGCTCGGCCCCCTCTATCTCGTCGGCTGAGCGAGGATCGGCCGGGTCGGTTCCCTCGGGGAGGGCGTCGGCCCGCCGCCGCTTCTGGCGTCGCAGCTGGTCGTAGCAGGTGTTGATCGTCACGCGGTACAACCACGTGGAAAAAGCGGATTTCCGGTGAAAACGATCGGCCTTGCGGTAGAGGGTCAGGAACGTTTCCTGGGTGGCGTCGAGAGCTGCCTCCCGATCTCGCATCATGCGCATGGCGATGGCGAATACCCGGCCCTCATGTGAGCGCATCAGCTCATTGAAGGCGTCCTGATCTCCGGCAATGAATCTATCGAGAAGCTCGAAGTCTTCGCTCACGTTGAGAACCGTACTTCGTAAACGAATGAGTAGTAGAAATCCCGGGGCGGGTCGTCATCCGACTGGCCCTGGGGCGTGAGTTGTGTGAGCCACAGGAGCCAGAACCCGCCTCTTCTGGCAGGCAGGGCGGCGGTGACGTGGGCCCCGGTGTCGGCCGGGGGGGCGGGGACCACACCTGATGCGATAGTTTCCCAGCCGGCAATGTCGGCAGGCAGCGTGGCGGCCCAGCGCACCTCCCAGCCGGTCGCCTCGCTGGCATCGAACTCGATCCGACTAGGCATGCGACTGAGCACGAATGTGACGCCTACTCCTGGCTTGATGAGCTGAATAGGCGCGAAGTAGCGCTCGGTCCGCCAGGAAGTGGTGATGTCACCATCTATGAGATTCGGCAGCTCGCTATCCCTCTCTCCATCCTGGGACGGATCCAACACGTCGACCACGAGAACCTCGAGTGGGGCGAGCGTCGTGCTTGTGGTGGTCGTGGCCGCGATAGTGGTCACAGGTGGATCCGGCAAGTCAAAGGGGGTCACATCGTCGTCATGGCCGAACGGGCCGAGGGCGATAATCCCCAGCCCCAGTGCCAGGAGGCCGGCGGCCGGTCCCAGCCAGCGCCATCCCCAGGTATGGGTCCGACGCGGGGCGGGAGCCGTAGGGGAGCTTCGCAGCCGGGCAGCTAGTTCCACGGCGGAGATCTCACCCTCCCTGGCTTTCTCCAGGGCCTCGTCGACGAGGGGGTGAATGCCGTCCGTCAACTGTGACGGTGGCGGTCCGGCCTCTCCCAATCCGGTCAGTGCTGATTGCAGCACCCGCGCCAGCGCCGAGACATCTTCGGCAGGATCGAGCCCATGGCCGGTGCGGGCGAACGATGTCAACTTGGCGGGGTGAGCCGCCGAGAAGGTGACGGCATGGGTGTCAATCGCTCCGTGAACCTGGCCGGCTTCGTGCAGAGCACCCAGGGCAGACGCCAGACCGGCGGCGTTGGGCAGAAACTCTTCCACCGGCATGCGCTGGCCTGCTTCCAGCCTGTCGGCGATGGTGACTCCTCCGGTCCATTCACCCACCATCCAGGTGCTGGCACCGTCGGTGCCGGCCGCGTAGATCTCTACCAGATGCGGATGGCCAACCCCGGCCAGAGCTTTGACGTCGGTGAGGAATTCCTCGCGTCTTTCCGGTCCCACTTCAGGTCCGAGGAGCCTGACCAGGACCGGCCGGTCAAGCGTCGAGTCGTTCGCCAGCCACTCCTCGATATCCCCGTCACGGCCGAGCCGGATCTCCAGCTGGTAACGATCGGGGAGTTTGGCTGCCATAGTTCAGCCGCGGCTGGCTGCAAACCCGACGAATCCGGCCCCGGTCTGGATGCCGAGCACGGGTCCCGCCAGGATCACCATTGGCTCAAATCTCGGGACGTGGTCCTGAGCGCGGGCGATGACACCCGCGACGTCGACCCCGTCGCCGTGGACGAGCGCCATCCGGTGGGCATCATTGCGGTCGCCAAGCCACTCCAGAAGGGTCGTCAGCGATCTACCCCGGGTGGGGCTGCTTGCGAGGACCTTGACTGTGCCGCCGTCGATTGTGACGAGAAACCTGGTTTTGACGATCCGTCCAAGGAAAGCCTGGACCGGGCCGATCCGCCGGTTCTTCCGCAGGATCTCAAGGGCGTCTACGACCCCAAGAAGCTCGGGTCGACTCCGGTGAGCGGCGGCGATAACGTCGTCCGTGCCGGCCCCGAGGTGGGCGGCTTCGGCAGCGGCAATCGCCATCATCCCCAGGACAATGGACGTGGTTGCACAGTCGACCACCCGCACCGGCAGGTCGACCTCTTCTACTGCTTTGACGGCAGCCGGGTAGCTGCCACCCCACTCCTCATTGCTGCTGCATAGGACCACGATCTCTTCTGCCCTGAGCGAGCCGCAACGCTGATAGGCCTCTCTGAACGAGGCAACGGAAGGAGGGGTGATCGTCGGCGGCTCACGGGTTTTTCGGAACTTCTCCCAAAACGCTTTCGTGCTGAGGTCATGTCCATCGACGTAGCGGCGTTTTCCGAAGTGGATCGCGAGTGGTACCACCTCAATTTCGTGTTGCCCGGCCAATTCCGGAGGCAGGTCTGAGGAGGAGTCGGTGACAATTCCGATCCTGGAGCCGATCATGGGCTGACGCTATCACCGTATCTGAGTAGTTCCAGGCGATCCGGAAGGAGCTGGAATCCTTCCGAGACGTACATTTTCTGGGCGGCCTGATTGTCCGGCTTCGTGTTGAGAACGACCTGCCGGGCGCCACGGCGCCGGCACCAGTTGACGGATGACCGCGTTAGCGAACGTCCCAGGCCTTGCCGTTGAAGAGCGGGGGTGACGGCCAGCCGCTGGAGGTAGCCGGTTGCGGCGGAAACTCCGACGATGGCGTAGCCGGCGATCTCGGCTCCGCCGCCCGGGTAGCTGATGCCGAGCATGGCGGTCGTTCCCGCCGACTTCATGGCCTCGTTGAGTGCCGGCAGCTCTGCTTGCCAGTCGGCACCGAACGCGGCTCCGTCGATCTCGATGATGCGAGCCCAGTCGGGACGGTGGACCTCCGCGACCGGGATCAGTGGAGGTGACTCTGTTTCGATTGGTTTGCGGAGGAGTTGAAGGGACGTGTACCCGCGGTATCCGGCCGCCAGCCAGGGTTGCTGTGAGGATGGCATCAGTGGGGGAGAGATGACGGCTGGTGGCCCGAACTCGAGGGTTTGAGCGGTGGCTAAGCCGAGAAAGTGAGCACTACCCCGCACGAGGCGCAAGTACGCCTCGGGTCGATTCCGGTTCCAGGGACGGGCGTGAGCGCGAGCCCAACCTTTGGTTATGGCAATGGGGTTGGGCCACTCGCCGGTGACTCGCATCAGCCGGCGAGCGCCTCGGCGAGAGCTGCCCGTTCATTGGCGTAAGTGAGACGGTCGAGGGCTTCACCCGGCTCCAGAAGGACGACCTGGTCGACCTCATCGTCATGACCTCCCGGGTCTCCGCCCACACAGCGCATGCGGTAAAAGTCGACTCTCTTGTGCACGCGGTCGCCTGCTCTATCGACGAACCAATAATCCACTGTGGTGCAGGCTTGGGATCCAAGCACCTCCACTTCCAGCCCGGTTTCCTCTTCTACCTCCCGACGGGCAGTGTCGATCGGGGCCTCCCCGGGCTCAGGGTGGCCTTTAGGCAAGCCCCAGACGAGTTGGCCTCGCATATTCTTGGTGCGAATGAGGGCGACGCGGCCTTCGCTGTCGGTTGCGATTCCGCCTACGGAGAAGTCGTTGCGCATGAGTCGGTCGTGCCAGAGTAGCCGGGATGAAACTGCTGCATTCGACGCATCCGCAGTTCGCTCTGCACAGCAATGGGCCAAATCATCCCGAGCGGCCGTCGCGACTGGACGCGGCGATGGCCGGCGTGCGATCAGACCCGGCGGTTGAGGTGATCGAGGTCGAAGCTCCGCAGATCGATCCAGGCATCTTGGAAAATGTGCACTCACGGGGATATATCAAAGCGATTGAGGATCTCTGTGCGGCCGGTGGCGGTCGTCTCGATCCGGACACGAGTGCAGTTAGAGAGTCATGGGAGGCGGCTCTGCGGGCAGCGGGGGCGGGGATTGACGCTATCGGCAGGCTCCGGGCCAACGAGGCCGCGGCGGCTTTTCTCAGCATTCGCCCTCCCGGCCACCACGCGCTGTCAAGCCGGGCAATGGGTTTTTGCCTTTTCAACAACGTGGCGGTGGCCGCGGCATCACTGCTGGCGAATGGGGAGCGGGTTGCCATCGTGGATTGGGATGTGCACCACGGCAACGGCACCCAGGCAATGTTCTATGACGCCGTCGACTTGTTGTACATATCGTTTCACCAGTTCCCCGCTTATCCCGGAACGGGCTGGCTCGACGAGCTGGGTGAGGGGCCTTCCCGGGGAACAAATGTGAATTTTCCGTTTCCACCTGGAACGGGGGGTGATGTCTATCGGGAGACGCTGGACCTGGTCGTCCCGATGCTGACCCAGTTCCACCCGGATTGGATACTTGTCAGCGCCGGTTACGACGCCCATGCCGCCGATCCTCTGGCAGACATTCACCTGCTTGAGTCTGACTACAGCCAATTGGCAGCCGCGGTGTCTGCGACAGCTCCCGCCAGCCGTCTGATCTATTTTCTCGAGGGTGGTTACGACCTGGCTGCTCTGGAAGGCTCGGTGGCGGCCACGATTCTCGGCACGGCAGGTCGCCCCTTGGCCGGTGATCCACTCGCTTCGCCCGATGTGGCCTGGCATGTCTTCGAGCAGGTTGCGCTCTCACTGGCCTCTGAGTTCGACTTTTGACCCGTCTGGACGGCTAGCGTCAGCATTCACAACGGGAGCGGGCGTGAACGAAGAGCGGGAAGTCTTGACGTGGTCTGACTTTGGGACGGGAGTGCGTCAGCTGGCCCAAATGATCACCAAATCCGGCTATCAGCCCGACATCATCCTCGGAATAGCGCGCGGGGGGTTGATCCCGGCCGGATCGCTGGGGTATGCGTTGTCGGTCAAGAACACCTATGTGATCAATGTCGAGTACTACACCGACGTCGACGAGCGTCTCGAGGTCCCGACCATCCTGCCGCCATATCTGGAGCTGGTGGACCTCGAGCAAGCCGACGTACTCGTTGTTGACGACGTGGCCGACACCGGCCACACCCTGCGGATGGTTCACGAGTTCGTGGTGGGCAAGGTGGCCACAGCCAGGACCGCAGTGCTCTACGAGAAGCCTCGTTCGGTCATCAAGTCCGATTACGTCTGGCGCCGTACCTCCCGATGGATCAATTTTCCCTGGTCGAGCGAGGTGCCGGTGGCGTTGCCGAAACATGGCAAAGCCGTAAGCGATGCCTGAATCAACCCCGGCAGGCCAATAGGTAAAGGGTCGCGGATCCTTTTCCGATAGATCAACTGGAACAGAGGAGTTTCTGGTGCCCTCACTTGACGATCTATTGGCGAAAATGCTCGAGGTTCGGGGCTCAGACCTGCACCTGAAAGTCGGCTCGCCTCCGATTATTCGAATCGATGGTCAATTGCAGCCCATCGATATGCCGCCACTCACGCCATCCGACGTCGAGTCTTACGCCCAGAGCATCATGCCGCCCCGGGCTGTGGCCAGTTTTCGTGAGGAGCACGAATCAGATTTCGCCTACGGCAAGCCGAATCTCGGTCGTTTCAGGGTGAACGTCTATCGCCAGCGCACCTCGATGAGCATTGTTCTGCGAGCGGTGCTGCCCGCCTCAAAGAGTTTCGAGGAGCTGGGCCTGCCTCCGGTATTGAAGATGATGTCCCAGAAACGCAATGGATTGATACTCATAACCGGCCCGACCGGAAGCGGGAAGACCACGACGATGGCCTCCATCGTCGACTTCATCAACAGCAACCGCCGGGTCAACATTATCACCATCGAAGACCCTATTGAGGTTCTTCACCCGGACAAATTGGCCATTGTCTCTCAGAGAGAAATCGGGGTCGACACGGTCGATTTTGCTCAAGCGCTGCGCCGGGTCCTTCGTCAGGACCCGGACGTCATCTTGATAGGCGAGATGCGTGACCGGGAAACCGCCGAGGCCGCCTTGATGGCTGCTGAGACCGGCCACCTCGTGATCTCGTCGCTACACACGATCGATGCCGGCGAGACCATTAATCGCATTCTCGACTTCTTCCCACCCTTCCAGCACAAGGCGGTGCGCCTCGGCCTGGCGGGAAGCATCCAGGCCATCCTCAGCCAGCGGCTGATTCGCAAGGCGGACGGCGATGGCCGGATCCCGGCCATCGAAGTCCTGACCATGACCCCGCGCGTCTACGAGCGGATTGTGGACGAGGACAAGACGGTGGAGATCAAAGAGGTCATCGAGGAGGGCGATTTCTACGGCATGCAGACTTTCGACCAATGCCTTCTCGAGTTGTTGCGGTCTGGTGAGATCAGCTACGACGAGGCACTGGCCAATGCCACCATGCCGTCGGACTTCAAGATCCGCATTCAGAGCGAAGGCCTGGTAGGACGCGCCAGCGCGTAGCAACAAGCGAACCGACCTTCCCCGGGTCTGGTGCCTATTCTCGCAGCATGTTGCCCGACAGGGTTCAGCAACTGCTCGAACCTCGATCCCATGCCATGCAGATGGCCGTCCTCTTCCACGAGGCCGGTCACGAGCTGTTTCTCGTCGGCGGGAGCCTGCGCGATTTCATCCTCGGGCGTGACCACCAGGATCTCGATTTCGCCACCGGGGCTCGGCCCGACCAGATCAAGGCCATCGTCGCCGGGTGGGCCAACGATCTCTACACAGCCGGCGAGGAGTTTGGCACCGTTGGCGTCATCAGAGACGGCAAGGTGTTGGAGGTAACTACCTTTCGCAACGAGGCATACCGGGAGGACACTCGCAAACCGACGGTGAAGTTCTCGGACGAGATCAGTGAAGATTTATCGCGC
>CAXMOO010000059.1:0-38085 GCA_964195005.1 uncultured Gammaproteobacteria bacterium
GTCGGTACATGCCGGGAGTGCGCTCACCGTTGCAGTTCCAGTCTCCGGTGACGGCGATGTCACCCGGGTTCCCGTAGTAGAACTGATTGGCAGGCCCGACCAGTGAGGCCATGTGATGGAACTCTGAGGAATTGGTCACAAGGGCCACTCCGTCGCATGCGCTTCCTCCAAAGCAAGGATCAACCGGCGGCGGCGAGAGAGCTGCATTCAGGTGGGGGTAGGAGTTCACCGGCCCGATGCCGGGAGCGTGCAGTTCGCGGTGAAGGTGAGAGTCTGCCCATTCGGCGTTCCCCGAGTTACCCACCCAGCCGATCATTTCACCGGCCTGAACGAAAGTCCCGTTCTCGATGCCGTCGGCGATGCCCCATCCGGCGCCGTCGTCCGTGCCCGGGGTGTCGTTGTTGAGGTGGATATACATGCTCGACCAGCCGTCGGTGTGGTTGACCTGCAGTGCGCAGCACGAGCTGGAGATCCATCCGACGTATCCGTCGGCGACTGCCAGCACCGGAACCATCTTGTCGGCCATCATGTCGGTTCCCTCATGGACCCGGCCCCCGGATCGAGGGGCATGCCACGTGTCGGTGTAGTGGTTGTCACCGGCGAGCGGGAAGACCATCGGATAGATACCGTTAACAGCCGGTGCCGGGTAGGTCGAGGGGTCGGGATCCGAGCCGTCGTGGTCGGCGAGCACCGGCGCCACGCCCAGGGTGGTGGAAACCAGCAGCGTCGAGACCAGCAGCGTCAAGAACGGCACAGCGCGAAACACGGGGCGGACCTTACGCATAGTGGTCAGGTCGGTCAATAGCCCGAATTCTTTAGAGCACAGCGGGCTCCTAGCCTGGCCGCATGCCGATGGTCACCATCAATGGACGGGAGCTGCACTTCGCACGCGAGGGGAACGGCCCGATTGCCGTCTTGATCCATGGATACCCGCTGGACCACACCATGTGGCTCGATCAGCTTTCCGGGCTGTCGGGTGTTAGGACGACCGTCGCTCTGGACCTTCCTGGCTACGGGATGTCGGAGCGCGTCACGGGCCAGCCGTTGACCATGCATCAGCTGGCCGACGATGTTGCCGGCCTGATCCGTGAGCTGGGGGAGTCTTCGGCCGACGTTGTCGGGCTGTCCATGGGCGGATATGTCGCGCTGGCCCTATGGGAGCGTCATCAGGAGGTTGTGCGGACCCTCGTGCTGGCAAACACGAGGGCGGCGGCTGAGTCTGAGGAGGGCCGTGCCGGCCGCGAGGCCCAGGCAGTCGCAGTGGTCGGCGAGGGGAGGGCTGAGCTTGCGGCCCGGCTGGTGGACGCATTGCTCAGTCCCGGCGCCGAACTGGTGGCCAAAGCCCGCCTCCGCACGATGGTTGAGTCCACCCCGGTCGAGACTATCGTCGCTTCGCTGCGAGGCATGGCCGAAAGATCAGACCGGACTGAGCTTCTCGGGTCCATAACCGTTCCGACGCTGGCTATCGCCGGCGAGGAGGATGGACTGATCCCACCGCTGGATATGCACGAGCTATCGGCGGCGATTTCTGGCTCAAAGTTCCTGGTCGTCCCGGGCGCCGGTCACCTGCCGCCGATCGAGCGCCCCGCGGCGTTTACGGAGGCTCTCCTCAACTTCTGGAGTTGACTCCGGCCGGCCATAGTTGGCAAGCCCACCCTCAACATGGCGCGGATAGCTGAGGGCAGTGATGTCCTGATGCCGAGCTGCTGCCATGCCGGCTGCCACGTTCACACGGCTCAGCAACAAGCCACCGCCGACGAACAGCACGGCCAGGCTGGCCACGGCCGGGCGGCTACTGTCGAAAAGGGCTACCGCGCCGCCAAATAACAAGGGACCGATGACGGCGCCGAAGCGGGCGACAGCGGTGAAGAAGCCGAAGAACTCACCGCTCTGCGAGGCCGGTGCCAGGTTGGAGTACAAGCTGCGGCTGAGGGCTTGGCTCCCACCTTGCACGATTGCCACCGCCCAGGCCAGGAACCAGAACTCGATGACGGTATCCAGGAAATAGCCCCAGATGACTATCCCGGTGTAAACGACCAGCATCATCAGGATGCTGCGCTTGGTATCCATCGCGGCAGCGACCGAGTTGAGTTTTCGACCAAAGGCCAGGGCGATGAAGCCGGAGACGCCGAGGACCCCACCAAGCAGAGCCAGAATCAACCCGAGGTCCGAGGTGCGCAGCGGCTCGAGAACTTCGAACTCGCCGAGCGATATGACGTTCCCTAGAGAGTCCGGGTGGGCCCGGGTCGTCGCTACCAGCGACAAGGTGTGGAGCCCTTCGGTGTCTGCTTTGAACGTCTCCGGCACCCCGAAGCGAACCGTAGGCCGATAGGCGTCGATCGTGGCGGCCTCGCCGTCTTTGAGGAATGGCCTGCCGTCCATGAGCACGTCCCAGATGCCATGGGCGGCACCCTCCGAGTGGATGATCTTGATGCGCTGTCCGTTGAACGGGATGTCGAGCCTGGCACCGGCAGCACCGGCCAGGACATAGTCCGATCCGGCTCCAGACGGCAGCTCGTCGGGGGTCAGAGTTTGCCACTGGCCGGTGAAAACTATTCCTTCTGCGGTTGACTCATACTCACCTTCGCCCAGAAACTCGTCGACCGCCGGGTAGGCCGGATCGAGCCTACCCACGGTGTCTCGATCGAGGGTATAGGCAGCGGCGATACCCACGGCCGGCACCGCGATCACATTCACTACCAGGAGGGTCACGATGGTGCCCCGCCACACAGAAGCCCTGTTGGTGCTCGAACCGAACATGAGAGTGAAGGGCACCCCCACGAATTGCACCAGGATCAGCGCGCCCACCAGTTCCACGGTTCCGAATCCGAGCTCGGCGCCGTAGACCACGGCGAGAGCGATAACCGTGCCGATGCCATTGCCGTAAAGGAGAAAAGCGAACAGGAACTTCACCAACTCCTTGTAGCTCCGCACATTGCGGCTGGTGGTGCCGAGCCGCTTGAAGCTGGTTCTCAGCACCGATGAGCCCTTAGCGAGCTTGGCCGTGGCGGCAGGCGGCTCAGGGAGCCGACGCAGTATCGGAAGCGAGAACAATGCCCACCAGACGGCAACAAGAACAAAGGATGCTCGGACTCCCTGGTTGTCGTCGTTTGGCAGCAGGACGATCAATGCCACCGCCCCAACGAGGACAATCCCTCCGCCCAGATAGCCGAGGGCGTAGCCCCGTGCAGACACTCTGTCCCGATCATCTTCGATCGCCGCATGAGGGAGCAAGCTGTCGTAGAAGACGTTGGCGAGGCCGAAACCAACCCGGCCGACAACGAATAGCGCCGCAGCCAGAAGCCAGTCACCGGTGCTTACCAGAAAGAGCATTCCTGTTGCCGTCGCCCCGACGATCGTGAATACGGCAAGGAGGTACTTCTTGCCGCGCATGATGTCGCTCATGGTTCCCAGGACCGGAGCCAGCACGGCCACGATTAGCAGGCTGATGGCGACAATGATGGCCCAATAGGTGGCAGCTGTGGATGGGCTGTCCAGGCTGGTCCCGGCGACTTCAACAAAATAGGTGGGGAGAATCGCCGCCAGAACAACGACGGCGAAAGCCGAATTAGCCCAGTCGTATAACGACCACGCCCTTACTCGCCTACGGTATTCGGCTCGACTGAGCCCTGCCGTCTTCCGCCCCAACTTGCCTCCGGCGGCCAGGTTAGTTGGTCACGTTCCGTGGCCCCCATCAGTCGGCAAGTTATTTTCGCGATGCCTTCTGCTCTTCGGCACACGGCTCCTGCGGAGGTGAGTGCTCGCCTAGTCGTCGAGTGTGCCGGCGTCCATCGCGGCGGCGATCCGCTTCCCCTCTTCGACGTCGACGCTTCTGAGGAGCAACCCTCCTGCTATGAAGAACACGACGATAAATAGGACCGCCGGTCGGCTTGATCCGAAGATTTGCACGGCGGCAAAGAAAATCAGCGGGCCCACCAGGGCGGAGAACTTGGACATGATCGAGAAGACGCCGAAGAACTCGCCGCTTTGTGATGTGGGAGACATCGCGGCGTACATGCTCCGGCTAAGCGCCTGGCTCCCACCCTGAACTATGGCGACCATGAAGGCCAGGAACCAGAATTCGACCACGATGTTGAGGAAGAAGCCCCAAACCGCAATGACCACGTAGGCGAGGAGAGATAGGAGGATCGTGCGCTTGGTGTCGAAGCGTTTGACGGCGCCGGCGAGGAGCCTTCGTCCCGGCCCGAACGCAAAGGCCAGTCCGATGACCTGGACGAGCCCCAGCAAGCCGAGGATCGTAGCCAGGTTCGAGGTGCGGGTGGGGTCGAGGACTTCGAATCCTCCTATTCGCATCGTCTCGCCATCCCGGTCGGTGTCGAAGTTTCTGAGCCCGAAGATCTGGACGAAATGTTCTCCCGGTTCGCCCACATCGATGAGGGCTCGCTCTTCGTGCCTCTCCGCCCGGTTGTAGCCGTCGATGGTGAGGCCGTCTTCTCCGGTATCAGCCTCCGGGTCCGGGCTAAAGCCGTCGATGGTGAAGCCTTCGATCCCCAGCGGGCTCTCGCCGTCAATGCGTATCAAATGGGTTCCCCCGTCGGGGCCCGTTCCGTAGATGATCTCGACCTCACGGCCGTTGAACGCAAAGGTGAGCCACCCACCCGTACCCTCATAGACGACGTAGTCCCGGCGGGCACCAGCCCCGATGTCATCCTCGGACCCCTGGACCGAGGGCCGGAGATTTAGCAGCTCAATCTGTTCGATCCCGTATTCCCCTTCCCCAACGAAGCCGCCCTGGGTTGTGAATTCCGGACCGGGACGACCCACGGTTTCGTCATTGAGAACCCTGGCGCCGACAACACCCACTAGTGGCAGTGCCACCAGGTTGAACAGGACGAAGGCCAAAAAGGCCGACCGTCGGGGCTCCGTCGGGTCGGGGATTCGGCCGAAAATCAAAGCGAAGGGGATTCCGGCAAACTGGACGAGCAGGAGCGCCAGGATCAGCTCTTTAGCGCCGAAGCCAAGCTCGGCCCCGTAGATAGCGGCCACCCCGATGATCGTGCCGATGCCGTCGCTATATATGAGGAAGGCCACCAGGAACCGGAGGAGTTGCCGGTAGCGGCGAAGATGGGCGAACGTGTCCTTGAGTCGGTCGATGGACACGGAAATGAGGGTCTGACCCTCGGTCAACTCGACCGAATCCGCCGGCGGCTCCGGCACCCGGCGCAGCAGCGGGATAGAGAAGACTGCCCACCACAGGGCAACGCTCAGGAAAGACAGCCTGGCTCCACCCTCAGGACCAATTATGAAGATCATCGCCGCATTGATGGCGAGGAGGATCCCCCCACCGAGGTAACCGAAGGCATAGCCGCGGGTCGACACGACATCCTGATCCTCCTGGCGAGCGACGTGAGGAAGAAGGGCGTCGTAGAAGACGTTGGCCGCTCCGAATCCAACCCTTCCGATGATGAACAGGATCGATGCGAGCAACCAATCTCCCGAACCGACCAGCACCAGCAGCCCGGTGGCGACCACCCCGACGCCGATTGACACGGAGAGCAGCTTTTTCTTGCCGCGGCGAATATCGGAGATCGTGCCCAGGATGGGGGAGATGATGGCCACTATGAACAGAGCGATGCTGAGCCCGGCAGTCCAGTAAGCAGTGGCAACCGAAGCGCTTGGCAGCGTGTCTCCGGCCACCTGGCTGTAGTAGATGGGTAAGACGGCGGCGAGGATGGTGGTGGTGAACGCCGAATTGGCCCAGTCGTAGAGAGTCCAGGCCCTGATTCGGCGCTGATATTCGGCCTCATCTAGGCCTTCATGGGCGGGCTTGAACGGCACGGTGACACCGGAGGCTAGGTGGTCGCATCACCCCCCTCAACCGATAACCTCCCTCTATGCGACGGCTGGTGTGGCTGGCAGTTCTGGCGGCTGCTTGCAGTAGACCTGAGGCGACCCCTACATCGAAACCTGTGGTGCTTCCATCTACGACGACTACGACCATGCCGGCGCCCGACCCTCCGGCGACGGCGCCACCTTCAACCGTTCTTGCGCCGGTGTCTGCCCTCGAGCTGGAGACCGTGGCGTTCGGTTTCGATCAGCTGGTGGCAGTCCGTCTGGACCCTGCGAGTGATGTGTTATTGGCAGTGGAGCGGCGAGGTGTCATCCATGCCGTGGGTGTGGGAGTGGCCCTCGACCTGTCCGATCGGGTCGGCGCCCGAAACCGGGAGCAGGGCTTGCTCGGTTTGGCTTTTCATCCTGATGATCCGAATCTGCTCTATGTCAACTACACGGATCGCGGCGGCGACACGGTGGTGTCTGAATTTCGCCGCACGGACGGTAGTTTCGACGCCGATAGTGAACGGATAGTGCTCCGGGTCGACCAGCCGGCCAGCAACCACAACGGCGGTCATCTCGAGTTTGGGCCAGACGGGATGCTCTACATCGGTCTAGGTGATGGCGGAGGGGCCAACGATAACTTCGGCAACGGGCAGGACCCTTCCCGGTTGCTCGGCTCAATGGTGCGAATCGACCCGCGACCGACCGACGGCGAGCCATTCCAGGTCCCGGGTGACAACCCATTCTTTGGAGCTGAATTCGCCAGCCCGCTCGTGTGGGCATACGGGCTACGTAACCCGTGGCGTTACACGTTCGACGGTGGGCTGTTGTACGTCGCCGATGTCGGACAGCGACGCTGGGAGGAGGTGACCGTTGTTTCCCTGAGTGAAGTGAGCCCCGGTAATCCTCTCAACTTCGGGTGGTCCGTGCTCGAAGGCACCAGCTGTTTTTCCGGCGGCAGTGATTGTCTCCGAATTGGGCTCCTCGAGCCTGTTGTTGAGTACTCCCATGAGGTCGGCTGTTCCATCAGCGGTGGCGTGGTCATGCACGACCCGGCGATCCCCGAGCTCGACGGCTCCTATTTATACGGGGACTTCTGCGGCGGTTGGGTTCGAGCCCTCCGACTGGACGCTAATCGCGCAGTGGAATCAGACGGGGAGCTGTTCGCGGGAGTCGGCTCGGTTGTCAGCTTCGGTGTCGACGCCGAAGGGGCGGCACTGGTCGTCACTCTCGAAGGTTCAATCGAGCGCATCATTGCCCTGCGGACCGGGGGGTAAGGGTGGGCTTCGGAGTGAGGATCCCATAGAGCCTGCCAATCCGACCCGCACGGCCGGCAAGCTCGTTGCGATCGTTCACCCGAACTATTTCAAACTCTGTGCACCAACTCGCCGGCGATGGTCAGGATCTCGCCCATCTGCCGACCGGTGGGATAGAGGATGTTTCTGCCCGCGATCAGGCCTCGCACCTGGGGCAGACGCAAACCCTCCTCCCATCGTCTTAAAGTGAGATCGGGGTTGCGATTCGGATCACCACCCTGCATCAGCGTAGGTAGCGAGCTGGCGCCTAGAGAGCGCTCCAGGTCGCCGATGGGGGGAAGCTGCAGCCAGGTGTACGCGGAGGTTGCCCCCAGGCCGGAGGCCACAGATACCGCCCGGGCCATCGCCTCCGGATCGGCGGTAGGTTGCGACCTCCCTCCGAGTCGAACTGATGGCAGCGGCTCGACTAGTGATATGAGCTGGGATCGTGCCAGCCTGGTGACGTTCTCACCGCAGGCGACGATGGTGGCGTTACTGGCCGGGTCCTTCATGTCGATTCGCAGAAGCATCTTGCCTCCGTCCAATCTGGAGTCGAGGAGACCCGGGGGGTCGTAACAGTTGAACCGGTCGTCCATCTCCCATGCGGACCCGGCCAGGCCACTGCGATTCATCGAGCCGATGACGATCTTGTCGTCGAGGGCACGTAGGAGGAGAAGCTCTTCGATGACATCTGCGGTCGCAATTATTCCGTCGACGGCCTGGTGGTCCATGGCGACGACAAGACGTCCCAGCAGGTCGCGGCGTGAGGCGAGTGCGGTCGGATTCTCTTCGGTGCCCACCACACCCCGGGCGGCATGGTCGGCAGCGATCAGGAGCAGCCCGCGGCCTGTATCCATCTGATCTCGAGGTTTACGGGAGCGGGCAGCCTCGGCGACCGCTTCAGGCCGACGGGCTCTTGTTTCAATGAGGTCGTCGTACTGTTGATCGCTGAGCACGCATCTACTCCCGTGTCCCTGGTATCACGATAACCGACCCAGACCGCGAAATCCCAGACTAAGACGCTAATCCTCGATTAGCTCGACTTCCACTGCGACTTCATTGGGGACCGGGGTCTCACCCCGGCGCAGGTCGTCGGCCAGGTCGTCGATAACAAGCTGCGAATTCTTCCAGCCTTTGACTCGAAAAGCCCACTCCGGCTCCTCATACTCGTAGCGGGTAACGCCAATGACCCACGGCCTGCCGGTGAGCGTGTTGTAGAGGATCCAGCCTCCAACCAGTAGCCAGAACAGCGCATACTCGGCCAGAAAGATGAGCCCGGGGACTAGCACGAAAACAGTGAGAGCCGCAACCGCCGCGATCGCCACCGCGATGAGAATGTAGAGGAGGGCTTTTGCCAGGACGGCCAGGAGGCCGGCTGCACCCGACGCGGCGCCTGCGCCCCCACCACCACCGCCGCCTTTGCGAGAGCCCCCGCCGCCGCTCGACGACCGGCGACCCCCACCCCCGCTCGATGAGCGGCTGCCCCCGCCACCGCCAAGACCACCTCCGGACCGACCGCCGCCCGAGCTTCCCCACGACCCACCACCTCCCCATCTTCCTCCCCAGAAGATCCAGCCGCTTCCCCGATCCCGTCGGGCTAACTCGCGGTTGTCCCGGTAGGGATTGGGAAGCGGGGGTTGGATGGGGTTGGCTCGCGGCCGGTGGATTTCTGGCTTCAGTGGTGGTTCGAACTCCTGAATTGGCTTGGGGCGTCGAAATCTGTACCCCAGATACCCCGGGCGCCGAGCCAACCAGTGGCGCGCAACCACCCACCGGATCCCATCCGGGCCCTCGACATATCGCTTCCTGAATCTGTTCGCCAACCCGGACCTATCCTACGGAGACCGTTGAGGGAGACGAGTGAGAAGAGCTGTTGCGGGCTGCCTAGCGGTGCTGATCATGCTGGTGTTGAGCAGTCCGGCCTGGGCGCAACAGGAGATCGCCGATGCGCTGCGGAACGACCCGGTATATGTCGCATCCGGTGCCGAGGACGTAGATCGTGCCTCTTTGCAACGGTCAATCGACGAGGCCGCCGCCTCGGGCATAGATTTAAGGGTCGTAATTCTGGCCGGAGGGAATGCCGAGCAAACTGCCGAGTCGCTCAAGGATGAACTCGGAGCAACGGTGCTTGTCTTCACGCCCGACGCCTTTTTTGTCTCCAGCGACGAAGTCGGGCAAGGACGGCTCGGAGACGCTCTCGAATCTGCGGCCGATGAACTGGGCAGCCTCGATACCGCCGCCGGTGTGGACGCTCTGGTCAAGGATTTGGTGGCCGAGAGCAGCGGAGGGATCTCTGTCGGCTGGGTCGTGTTCATTGGCGGCGTGGTCATGTTGCTGGTTGGTATCGGCGGCCGAATGTGGGAGGTCCGCACACGGGCGAGTCGGCAGGCCAGGCGAAGGGAACGCCGCCGGGCGGAGCTCTCGCTGAGAGCTCAAGCCACGGGAGGCCAGGTGGTGGAGTTGAGTGACGCCGTGCAGCTGGCCGAGTCCAAAGAGGTGTCTGGCAGGTACGCCCGGGCCGCGGCGATTTTCAATGACCTTGACAGAGAGCTGGCCGGGGCCGCCTCTATGAAAGATCTGGATGGCGTGGCCGAGCGGCTGAGCGAGGCCGATTCGCTGCTCGCTGAAGTGCGACGGGCGGTCCGGCCTGGACGGGAGAATTGAGCTAAGACTCCAGAATGAACCTGGCGTAATACTCCGGCCAGGCCTCGCTGCTGCCCTCGGCCTCATGAGCCTTTACTGCCGCCAATAGCAGGTAGACGATTTCGCTCCGGGTCGGTTGCCGTCCGAGGTAGTCCGGCAGCTTGTCCTCGAGGTACTCGGCGTACCACAGCGGCCATTCCGGGTCGTCGCCGTCGGTTTTGATGAAAGCCTGGTGGTGATCATGACCGGCCTGGCGGGGGATATCTGGCAGCGCTTTCATTCCTGGCAGACTACGCCCCGGCGGGGAGGTAACGACTGTTCGGTTCCTATCAGCGGTCGGCCGAGGTTTACGACGTCTTCTACAACACCCTGGTCGACTACGAGGCCAACGCCGGCAAACTACGTGATCTGATTCGCGATCGGACCGAGGATCCTGCGAAGGTGTTGGAGGTGGCATCTGGGACGGGGGCATACGCCACCTGGCTCGATGAGTGGTTCGACATCACCGGTCTCGACATTTCCCCGGAGATGCTGGCAGTCGCCCGCGTTCGGCTGCCCGACAGCGTCTTCGTCGAAGCCGACATGACCGATTTTGACCTCGGGCAGGAGTTCGATTTTGTGTTTTGTCTGTTCTCCTCTATTGGGCATCTCACATCCTCCGAGCAACTGGTGTCGAGCCTGGCGGCAATGGCGCGACATACTGCCCTCGGAGCGGTGGTCGTGGTCGAGCCATGGCTGACACCGGATGCCTGGCAGGAGGATCGCAACCTCACGGTTAACACCGCCGAGGGGGACGACGTAACTGTTGCCCGGGTGGTGAGCTGGGTACGGTCGGGGGACATCGTCACCATGAATTGGGGCTTTGTTGTGGGTAGGCCCGACGGAGACGTGGAGGCCTACACCGAAGAGCACGTCACCAGGCTGTTCACGCACGAGGAGTATCTCGACGCTTTCACGAGCGCCGGCCTCGAAGTCGAACGCGACGGGGAGGGCCCGACGGGAAGAGGCCTGTACATCGGGACTAAACCCTCATAGTCGCCCCGTTCGGTCCCGGCGGACGCTGCGCGAGAGAGGTGTAGACCCACTCCAGGTTCTCGCTAGCTTGGTGGTAACCGGGGCCTACCGAGACGGAACGGGATCAATGGACGAAGAAAAGTCGAGCAAGGATCGGGAACGCGAGGAACGCCTGGCCCAACGCGCCCGGCACGAAGAAGACCGCAAGGCCGCGCACGCCCGCCCCGAGGACGAGCGGCTGGCCGCCCGCTCCCGCCTTAAGGGCCAGCGTAAGGCGGAGGGCGAGCGAGAGCCCAACGATCACGCCGAGCGCGATAGGGCTGAGCGACAACGTCGCGAACAGCGCGAGGTGGCCGATCGGGCGCGACGTGAGGAGCGCGAAGCGGCCGATCGGGCGCGACGTGTGGAGCGCGAGGTGGCCGATCGGGCGCGACGTGAGGAACGTGATGCGGCTGATAGGAGACGGCGAGAACGAGATCGCTGAGGTCCAGGTGCCGGATTGCCCAACTGCCGGGCAGGAACCATCAAGGCACGATAGGGCGTAGGCGGAAACGACTCCCCGGGATTTGGAATCTGGTGGGGTCCTCCCATGGGGGATCGAGTCTCTCCGCCCACACCGGGACCAGCCGGGCACTTTGGAGTGGGCTCAACCGACATGCCGGGCCCACGGCAATCACCTCGATTCTCGGTAGTCCGGGGCTCTTGCGTATATTTCGGTCAGTGGACGGCAGGGGGGTCACTCCCCGGGGGGTTGTCCGCGCAGCTGGTCCCTTCCCCTGGTTAAAGCATGGAGAACTAATGAGTCGTGAAGCCGGAGTAGTTTCGATCGGGTTTCTCAGCACCTACCCGCCCACGTCCTGCGGGATCGCGACCTTCACGGCTGCCCTGCGCCAGGCCATTTCCGACGAGCGCGGCTCTGACGACGGCCTGGGCGTAGTGCGCTTGATGGATGATCCAACTGCCGACGCCGGACCGGAAATCGTATACGAACATCCTAACGGCGATCGTTCCTCCCTCCAGAGGGCCATCGAAACGCTCAACCAGTTCGACGTCGTGATCGTCCAACACGAGTTCGGGATCTACGGCGGGCCCGATGGGGTGGAGGTGTTGGATTTCCTCTCGGGCCTTGACATCCCGGCGATCGTCTCGCTCCATACGGTGCTCACCCGGCCCAGCTCGAGCCAGCGGTCGATCCTGGAGAGCCTGTCGGCTCTAACTGAGCGAACCGTGGTTATGAGCGATACTGCTCGTCGGCGTCTCGTAAATGGCTACGACGTCGACCCTGCTTCGGTCCGTGTCATTCCACACGGGGCGGGAACGAGGTTGGGGGGCCCTTCTCTGGCTAACGGAACCCGGCCCGTCGTGCTCACGTGGGGCCTCATTGGGCCTGGCAAAGGGTTGGAGATGGCCATCGACGGGTTCGCCAGCCTCAAGGACATCCATCCGCTACCTCGCTATGTCATTTTGGGCAAGACCCATCCCAAGGTCCAGGCTTCACAAGGCGACGCCTATCTCAACGGGCTGATCAGCCGGGTCAATGACCTCGATTTGGGCGACATTGTCGAGTTCGACGGGCGGTACCTCGACCTCGAAAGCCTTGCTCGGGCGGTTCGGCGAGCCGATGTGGTCGTGCTGCCGTACGAATCCACCGAGCAGGTCACGTCCGGGGTGCTGGTGGAGGCAATCGCCGCCGGCAAGCCGGTAATCGCCACCACTTTCCCTCACGCTACCGAGCTACTGAGTACCGGCGCCGGCATCGTGGTTCCACACGATGATCCCCCAGCCTTGGCGGCAGCCCTCCGTGAGGTGCTGGCTCAGCCGGGGCGGGCGGCCGAGATGGCGACAGAGGCGCGGAGGATCGCTGCGACTTTGTATTGGCCCGCAATCGCGGAGAGGTATGACAATATGGCAGCGAAGCTGCTGGCGCGTCACCGGGCGACCCGCCTGCACGCCGAGACCGTGGCGCAACAGAAGGACTACCTTGCTGCCGCAGGCTGAGTCGGAGCCCGCGGTCGGCGATGGCCCGGTTGAGCAGGTCGGGTCGGCGGGCCAGAACCGCACCGGCAAGTTGCCGAGGCCCCGGTTCGATCATCTCAGACGGCTCACTACCCATCTGGGCGTCTGGGAGCACGCGCATTTCACCACTCCCCGTCCCGAGCACGGTTACTGCACCGACGACAACGCTCGGGCGCTCATCGTCATCTGTCGTCAGCCGGAGGGCTCCGCCGACCTGGTACAACTGGCTGAGACCTACCTGACGTTCCTCGAGCAAGCACAGCTGCCCGGTGGCGGATTTCACAACCGACGCCGCTCGGATGGAGCCTGGGCAGACGAGGTGGGTTCCGATGACTCGCAAGGGCGGGCTTTGTGGGCACTCGGCTCTGTTGCCAACCGTGGCCCGACGCCATCGATGCGCCGGGCAGGGCTGGACTTGTTCACCCGGAGCAGCGACTTCGACTCGCAGTATCCGCGGTCAAATGCCTATGCGGTGCTTGGCGCTGCCGAAATGCTCCGGGCGGCGCCGGAACACGAGCCTGCGTGGAAAATCCTCGAACGATGCGCGGGCCGCATACCCGTGGTCCCTCATGATGCTCGGTGGCCGTGGCCCGAAGACCGCCTCGCCTATGACAACGCACGTATCCCCGAGGCGCTTATGGCCGCCGGCGTGTGCACCGGCGACGACTTCCTCCTGGACAGCGGGCTCCGTCTTCTCGAGTGGCTGGTGGGAATCGAAACGCGCCGCGGCTACTTCAGCTTCGCGCCCGTGGGGGGATGGGCACCAGGTGAGCGTCGACCCGGTTTCGACCAGCAGCCCATCGAGGCAGCGGCAATGGCTGATGCCTGCAGCCGGGCCTTCTCGCTCACCGGCGACAAGCGGTGGAGGGACCTGGTCGAGCGCGCCGCGCGCTGGTTCGTGGGTGACAACGACGGAGAGGCCTTGCTTTACGACACGACGACGGGGGGAGGCCGGGACGGCCTCACTCCCCGGGGAACCAACCTGAACCAGGGAGCGGAGTCGACACTGGCCGCCCTCGCCGCGCTCCAGCAAGCACAAGCCCTTTCCGATCACAGCGACTGAACCAGCCGGATACGCTGGCCAAGGCCCCCGCGGCGCTCTAGGCTCACATTTCGCGTTCTCAGGCCGATACCCGGACGGAACCGTCTAACGATTGACGTACCGCATGAAGCCCATCTCCATCACCCGCCGACGAGTTCGCTTCGTACCGGACACGCACCGGGTCATAGCCAAGCCGTACCTGCCGGGAGAGCAGGTTTTCCCGGATGGACAGTCGCGGGTTGAGCTTGTCATCAAGCGGATCCTGGCCATGCCAGAAAGTGAAGTGGCGTCGACGCTGGCCGGTGTGCGGGAGCGTTTCGCAGATAGGCACATGGGCCTCGACAGCATTCTGGAGGGCAACTTCGCGGTGGTGGCCGACCACATAGACAACCCCGACGACCTCTCTCCGGAACGACGGCTACTCATCGGCGGCTACTTCACTCGCGAGTACTCGATCGAGGCGGCTGCCCTCACCAATCCATCGATTGTCCCGGCTCCCGATCAGTCTGGCCTGAGTTCAGGGGAACAGCGGTTCATCATGAGTCTCCGGGCGGTTGGCGAGGGGCACATCTCGTCCATCGAGTTTCGTTCTGGCGTGGTTGACGTGAGCGGAAAGATAACTATGGAGAAACCGAGCCGATATGCGACGACCGGCGACCGCAGGTCCCCTACCTACGACAAACATGTCTTCTTCGCCAAGCTAGAGGAGCTGGACGCGTTCAACGACATCGCCCGCATGTGCCTTGATCCGCTGCCCTCTCAATTCACTTTCGAGCAGCTCGAGACGGCAATTTTGGAGCTCGACCGCCGGGGCGTGGATCGTGCTATCGCCTTCCAGACAACCAAGATCATCCACTGGCTGGCGTCGTCTAACTACGAGAGCACCTTTCCGGCGGGGTCGGAGATTTCGGAAAGAGTGATCTTCCCGGCAGGACCCACCGAGAGCCACGGGATGGAGGACGCCCGCTTCGTGCGTTTCACCGATGACGACGGGACCGTGATGTATTACGCCACCTACACCGCGTACGACGGGACCCAGATCCTTCCCCAGCTCATAGAAACCAGGGACTTCGTCTCCTTCCGAATCGCCACCCTCAATGGGAACTCCGCCCAGAACAAGGGCATTGCCTTCTTTCCGCGCAAGATCGACGGCCGATACGCTGCGCTGTCCCGCCAGGACAACGAGAACAACTACCTCATGCTCTCAGACAACGTGCGGTTCTGGAACGACACCGAGAAGATCCAGATCCCCGACCGGCCGTGGGAACTCATGCAGATCGGCAATTGCGGGTCCCCGCTTGAAACCGAGGCCGGTTGGCTGGTGATCACGCACGGGGTTGGGCCGCTGCGGCGGTACACCCTGGGAGCCATCCTTCTTGACCTGCAGGATCCATGTCGGGTCCTTGGTCATCTCAAGGACCCGCTTCTGGCACCCAATGAGGACGAGCGCGAAGGGTACGTACCCAACGTCCTCTATTCATGCGGCAGCATGCTTCATGGCGATCTTCTCATCCTCCCCTACGGCTTCTCGGACGCCGGAGCGGGCATCGCCACCGCCTCCCTCGACGACCTTCTGACCCGCCTCACGGAGAAGTGATTCCTTCGCTCTCCCGGTAGCGACCGTAGAGGCGTGAAAGATTCCTAGCCGGGTCCTGCCAGTAGTCATCGGGTTCGATGTCAATCCACTCGTAGCTGCCGGGAACCTCCCCCCGGTCGGCATCGGCGAACGCCGCTACGGACGAAACGGAAGGTTTGGGGCTTCCGTCGGCGCGCCACAGCCCAAAGAAACGTTCGTGGACCGCTTCGTCGAGCGGCGGATCGCTCCAGATGGCGGGCCGGTAGTCCGAGTAGCACCACAGCATGGCCCCCGCGCACCCGGCGCGTTGCAGTTCAACCAATGCCCGATGCGTGTATGCGGCGGCAGCCTCCTCCTCGACAAGTGGGGAGCTGCTCTGTCGCAAGGCGCTCATGGCGCCCGGATCAGAGGGCCGGTAGGTGGGCAGGCCGAATTCTGAAAATAGGAGCTCACGACCGTCTCCCAACCAGCGGGTGACGTGGGCCAAGAACGGCAGCAGATGCTCATCCGTCGGGCCCTTGGCCCAGCCGGCGTAGATCGGATAGCCGTGCATGCAGAGGAAGTCGCAGAACTCGGAGGCTTCCGCCGGTCCGAGCTTGCGGTCCTCTTCCAGATCCTCCATGTGCAGGCCAACCGTGATGAGAACCGCCTGGTCGGCATTATGGATCGCATCTGTGATGCGACTCAGCCATGCCCGGGCGGACGACCGACTGGGCGGCACCACGCAGTTGGAATTCTCGTTGCCGAGATCCCACGCCCACAAGGCGTCGTGGCCGGAGAGCGCGGTGGCTGCCTCTCTCGCCAACAAAGCGTGAGCCCCGGTAATTGCAGTGTCTGTGTACCAGTTGCGCAATCCGGGGTTGGCGACGCGCCCGCCGGACATCACCCGGAAACGGCCGCCGCCTTCCGGCCCGCCCACCGCCCACGGGGGGATCCAGTTGACGCCGCTCATGTGTCCCGTAAAGAGGGTCGGCATGATTACCAGGCCGGCCTGGTCCGCAAGATCCGCCACGGTGACAAGGCGCTGGAGCAACCCGGCATTCACGGTTTCGGGGGCAGGCTGGAAATCCTCCCAGAGCAGCGACAACCTGACTGAGTCGAATCCGCTTGCCGCAATCCGGGCGAAGTCGGCGCCGACTTCGGCGCCGTCGAAGTCTGTCCACCAGCCCATCGCGGTGCGGGCCGGCCAATAGTTGACACCGAGTCGAAAGCTGTTGGATTGATCGGGTGGTTTGGTGTCAGCTGGCATCGTCTAGTTGGGTCCGCTTCATTGAATGTAGCTCTACAACCCTGTGATAAACCGCGATGTACTCCTCCACCATTCGGTTCGAGTCGAATCGACTCTCGACTGACTTACGCACTGCCATCCGGTCGATGGTCTCGGCGGCGTGGACGGCCGCGACCGTTTCGCCGATGGAGCCCACGAGGTAGCCATTCTCACCCTGGCGGACAATTTCCGACATCGACCCTCGCCGGCGGGCGATGACCGGCGTTCCACAGGCCATCGCCTCGACCACGCTAAAGCCGAACGGTTCGTCGAAGTTGATGAGATGCAGGAGCGCCCGGGCTCCACCGAGCAAGTCGTCGCGGAGATCCGGGCCGACCGGACCGACGTACTTGATCCGATCTCCGTCCAGCTTGGGCTCTACGAGCCGCGCGAAATAGTCATCGTCCTGGATGATGCCCGCAATCGTCAACGGCATTCCTGCCTGTTGGGCTACCTCGATGGCCTCCGCTGTGCCCTTCTCGGGATGGATACGCCCGAAGAACAGCAGGTAGTCTCCCGTCCCCTGTCGCAAAACAAACTCCTGCATGTCGATGCCATGGTGGATGGTGGCAATGTATTCGAGGTTCTCATGCCGGTCTGCTTCGCTGATCGCCACGTAGTAGCTGCGCTGGTTGTACTTCTCGAATACGGGCAAGATTCTCTCCGACGAGAATCCGTGAATTGTGGTGACGACCGGAGTGTCGACCAGGCTGCTGTAAGTGAGCGGTAGGTAATCGAAGCTGTTGTGGATCACATCGAACGCTTCGGCTCGCTCGAACACCTCCGAGATATGCAGGCACTCCCAGACCTTCGGGTCCAATCCCGGGTCTTCGGAGTATCCACGGGGAGCCGTCCCTACTAGATGCGCTCCTGTGACCGAGTCGGCGGTGGCAAACAGAGTGACGTCGACACCCCGGGCCACCAGCCCTTCGGTCAGAAGGGACACGAACTGCTCCCACGGTCCATAGTGGCGCGGGGGCACTCGCCATGAGATCGGGGCAAGCAGTGCCACCCGGAGTTGCCTGTTTGACGGCGCCGCAGACGAAGTCACACGGCGAGGGTAGCCCTGCCCTCGGAGCGCGGATGCGGAAGACGCGAACCTGGAAGCGCGTCCGGGCCGGCGGGTTGCGTTGCAGAGGCCCCAGGCCCTCTGAATCGCGCTGGCCCCCCAATCGCCACGCGCTGCCACCGGAGGCGATGCCTCGCGCCGATGGGAGTGGGACACCCGATCAGTAGCATCGGTTGTACCAACGATTCTCTACCCGGGAGGAAACGTCGGTGAGCGCCAGCCCATCCTCGCCTAGTGACAGCCACGTCGTGACCACGATGACGGAAGGCAGATCTGCCACTCACGACGACTACGACACGTTTGAGGAGGCGATGGCTCAGGCTCGCGCCGAAATCGTCGAGGCGACCCGCCTCACTTTCCACAACAAGACTCTGGTGGTCGTGTCCGACGACCAGAACCGTATCCTGGGGGCGGCAGCCAGCGATGGCTGGGAGGTCGATTACCGGCCGGGATCGGCTCCTGAAATGCACTGAGAGGCAGCGGGCCAATAACGGGAGACCCCTTGCTCGCCACATATCGTGCGACCGACAGCGACGGGCATGATTGGGGGGCTGCCTAACGGGGAGCACCGGCGCGAAGAGTCGAACAACCGTGTCACACCGCACCGTTACCATCTCTTCCAATGGCTCGCCTCTATGTCGAGGAATGGTCGCCGGAGTACGGTGCCTCGGTTGATACTGATGAGTCGCTCGCGCCCAGCGAGGGTGAGGTCGATGTCACTGTTGAGCAGGCTTCGCCGTGGCATCCCGTCGACGGCGTCGATGACGGATTCCCGGCGATTGCATTTGTCGATGGGATCAGGCGGGTGGACGCCCGGCTGACCATCGATGATCCCGCGGTCGGGCCCACGCCCGGGATCTGTGGTTCCTTTGCCGCCGGTGCCGCGGTGTGGCGCAGGGAGCCGCTGGCGACCGACGTGGAGGCGGTCCGGGTGCAGCGGCTTGCCATCTTCACCGGCGGAGCCACCGCCGAGCTTCCCGAGCTGGGGTACGGCCTCAGCTACGAGATCGAATCGGTTGCTGAGTCCGATCCGGGCCTGCTCATTTCCCACTTTCACACGCAGATGCGCCGCACGGAGGCTGAAATCGCCCTCGAACTGGCGCGGTCCGGTTACTTCGTGGTCGCCGACGGCCCGATTTCCGAGCTGGCGGCGGAATCGGTGGTGGGGTATATCAAGAGTCATCGGGTTTCCTATCTGCCGCAAGATGTGATGCCGATCATGGCCCGGCTCGAGCCCGGCCAGCGGACGCCGCTTTTTGGCATGCCGAGTTACAAGCGTTACTCCTGGTACCAGCGATTGAGTCGTCCGGCCGGCGGCCACAGCTGGTCGGGAGTGGTCCGGTGTGAGGCACCGCAGTCTCTTGGCCTCGAACGAGCGGTGGTCCTGGCCAACCGCACAGCGGCACTGTTGCCCCGCTTCCGCTCTGAGCCGCACATCGATCCTCGCGCTCCGCAGAACCTGGTTCCGATCGGTGCGCTGGAACGCCAGCTCCGGGCCCGGCTTGGCGATCGAGACCTGATCTACCGGGCTCTACGGGCCGCGACCATGGGCGTGCCGGTGTGAGGGCCATAATGGGCTCGCCCTACGCGCTGGAGGGATGTTGGTGAAGAGCAAAAAGGGGGTCGGGCGTGTGCTCGGCACCCAGCACACTTCGACGCGTGAATTCCGCGTTGTCCTCGAGGACGACGAGTATCTGCAGCTCGACGACCTGGTTGTTGTCACCACCGGAGTGCCCCAGCAGGGCGAAGTGAAGACCTACGGCATCGTCACAGAAGTCGAGGCAATTTTCGAAGGTGCCACCTTCGAATCCGACACCCACCGAATAGCCGCAGAAGGCATTCTCCCCGCAGCCAAGGTGCGCTCAGCGCAGGTGGCGATCACCCGGATCGACCCCGAGCTCTGGGTGTCGCCTGACCCGGGAGAGGTGGTCGAGCGCGCGACGGGAGCAGAACGGGATAAGGCGCTGTACAGGGACGAGATGGGACGAGCGCTGGCCATTGGCCTGGGTCGCGACGGCGAGCCGGTGTTTGTCGATCTCGACTTCTTTGACGGGCGCAAGGGCGGCCACATGTCGGTTTCCGGGATCAGTGGCGTGGCCACCAAGACCAGCTTCGCGTTGTTCTTCCTGCGCATGCTCACGGCGAAGCCGGAGGTGGTCGGCGAAGGCGCCGCCAACATGCGAGTGCTGGTTTTCAACGTCAAGGGAGAGGACCTCCTCTGGCTGGATAAGCACAACAAGGATTTCGACGAGACTGCTGCCAAGGGCTGGGATCGGCTGGGCGTCAAGCCGACCCCGTTCGAGTCGGTGGGGTTCTGGGCCCCGCCCCGCCCCAAATCGGGTGATGTGGTGGTCCCGGACATCAGCGGTCGTCAAGAAGGAGTCGCCGCCTTCGCCTGGACGCCTCGCGAGTTCGTCGATGAGGGGTTGCTGCGCTTCCTGTTCACCGACGCCTCTGACACCCGCAACCAGATACCTTTCGTTGAGGAACGGGTCGAGGCCCAGCTCAAGCGTTATGCAGTCGACGTGGCCGGCGAGCCCGGGGCAGTGGTTCTTCGTGATCCGGTCGAGGGTCACAAGCCGGGTGACGTTGTCACCCCGGGCCGGGGTGAGATGGTGATCCGGGACCTCAAGAGCCTGGCTGAGGCAATCGAGGAATTCGTCGACCCGGCCGACGACGAGCCAGACCAACGCTGGACCGGTCGAGTGCAACCGGGGACGGTTTCGGCATTCATGCGGCGGCTGCACGCCGCCACCAACCGTCTCGGACATCTGATCAGGTCGGGGGAGAGCCGACGCATCGACCGCTTGGCAGCTCAGGTGACTGTGGTGGGAATCCAATCCCTCCACGATCTCGGCCAGAGATTTGTTGTGGGTGCTCTTCTGGCTGAGACCTTTGCTGAAAAGGAGCGCAGCGGTCGGCGCTTCCCGTTGTCGGTGATCGTCCTCGACGAGCTCAACAAGTATGCGCCCCGCGATGGCACCAGCCCCATCAAGGACATGCTGATCGATATTGCTCAAAGGGGCCGCTCTCTTGGCGTGCTCCTGGTGGGGGCTCAACAGACTGCCTCCCGCGTGGCGTCCGAGGTCATGGAAAACGCCGCTCTCAAGGTGGCGGGACGGCTTGATGCCGCTGAAGCCGAGCGGGCCGAATATGGCTGGATGCTCCCGTCCACCCGGGCTCGGGCCCGGCTCTTGAAGCCGGGGACGATGATTTTGAGCCAGCCGGCGATTCCGCTTCCCCTGGTGGTTGACTTCCCGTTCCCGCCCTGGGCCACACGCCGCGAAGAAGTCGTCGAGGAGGGCGACCCCTTCGAAGGGCTGTGATGCGGATCCTCCACACGTCTGACTGGCACGTCGGAAAGAGGCTCGGACGCTATGACCGCCTTGAAGAAGTGGTCGCCACCATCTCCGAGGTCGCCGGGATTGCCACCTCCGAAAGCGTCGACCTGGTGGTGCACTCGGGCGACCTGTTCGATCGGCCGTTCCCGCCCATCGACGCCCTACGGGTGGCGCTCGACGGTCTGGTCAGTCTGACCGGAGAGGGCTCGCGTCCGGTCGTAGTGGTCGCAGGCAACCACGACTCCGGTGACCTGTTCGAAGCTTTGGCCCCTTTCCTCGCCGGGTGGGGCATCTATCTGATTGGCTGGATCAAGCCCCCGGCCGACGGCGGGGTCTTCGAGCTCGACACCGCGTCAGGTCGTGCAGTCGTGGCCGGCTTGCCGTTCCTGCGGGAAGGCCATGTGGTCGACTTCATGGCCGATACCGATCGGTGGTATGGGCAGTATGCAGAGCGGATCCGCCGCCTCACGGAGGTTTATTCGGATCACCTGGTCGAGACGGCGGGGACCGACGCGGTGTCGCTGCTCGTCGCTCACTTCATGGTTACGGGAGCAAGGGTGGGCGGCCATGGCGCACCCCGCGGCGAACGGGAGCTCCACATGGGAGAGGCGTACGCCGCCGGTGAGGGGGCGATCCCCGCCTCGCTGAGCTATGTCGCCATGGGTCACATCCACGCTCCCCAGCCCGTGCCAGGGGCCAACGTACCCGCCGAATACGCCGGCTCCCTTCTCGAACTCGACTTCGGCGAGGCCGGTGAGCAGAAGCGGGTGGTAATCGTCGATGCCGAGCCGGGGCGTCCAGCGAGGGTCACAAGCGTGCCACTGAGTACCGGCCGGCGGTTGGTGCGAGCCGCCGGCACCTGGGACGAGCTGGCGGACCGCACCGACCTGGACGATTTCTATCTGGATCTAGCCGTGGACACGGAAGGACCCGAGCCGGGGCTCGGCGCCCAGGCGGTGGAGCGCTTTCCATACCTCGTCAAGGTGACGGCCGTCTACGAACGGCCCGAATTGGAAGAGGTGTCGCGTGGCCAGCTTCCCTGGGACCAGGTGTATGCCGAGTTTCGTGAACGCGAACGGGGTGAGCCTGCTTCCGAGGAGCTGCTGGCGACCTTTCGCGAGGTGTCGGACGAGGTGGAACATGCGACCCCTTGAGCTGACCCTGAAAGGCTTCCAGTCGTACGCCGACCAACAAACCTTCGATTTCCGGGATCGGCGGTTGGTAGGAATAGTCGGCCCGATCGGCGCCGGCAAGTCGTCCTTGCTGGATGGTATCGCCTTCGCCCTATACGGTCGGACTCCCCGAGCCGGCAAGTCGACTAGAGGGCTCATCAATCAGCGCCAGGGCTCGGCCCACGTCGAGCTGTGGTTCCAGGTAGAAGGTGAGACCTGGCGAGCCGTGCGAGCCCTGCGGCGCAAGGGACAGAGCGCCCACAACCTGTACCGGTACGCCGGTGATGAGCCGGGGGCCGAGCGACTTGAGGAATTTACCGGAGAGAAGCTGGTGACCGCCAGGGTATCCGAGTTGCTCGGCCTCGATTTCGAAGGTTTCAGTCGGTCGGTTTTTCTTGCGCAGAACCGCTTTGCCGACTTCCTGGAGGCAACGGCCAGTCAGCGCGATGTGGTTCTCAAAGGAGTATTTGCGCTCGACCGGCTCGATCGCATGGAGGAGGTTGCCAAAACTCGTCGCGATGGCCTTCGTGCCGAACTGGCGGATCTCGAGCGGTTGCGCGGTGAGGTCGAGGCAGATCGGTCTCCTCTGAAAGAGGCTCGGGCGGCTCTCAAAAAGGCCACTACGACGCTTGCTGAGATCGAGTCACATCGCGAAAACGCACGCCGGCTCGAGGTGGCGGCTGCCGAGGCGCTCGGTGATGGCGAGCGGGCTCAGTCGCGTCTCGCTGAGCTCTCCGGCCTGGCGGCGCAGCTCCCGGCCAGGGACAAGACAGGCGTGCTACTCGATCGGGCTGCAGCCGGGAGCAAAGGCCAGGCCGAGGCCGAGGCGGCATTGGCCGACGCCACCAAAGGCCTGGAGGTCGCCCGTCGGCATCAGGCGCAAACGGTCAAGAAGACGGGTGGGCCGGCGGCTCTGGAGCGAGTTGGTGGCCGGCTGGAACAACTGGCCGCTCTCGAGAAGCGAGCCAAAGACGCAGCCGCCGGCTCGAAAACAGCTCGAGCCGGCCTGGAGCGAGCGCAGAAGGATGCGGCCAAAGCGGAAAAGGATCTCGCATCCAGCTTGGAGGCGCAGACGGTCGCGGCCGTCGCAGTGGAGTCGGCAGCTGAAGCCACCGCCACCGCAGAGGAGGCATGGCACAGGGCAACTCATGAAGCCGGCGCGCTGGCTCTTCGCGAGGGCCTAGTGGTCGGAGAGCCCTGTCCCGTCTGCGAGCAGACGGTTGTGGTGCCGCCGGGAGCCAAGAAAGCACCGAAAGCCGACCAGGTCGACCGTGCCCTGGACCGGGCACGGAGGACGCTCGGCAAAGCGCAAGCCGTCAACACCGATGCCGCCACGGCTCACGCCACTGCGCTGGCCAGGGTGGAATCGACCCACAAAGCCCACCTGGCGGCTGAACAGCACGATAAGGAAGCGCTTTCGGCCGAGGAGTCGCTGGCCGCCGAACGTCAAGGCATTTCCGATCAGCTCGAAAAGGCTGTCGGGAAGGAGAAGCCGTCTCAGGTCCTGGGACGATGGCGCTCCCAGTTGGACGAGGCCGATGCCCTCGTAGAGCTAAAAGTCGCCGCCGAGAACGCGACGAGGGATCACCTGGCAACAGAGCAGGCGGCACGTGCCGGGATGGGCTCAGAGTTAGTCCAGCTTGCCACCACGGTTGCCACTCTGGCCGGGCAGCTCGGCGGCGAGATCCGACCCGCGGCCGACGCTGCCGAGTTGTCCGACTCGCTCGATCAGCTCCGCAAGCTGTGGGAAGAGCGTTCGGCGGCGGCCCAGGATGAGCACAGGGCTTTTATCAAGCGAAGAGAAGAGGCTGAAACAGCAGTTGCCGGGATCCTCCAGCAGCTCGGCCTGACGCCTGGAATAACGTTGGCCGACGCGATCAAGAATGCCGGTGCCAATCAGGCGCGTCTCCAGGAGAGGGTCGAGACCCTGGAGGGTCGAGCGGAGCGGCTCGCCGAGGCGGAGAAGGGCTCGGCCGAAACGGTACAGGCGCTCAACCTCTACACGACACTTGCAGACGATCTGCTGCCCAGCCGCTTTCTCAAGTCTGTCCTCGATGAGGAGCGACGATCGTTGGCCGCATTGGGGAGCGAGCACTTCGCTCGCATGACCAGGGGCCGCTATCGGTTCACGGAAGACGGCGCCTTCAACGTCATGGATCTCAGCGCCGCCGGGGTTGAGCGGAAGGCCGACACTCTATCGGGTGGAGAATCCTTCATTGCCTCGCTCGGATTGGCCCTGGCGCTTGCCGAGATGGTGACTCGTACCGGAGGCCGACTTGACGCTTTCTTCCTCGATGAGGGCTTCGGCTCCCTCGATCCCGAGCATCTCGAGTTGGCCATGGAGGGCATCGAGGCACTGGTCGGTGGCGACCGGCTGGTAGTAGTCGTGAGTCACGTTCCCCAACTGCGCGAAAGGGTGGAAGACCTAATCGAGCTTGATAAGGACCCAACCACGGGGGATACCAGGGTCGTCCGGTCGTGATCCGGCCTCTCCTCAGGGGTGTGATAGTGGATGAGGAGCGAGTGTTGCTGACTCTGAGTCGTTTCGATTACGAGGTGTACTTGCTTCCGGGAGGAGAGCCACGAGCCGGCGAGTCGTCCTCGACCGCCCTCAGTCGCTATGTTCAAGAACAGACCGGGTACGAGGTAGCCGCTCATGAGCTCCTGTGGATCCGGGATCACACGACATCCAATCATGGGCTCTTGCTTAACCCACCGGGGTCGTATGTGGTCGAGCTCTTCTACAGATGCACCTTGAGCGGAGCGGCGGTAACGGTCGCGCCCGGCGGTGGGCCTCAACAGGTGGCCGTCGAGTGGGTCCCGGGCGACCGCCTTCCCAGCGTGGAGTTTCTGCCTAAGAGTTTGGTGGAACCGTTGGTGGCATATCTGGCAGATCGGAGCGTGATCCCGCCTGTGTATGTCGTCGAAGGCGCTTAGCGGCCCGTCGCACAATTAACGGGGTCGCCGGCCGACGCCGGGTCTACACTCCGGCGGCTCATGGGAATCAAAGTCGGCATCGTCGGATTGCCCAACGTTGGCAAGTCCACACTCTTCAACGCTCTGACCGGAGCCGGGATAGCCGCGGAGAACTATCCGTTCACGACCGTCGAGCCCAATATCGGAGTGGCCTTCGTTCCCGACCGCCGGCTCCCCGTTCTGGCCGAGATCGTGGGTCCCGAGGATGTCGTGCCCACCGCTGTCGAATTTGTCGATATCGCCGGGCTGGTGGCGGGAGCGTCCGAAGGAGAGGGCCTCGGCAACAAGTTCCTATCGCACATTCGCGAGACGGATGCTATTGCCCACGTTGTCCGTTGTTTCGCCGACGACGATGTCGCACACGTTGAGGTGGACGTCGATCCGCTACGAGACATCGAGACAATAAATACCGAGCTGGCCCTTGCCGACCTCGGGTCCGTTGAACGAGCAATTGAGCGGGCGGGTCAGAAGGCCAAATCGGGGGACAAGGGCGCCCAGCAGCGGCTAGACACTCTGACGAAGCTGCACGCCCACATCGATGCAGGTAATCCGGTCCGTACGCTGGACCTGTCCCCGGACGAAGCCCTCGTCGCCAGAGACCTATTTCTGTTGACCTTGAAGCCCATCATGTACGTGGCCAACGTTGCTGAGGACAGGGATCAGAGATTCGTACCGGCGATGGCGAATCAGGCTGGAGCCGAGAGAGCTCCGCTGGTGGTGATAAGTGCAGCCGTGGAGGACGAGATCGTGGCGCTCGACGATGCCGACAAACACGAGTTCCTGGCCGAGCTCGGCGAGACCGAGCCGGGCCTGAATCGCGTTATCCGGGCGGCGTACATCCTCCTGGGATTGAACACCTTCTTTACTTTGGGGCCCAAAGAGGTACGGGCGTGGCCATTCCGACATGGCGCCACTGCACGCGAGGCAGCCGGCTCGATCCACACCGATTTTGAGCGGGGTTTCATTCGGGCCGAGGTGATCTCCTATGAGGACTTTGTTGAGCACGGTGGGGAGAAGGGGGCAAAAGATGCCGGTCTCTGGCGCCTGGAGGGAAAGGACTATCTCGTCGCCGAAGGCGACGTGATCTACTTCCGCTTCAATCTGTGAGCCCGCCTTCCCTGGGGGGAGGTGGGAACCGGATTCAAGAGGCTTTAATCCTCCCCCTCCTCACCTTCGCTTTGCTCAGGCGGTCCTCCCCAGGGTCGGCATAGAGGTTCTCCTTTCCCGGGGGGAGGTGACGCAAGGGGGAACGGTTCCTGTATATAGCACGATGAGTGGTCGATCAGACAGGGCTTTTCGCCAAGCAGCGAAATGACATTCTGATGTCTAGTCATTCGTGACTATTGAAGGATGGTCCCTCAAACGACCACGGATAGTGGTCGATAGTTTGGGTATGGACTTCCGGCAAGACCACGAGGCTGTTTCGCTCCCGAGCCGCGCCGAACGGCTCCAGGAGCTGGCCCGCGAGATTACGGAAGGGACATATCGGATTCCGGCCGAATGGGTAGCCGAGGCCATACTCACGTGGCGAGGCCGGTCCGGACGCCGCAACTGATCGCCCACCTTCCAGTACGCTGATCCGCCATGATGCCGCTGCAGTTCCTTCGCGGTTTCCTCATGGGATCCGCCGATGTTGTCCCCGGAGTATCCGGCGGTACGGTTGCCCTCGTCGTCGGGATCTACCCGCGGCTGGTGGCGAACATTCGCCAGGGATCCAGGGCTCTGGGATCTTTTGCCCGGCTGCAGTTTTCAGCCGGCGGACAGCACGTGAGGCAGATCGAGTGGAATTTCCTTCTGCCACTTCTCGCCGGGATCGCCGTGGCCCTCGTCTCGCTGGCCCGTCTGGTCGAAACGTTGCTTGAAAATCACCCTGTGGAGATGGCTGCCCTCTTTTTCGGGCTTGTAGCGGCGTCGGTGTTTGTCGCCAGGGGCATGGTCTCCCGATGGGATTGGGCCCGGATCACCATCTTCATCGGCGTGGCCCTGATCGCTTTCGCCGTGCTGGGCTATCGCTCAGGAGAAGCCGACTCGCCCGCGACCTGGATCTTCTTTTTCGCAGGCGCGTTCGCCATCTCTGCCATGATCATTCCTGGCGTTTCGGGCTCATTTCTGTTGCTGGTGCTCGGCATGTACGAAGCGGTGCTGGCAGCCGTTAACGATCGGGAGATCGACGTGTTGATCGTTTTTGTTGTCGGCGCGGTGATCGGGCTGGCCCTTTTCTCGTCGGCGCTGCACTGGGCACTCGAGACTCACCACGACGTCGTGATGGCCGCCATCACCGGGTTGTTGCTGGGCTCGTTGCGGGTGTTGTGGCCGTGGCCGAACGGGATCGACGGCCCCGAGCTGTCGGGCCCCATCGCCGATGAGTTCGCGGCGCCATTTCTGCTGGCTGTTGTCGGGGTGGGGATCGTCTTGCTTCTGACCCGGCTTGGCCAGCGCAGCGGAGCCGCGGTCGACGCGTGAGGGCCGTTGTGCAGAGGGTGTCTCAGGCCTCGGTCATGGAGGACGGAGTCGTTCGCGGCGAGATCGGCTCCGGGCTTCTGGTGCTGGTCGGCGTCGCCCCGGGCGACGAATCGGCCGACGTCGACGCATTAGCCGACAAGCTCGTGAACATTCGCCTGATGGCCGACACGGAGGGCAAGATGAATCGCTCAGTTCTGGAGTCGGGTGCGTCCATTCTTGTCGTGAGCCAATTCACGCTCCAGGCCGATATTCGCAAGGGTCGGCGACCCTCATTCACTTCGGCCGCCGAGCCGGATTTGGCCGAACCTCTGATTGAGCGCCTGGCAGACCGCATCTCCGAAGTGGGCGTCCCCGTGTCCACCGGTGTCTTTGGAGCTCACATGGAGGTGGCGCTGGTCAACGACGGGCCGGTAACGCTGGTGATCGACGTTGCCAACGGCAAGGTGGCGTAGCAGGCTCCTGGGAACTGCGTCTAGGTGGCTCGTCTCAGGTCGGCGACGAACTTGGGGGCCGTTATCAGGAGCACACCCAACCCGAGTGCTACCAGGGCGACTCCGGTGTCGATGCCCCAGCCAACCGGCAAGTCGAGTGCCACCCAGGCGATGGTGGCGGCGGTGTAGAACGCCAGGCCCAACAAGGCCCCCTTGGCAGCTGATCCCATCAGCCGGGCCGTGCCTGCCATGAACGGGACCGCGACCACCAGGCCGAGGGGCCAAGCCGCCATCGTCACTCCTCCCGCAACCCCGAGTCCCTTGCCGCCTCGAAACCGAAACCAGGGGTTGAGTATCTGCCCGCTGATGGCCGCCAGCCCGCCCGCCACCGCGCCTCCGCTGCCGACCAGTGCTAGGCCCAGCTGCACGGCGAGGAACCCTTTGAGGATGTCCACCAGCAAGACGGCTCCGGCCAGTTTCTTGCCCCCAACGACAAGGGCGTTGGCAGTGCCGGGGTTGCCCGTTCCCTCTGTCCGCAGGTTGTGGCCGACCGCCAGCGCCAGCAGATGAGCCGAGGGGATGGCCCCGAGGCCGAACCCGATGAGGAGTGCGGCGGCGGTCACTCGAGCGCCTGGTTATCGGCGAGCCATTGCCGGCCCGGCTCGCAGAATTTGACGAAGTCACAATGACGACAGGCTTCCGACGGCTCGGGCTCGAAGCGTTCAGTGTTGATGTCTTCGAGAATCGTCGTGAGCCGTGACCGCGCCGTGTCCAGCCAACCCGTATCCACGGTCGTCGACTCCTCTTCCAGTCCGTTCCCGAAGTAGGCGAAGGTAACTGCCAGTGAGTCGGGGCGGGACCCAAGGCTTCCCTCATCGGCAGCCACTCCGTACGCCTGCAACTGCACCTGACGGGCCGGGTCGGTCCGGTTACGCCCACTCTTGAAGTCCACGATCTCCCAGAAGTGGTCCTTCGTGTAGATGGCGTCGATCCTGCCTCTTATCCGGTTGTCGCCCATCTGCATCACAAACGGTCGTTCCACCCATGTCGGTTTGGTGGTAGCGAACCGTGACGCCTGAAAGGTCTCATATGAATCGGGGGAGGGCTCCTGCTCGTCCGGCACAAAATCATATGTGTCCTCATCGGCCACTTCGAGGGGTATGACTCCACGGTTGTGGAGCTCGATGCGGCGGTGCAGGTCGATGCCCGCCCGGAGCCAGGGTGCCGGCCGCCTGGGCAGGCGATCCACGTCGCTCCAGTAGAAGCGCTTAGGGCAGGTCGCATAGGTAACCAACGAGGACACGGAGATCACGGTTGGGCCGTCCGGCTGTGCATCCTCGGGCTCGGGGAGCCCGCTAAGGATCAGTGATAGCTGTTCCACCTGGGCATCGTACGCCGTCGTGTCTGCGGCAGCTTCCCGGGGCCACTGGGGATCGGCCATCGTATCCAGCAGAGCTGCCTGCCATCCCTGGCCGAAGTGAGGGTCGGGCGCTACCACGCGAGGCGGGGCAGCTGAGGAGTCCGGCCTGGCGCCGGCATCTTCGCAATCGGCCAGGCGAGAGCTGATATCCAGATCATCGATTATCGAAAACAGGTCGCTGGGGCGTTTGGCTCTCTTCTGGCCGTACCAATGAGCTCCCGACACAACGAGGCGCTTCTTGGCCCTGGTCACTGCCACGTATGCCGTGCGCCATTCCTGATCAGTGTGGAGGTCCCTGAGAGCGTCCTTGCGGGCGTCCGCGTCATCGGGATCGAGGGTGGGAAGGTGTTGGGCATCTAGCCGGGCGGTGAACGGCAGGCTGGCAGGCCGGGCAAACGGGTCGTCGAATGCCCGAGGACGGCTTGGGAACGTGTCGTTGACGACCGCCGGGAGGTACACAGAGTCCCATTCGAGCCCCTTGGCGCGGTGGGCTGTGATGAGCGTTACGGCGTCGCTGCTGGCGGCTGGAGCCAGGTCGAGCTCCTCGGCCGCCCGCTCGTCCACTAGCAGCGCCAGGTATTCGAGGAAGGCGGTCAGGGAGGGGCGGCCTTCAAGCGGGCTCCACGCTTCGGCCAGATCGAGGAAGCGATAAAGGTTGAGGCGGGCACTGCGGCTGGCGCTTTCCTCGAGTGAATCGATCTCGATCCACACGCCCAAGCGATCGAGCACGCGGCGGCAAAGCTCGACCAGTGAGACGCCTTGCGCCTCTTCTACAAGGGTCGAGTGGAGAGAGCGAAACCGTTCCAATGCCGTGGTGGCTTCGGGGCGGGGGAGCTCTGTAACCTCCAGGATCGCCTCGAGAAGCGTAAATCCCGGGACGTCGCCTTCATCGGAGGTCGTGCCATCCTGCTCCCGCACCCACTCCGCCGGGGGTACCAGGTCGCCGAACCCGAGCCCGAAGTGAGGCCCGAGCAAAATCCGCAACAGTGCCGGGCCATCGCTGGGATCTTCGAGAATCCGCAGCCACGACCACAGGTCGGTGACTTCGGGAACGTGAAGCAGGCCACCGAGGCTCACTACCTGGATCGGCACACCCGCCTCAGCCAGTACCTGGCGGATCAGCGGGATCTGGGCGTTCTTTCGGAAAATCAATGCGATATCGCGCCACTCCAGACCGGCCTCATGCGCCGAAATGATCTCGGCTGCCAGCCAGTCGGCCTCCTCACCGGCGGTGCGAAACCAGGCGGTCGCCACTTCTCCCTCGCCTGCGGTGTCGAGCGCCCGTAAGGGCTCGCGGTTTGCTCGCCGCGAGATCTGCTCCGCGACGGTGTTGGCGACCGTGACGATGTGATGACCCGATCGGCGGTTGAGTGACAGCTGGAGAGTGGGGCTTGGAGTGCCGCCCGGCCCGGGGAAGTGCTCGGGGAATCTCGCGAAGTTCTCGAGTGAGGCCCCACGCCACTCGTAGATGGTCTGGTCGGCGTCTCCCACAGCCGTGACCGGAAAGCCGTCGCCGAAGAGGGAGCTTAAAAGCTCGCGCTGGGCCGGGTTGGTGTCCTGGTACTCGTCGAGGAGGACCACACCGAATCGCCCCCGTACTGCCGCGGCGACGGCGGGTTGCTCCACAACCAGCCGGTGGGCGAGGGCAATGAGGTCGCTGAAGTCGATCACGCCGAGCTGGTGCTTGAGCTTGCGGTAACGGGTGAGGGCCGCGAGCATCTCCGCTCGCCTCTCTCCGACGTCTCCTTCCCCGCCCGGCACCGATTCAGGGTCTCGAAGGTTATCGGCCAACTGCCCGGCCAGGGCAGCGAGCTCCTCTACTCGCTGTCCAGGGGCTGAGAGGTCGAGATGCTCGTAGGACCCGCCGCCCAACGCATCTCGCAAGAGCTGACGTACGAACCCCGGCGTCACCAGGCGGGCGGTGCGCTCAACGCCGACGTAGGCGCCGAATTCGAGAAGCAGATTGGCGGCGAAACCGTGATAGGTCGTCACCTCGACGTCGCCGGTATCCGTCAACTGTCCGGCCAGAGCAGCCAGCTCCTCGATCCGCTGGCGAAGCTCTTCCGAGGCCTTGTTGGTAAAGGTCACACCGAGCGCGCTTGCCACCTGGCCCGTGCCGAGGAGGTTGACGAGTCGCAGCGCCATCGTTGTCGTCTTGCCCGTGCCGGCCCCGGCGTTGACCCGCAGGGGTCCCAACGGATGGTCGATCACCTGCTGCTGCTCGGGAGAAGGGTCGAATGTCATCACGACTGGTATGCCATGTTTCCTTCAGGGAAAGCGGGGCAGACGAGCCTTACCGGGCAGCGGCCGCAGTGTTCGTTGGGGCGAGCAGGCCAATCGTCACTGTTGATGCCTTCTGCGACCGCCCGCAGTCTCTGCTCCACCCCTTCCAGGTTTTTCGGATCGAAGGGGATCATCCGCAACGACTTGCGGTCCGTCATCGCCACCATCCACAGTTCCCCGGCGTCCGGCAGCCCGTGACCCGTGAGCCCCGGGTCCTGACGGGCCGCGAGGATATAAAAGCCAAGCTGGAGGGATTCGGCGCCGTCGGCGTCAGTGACATTTCTCCCACCCGTCTTGTAGTCGACAATTCGCACCACTCCATCACCGGCCTCAATGCGATCCGCTCGCCCGAACCAGGCGACCTCGTCGATATTGAGACTCAGCGGTCGTTCGAGATCAATGATCGAAGCCGGGCGGTCCGGCCAGTGTTTGTAAACGAACTCGAGTACCCGCTCGGCGCGTCGGCGCCATGGCTCGGACCAGGGAGACGGCCCGAATCGGGTCGGATCCCATCGAGCCTCGAGGTGAGCCTGGGCCCGAGCTTCCGTCCCGTGCGGGAGACCGTTCTCGTGGGCGTCCCGTTCGGTTTGCTCGAGCACATCGTGGATCAGCGAGCCGAACTCCAGATGGGAGCTGGTTCCTTCCCGCACTCTCAGCCGCCGTTCGATCGCATACCGGCGCGGGCAGGTCTCGTAGGAATCCGCTTGACTCGGCGAGAGGCGCAGCACGGCGGGTTTCAACCCGCCCTCGGGCCCGGGCGGTTGGATGCCTGCGAACAGGGCTGGTTCGCGGAGGCCGTACTGTGGTCCGGTGGCCAGCGCGTGCAGGGCCGCCAGTCGATGCGGGGCTGTTACCTCGGGATCGGCGGCGATTCGGCGAAGCCAGGCTTCGGCTTGAGCCTGAGTAACCGGATGGTCGCCGCGGTCCGGTGGCGGCACGGGCCCCTCGGGGGCTACCCGGTGCAGGAAAGGGCTCGGTGCGCCAAGACCTTCGTCGATCCCGCCGGCAGTAGCCGTCCAAATCACCTGCCGGTGAGCTCTCGTCATGGCGGTGTATGCGAGCCGCGTCTCCTCCTGCAGGCGAAACCGGCGGTAAGCGGCCGGGTCGGAGGGAAGGTGGGGAGACAAATGCCGGGTGCCGATCAGCGACTCCCGGGGGCGCAGGTCGGGGAAGACTCCGTCCACTGCATCAGCAATGAAGACAACCTCGAACTCCAGCCCCTTCGACTGGTGCAGAGTCGTGATGGTTAGCCGGTCGGTGCCCTGATCCCGGAAATCGAGGAGTGGTTGAGCTTCGAAGCTTTCCTCGTCGGACCATCTCACGAAGTCGGCGAGGCTGGCGGCGCGATCTCGCTCGAAAAGCCTCGACAAGACCTGCGAGAGCGAGCTCCAGGCTGCCCGTTCCTCGGTGCGCCGCTGGTCAACGACGAGGTCGGCAAACTGGGGGAGTGTTTCCCACAACTTCCAGAAACCGTCGGCGGCAGGGGCGCTTGTGGCCCAGGTGGAGTCGGCGATGAGCTCACCCAGGCCTGCCGCGTCGGGGACATCCGCAACGATGACCTCCGGCCAGGCCCGCGGCGGGGCACCCCGGCTTCGCTCCAACCCCCGCACCTGTCCGATCGGTAGGCGAAACAGTGGTCCCAACAGGAGCCGGCGCAGTGCCAGATCAGCCTCACGGCCGCCGGACGTGGCGGCGGTGACGCAGTCAAAGACTGCGCGTACCGCGGGATGATCACTGAGTCGCGAATCCGGCTGCACGTGGGGTATGCCAAGGCGCTCCAGTGCCCGCGAGAGAGTTGGAAGAAACCGACGCTTGGAGCGGACGAATACGGCCATGTCTCGGAAGGGAAGCCCTGCGAGATGGAGGCCCTGTATCTCGGCCGCAACCCATTCCGCCTCTTCGCTTGACTGCTGAAACAGCACGGCTTCTACCGAGCCCACTCCGGACGCTGGGGTTACCGGGCCGGCGGCTCCGGGTAATTCGAGGCCGGAGGTGAGGCGGGCGGCGGCGTCGAGTATCGCTGCGGGGGTCCGGAACGAGGTTGTGAGGACCAGGCGCGATGCCGGCCTGCCATTTTGCGAGAACCTCTCGGGGAATTGTTCCACATTGGCCAGGTCGGTCCCGCGAAAGCTGTAAATCGACTGATACGGATCTGCCGCCACTGTGAGGTTGGCTCCGCCGCTTACCAGGAGCTCCAGCAGGCGGGCTTGAGCGATTGTCGTGTCCTGATACTCGTCGACGAGCACGTAGCGAGCCCCTGCGGTCACTCTGTCCAATGTGGGGGCGTGGCCCAAAGCCTGTACCGCCGCGGCCTGCACCGTGCCGTAATCGATGCGGTTGCGTTCCTGCAGCCGGCGTCGGTAGCTGCGCAAGAATTCTGGTAGGGCCCGCCAATCGTCGCGGGCAAAGTCGGCTATCTCCTCGGGCCCAATGAGAAGCTCATTGCAGCGGAGTAGGAAGTCGGAAATTTCCTCGGCCAGCGTGCTGGTTTGTAGCAAGCCCCGGAACAGGACCGGCCACTGTGCCGGGTTCTCGGCAGCGAGGAGCGAACGGATAAGGAGTACGTATTCGAGCGATGTGAGCAAAGTGGGCATTCGCTCCCAGCCGAGGCTGTCTCCCCCGTGAGTTTCCAGCAGACGGAAGGCATATGAGTGGAACGTGGAAGTGTCCATCGCAGGTGTCGAACTCTGGGCGCCCTCCTCGAGTCGCCTTCGCAAGTCGGCGGATCCCCGTCGCGAGAAGCTCAACAACAGGATCTCGTCGGGGAGGGCGATCCCCTCAGCAACTAGATAGAGGGCTCGCCGAACCAAAAACTCGGTCTTGCCGGTTCCCGGACCTCCCACCACAAGTTGAGGTCCGTCGGTTTCGGCAGTCGCCGCCTCCCAATCGCCGGGGTTTACCCGGAGCTCAGCCATACCCGACACGGTACCCGCCGCTGGCGACAGATTTTCGCTCAGAGATCCAGTGATGGCTGGTGAGGCAGCAGGCTCCCATCGGCCCGAATGTGGGTGACGGCGAACCCGGCAGCCTCGAAGCGGGGGGCGAGGACGGACAGCCGGTGGCAACGGGTCGGTTCGGCCTCGGAACATAGCAGCACCGTGGTCGCGCCCAGTGCCAGTGCAGATGCTTCGGTTACACCGGCTTCGAGCCGTTCCGGGGAGGAGATGGGGGGCTCTTTTCCCTCACGCATGGGCAGGCCGCCGAGGTGGTCCCCGAGCCATCGATAGGAGACCCCGGCGGTAGCCAATTCCTCGGCAAGGGTTTGTCTCGAATATTCGGGCACCCGGCTCGAGTACGGCTTCGATCTCACGTCGATAACAGTGCGGATGCTGTGGGAGGCGACGATCCTGAGAAACTCATCGAAATCAAGAGCCCCATGACCAATAGTGAAGAGTGTCGGTTCCGTAATCTCACGACCTCCGCAAGCTAGATTGGCTGGACCAGGAGGAGGCTATATCAGCACAAGCTTCGGTGAAGAGAACCTCTGGGAACTGGAATCCCCTCTTTACCGCGACGCTCTCGCTCAGTTGGATCGGGTGGCCGGGGTAATGGGCCTCGATGAGAATATTCACGCCCGGCTGCGGGTCCCGCAAAGAGCCACCGTCGTCAGCTTTCCGTTTCGCCGCGAGGGTTACTACGAAGTCCACACCGTCTTTGCTTACCGGGTACAGCATGTCTTGACGATGGGCCCGACCAAGGGCGGGATTCGCTATGCCGCCGATGTCAACCTCGGTGAAGTGGCTGCACTCGCCATGTTGATGACCTGGAAAACCGCTCTGGTGGAACTCCCCTTCGGCGGCGCCAAGGGGGGCGTGCGAATCGAGCCGATAGGCCTGACCCGGCCCGAGCTCCAGCGACTCACTCGCCGCTATACAGCCGAGTTGATCAACGTCATCGGCCCCGAGACCGACATACCCGCTCCCGACATGGGCACCAATGAGCAGGTCATGGCCTGGATCATGGATACCTATTCACAACATGTTGGTCATGCCACCCCGGGTGTCGTCACCGGTAAACCTCCGGCACTGGGTGGTTCTATCGCCAGGCGTGAAGCCACCGGGAGGGGACTTGTGAGCCTGCTTCCGGCAGCGGCCGCCCATGCCGGCGTAGACCTCGAAACCGCCCGGGCGGTGGTGCACGGGTTCGGGAACGTCGGGCAATACGCCGCCCTGGGCGCCCACGAGATGGGGATCAAAGTGGTGGCGATTTCGGACGTCACCGGTGGGATTCACAATGAGCAGGGCCTGGACATCCCCAAGGCGCGGGAGTGGGTGGACGAGAACGGCAACCTCGAGGGTTTTCCCAACGCCGAATATGTCAGCAACGAGGAGCTTTTCCATCTCGACTGTGAGATTCTGATCCCGGCCGCCGTCGGAGGAGTGATAACTCAGGAGAATGCCGGAGGGATCAAAGCGAAGATGATTGTCGAAGGTGCCAACGGTCCCACTACGGTGGGGGCCGACGACATCCTGGGCGAAAAGGGCGTCTTCGTCGTCCCGGACATCCTCGCCAACGCGGGTGGTGTCACGGCTTCCTATTTCGAGTGGGTGCAGGACCTCCAGAACTATTTCTGGTCGGAAGGTGAGATCGTTGCCAGGCTGCGAGAGATCATGGGTCGGGCCTTCGACGAGGTTCTCCATATCTCCATTCACGAGGGTTATGACATGCGGACTGCGGCCCTGATCAAAGGGATCCGCCGGGTGGCTGAGGCCAAGCTCGCCCGCGGCGTTTACCCATAGCCGGGAGGCCTTAGGCCGGACTCGGGGCTCAAACCGGAATGGTTTCGGGGCGGCGGGCCATGTCGGGCGTCGGCTCGCCGGTGCCACCGAATGCCGGACAAATGCCCTGAAATGAGCACCAGTCACACAGCCGCGAAGGCCGGGGCGGGAAGGCTTCCTTTTCGATTGCCGCCTTGATGGCGGTCCACAACGCCTGAATCTGCCGTTCCATGGCGTCGAGTTGCTGTTCGGTCACCGCCAGGGAATAGAGGGTTGGGCCGTTCAGGTACAGCAAGCGAAGCTCAACGGGAGCCCGGCCAAAGTGACGCCGGGTGAGCAGGGCGTAGATCTTCAAAGCAAAGAAAGCCGGCAATGCATAGCGCTCTGGGGGAGCCTTACCCGTCTTGTAGTCGGTGACCACCAAATCGCCGGCGGCGTCTTCGTCAATCCGATCGAGAATCCCCCGCACCGTCACATCCTGGACTTCTTCGATGAGGTCGAGCTCGCAATCCACGGGGTCGATCTTGGTGGGGTCCTCGACGGTGAAGTAGTTGGCGAGTAGCTCAAGGCTTTCGATTCCCCAAACCCGCTCTTCCTCCACCGTCTCGAACAAGTGGGTGTACTCCTCGTTACGTACCTCAGCCCATGCTTGCCGAAAGAGATCGAAGAGGCGCTCGGGTGTGCGCTCGCTCGCATCACCTCCAAAAAGGCGCTGCAACGCCAGGTGGGCGGTGGTTCCTCGTGCCTGGTAGATGGTGGCCGGTTCCATCAATCGGTCGATCGAGCGGAACTTGAAGAGCTGAGGGCATTGTTTGAAGTCGCTGAGCCTGCTGGGCGAAACCCGTTTCATGAGCTGCACTATAAGGGGGGAGAGTGACACGAATGTAATTCCCGACCGGCGCCGCGAAACTTACTTTTATGGCGCGAAAACAAACCATCGTTCTGGTTTGACCGGCCTGTAACTCTCGCGTAGCTTCAAGTTGTCGCTCGGGGAACCGAGCGCCCCGAAACGGCGAAAGTCGCTTTGGCTCCACAGATCGAAAGGTTTGTAGAGAACCGCTGGAGGGTCAAACCTCCGGCTCTGCGATACCGGATCGCAGGAGTGGCCGCCTAGATTCGAATGCGGCCGAGGAAGCTCACAAGGCTTTTTTGGACGATAGGCAGCCGCAACGGGCTCGCCGCTCACAAGGCGGAGGGCGCGGGCCATGAGGGCCGGACCCGCAAGGGCGAGGAACTCCTGGCGCTCGGTGATTGAGAGGTCATCGGGTCAGCGCTGATAGTTGGAGCGCCAAAAACGCTTTAACTTCGCTCGGGACGCGGGCTTACGGGCACAAGTCCTAGGGCGGAAGCCGGCACCGGTCCGAAAGGATGCGGCCCGGTAAGCGGAAGTCCCGAGAGGGTTGAGGTCACGGCCGAGGCTCACTCGGGACTTTCCGCGCGCTATATACCTTTTCGATTTCTCGGCCTTGCCTGACAGTGGCGCGTATTAGGGGCCGAGAAATCGAAGTGCTGCCGCCGGAGTTCGAGGTGGGGGATGGCCGGCGCCGCCGGCGCCAGGCCCAG
>CAXMOO010000060.1:0-3977 GCA_964195005.1 uncultured Gammaproteobacteria bacterium
CATCAGGCGCTCGACCCGTTTGTGGTTCACCACCCACCCCCGTTTACCGAGCTCCACGGTCACTCGAGGCGACCCGTAAGTGCCGTCGGACTCGTCCCAGATGTCTTCGATCTCTTTGACCAGCCGCCGCTCCTCGAGTTCCCCAATGGTGGAGATCCCGTCACGATGACGTTTCCAGTCGTAATACGCCGAGCGGGACACCCCGGCGATCTCACAGATGCGCTCTATCGGGAACCCGTTGGCCTTCTGCTGGTCGACAAAGCAGTAGAGCATCACTCGTTCGACTCCCTCACCCAGAAGGCCACAGCTCGCTTTAAGAGTTCACGCTCCATCCGCAGATGAGCATTCTCCCGCCGCAGCTCCGAAAGCTCCTGCTGCTCATCACTGGACACACCCTCGCGTTCACCGCGGTCGATCTGATCCTGACGGACCCAATTACCCAACGAAGAGTCATAGACCCCCAACTCCCGAGCCACCTCAGCAATCGACCTATCAGAAGACCGGACAATCTCCACCGCATCCCGCTTGAACTCGACAGAGAACTTCCTCCTCGGCCTCCGTGCATCGTCTTCCTCTCCCAATCGGACTCCCCTCCGGGCGAAACGCCCATTATCGAGGTGTCCGGCTCACGGGGGGAACTCCAGAATCTCTTATGTCAAGGAGCGGGTGGGTTGGTGGACAGGACTGGGATGGGCCACACCGGGTGGTGGGCAGGCTCGTATTAGGTCACACCGTCCCGTAGAAGGGTTTGGTGCGTGAGGTCGACAGGTCGTTGGTGCGCTGGTTGAGGGTGCCCACCTGGACCGGAATCAATCAACCGCGTAGCGTCAGGGAATGCCAAGCAAGGCCACGCATGAGATCGTCAAGGTGATCGGAGGAGTCGCCTGGCTTGTCGGCCTGATTCTCCTCTTCGTCAAGGCGCCGCTTGGTGTACTGGTGCTTCTCGTCGCTTTGCTTCTCTCGATCCTGTCTCTCGTTTGGAGCCGCCAGCACGCTGACGTGAACGGATCGTCTCCTGAGCGGCGGGTTGCTCCGGTCTCGTGGTTGGCTGTTGGGGCTGGTTATGCACTCGCAGCAGCGGTCTTCGTACTGCGGCTGGTAGGCAGTGACCTTCCCCTGAAACTGGAGCTGGCAGGGGCGCTGGCTCTTGCCGCGGTGGTGGCGGTCCCGGCGACACTAGCGCTGGCAGGATTGACCGGCAGGCCGGTATTGCTGCTTCCGGCAGGGCTCGCCGCAATCACTTCTCTACCGGCGCTCTCCGTACTCGGTGTCCCGATGATGTTGCTAGGGATCATCTGGTTCTGGTCCTACTCGAACATGAGGCCGAAGGGCAGCGCTTTGAGCAAAGCGGTGACGACCCTTGCGGTGTGGCTGCTGTGGGCAGCGTCGGTCGTCGTCCTGTTCATTCACCTCGATCCCCGCTGCATACAGGTATTAGCCGACGGCACAGTTTTGTATGTTGACGCGGCGCTCGGTGGCGAGTCGGGTTGGCTGTGGGAGGTGAGCTCCACGGTGAGCGGCTCGTCCGAGATCCTGGGACCCGATGTGGTGAGCGGGGCGTGTACTTCTGACATCGTGACCAGATGGGAAGCGCTGGTATCACTCGTACTCTCAGCAGGCGCCATAACCACAGCGTGGCTCATGACCTCGGCCGACCCCACAGCCACCCCCACCACCCAGTAGCCCACCGCCGGCTCACAGCGTGCAATGCCCAGCCGACCGGCCCCCGCCAACGCCGCCAGCTCACAGCGCCCGCACCGATCACGCATTACGAGCGATATCGCCCTCTTCGCCGACTGCTCGGTATCGGCACCTATGCGCTCGCTGGAATGCAGACCGAGACCGCCCATATTGCCGGTTATGCGCTACCTGTTTGAGCCCATCGTTCGGCGTTTCGCCTGCTTCACGTGCCTCTTTCCGTTCCGATCGCTCTTTGTGGGCCACTGCGTACCAGACGGCCTTCGGCTTCCCGCCGCCGTGGACAACCCAGGAGATGGCGGCCAGCGGGTAGCGGCATCCCACGCCAACCCACCCACGACGACCCTACTTGGGGAAGGTCAGCGAAGGGATGCTCAGCGTGGATCACGGATCACAGGGACGGATCGTCGTCTTAAACGATTCCGGCCTCTTGAATCTGGTCGAGGCTGTACGACCTCAACGCTCTCAGCTCGTCGCGAGTGTCTAACACGAGGAGCGCCCGCCCATATCGGCACATATGCGCTAGGGCTTTGGACGGTCCCATCGCACGGCCTCCCTGCGAAAGGCCCCAGTGACACGCCTAGCCCTAGAGGTCCGCCCTCCGACGGACTCCTCTCGACCGGCAGTCGAACGCACGGTTTGCCAGACCCTGGCTACGGTGGACCTGTGCCCGCCCTATGCCCCCTCTGTGCACTCGACGAGTACACCTCTGCTCAGAAGACCGGAGACGGAATCAAGTACGTCGTCTGCAGTAACCCGAGCCATGGCACCGACGGGTTCGTCTGGGAGCCAACCCAGCCTCGCGCAGAGTCACACCGGGGCGATGGACTGGGAGCGTCTGACCTCTACGTCTCCTCGCACCTTTGTGCTGCGTGAGCGACCTGTTCGGTAGCGGGGACGGGACTCGTGACCCGGTGGGGTCGCTCGGACGCGTCCGGCCTTGGCTGGGTGCGTGGTCTTGAGTCCCCGGGATGGCTGTGGCGACCTCAGCGACGCGACGGCTCTTCTCAGATTCGTGGAGGGTCCTCAACCAGTTGGCACCTCCACCACCGCTGGACGCGGCGTTCTGGGAGGGACCGTTGTGTGGCTGAGGGCACCGTGCGGAGCTTCGCCTCCCTCCACGGCTCCCGAGCGCGCACCGGCGAGCGGACGAGGTGCTGCGTGATCGGCTTGAAGCCGGGGTTGGCGGGGTCGGGCGTGATCGTCGTACCCGACCCCCGCGCGGTAGGCGTTGATGTGGTCATCCGCTCGAGGGCCTGCGATTAGGAAACGCGTCGGGGGCCTGCCCCGACGGGGTGAGCGGCCTGATCGCGACCCCTCGACGGTTTCTCTAGGGAGCGCATATTGAACATCATCCCTCCCAGCCGGTTATGCGCTACCGCAATGCGACGAATCGCCCTGTCAGCACGGTCGGATTGCCGGTTGACGGCACGTCGGAACCTTCCCACGGCTGGCGTTATGTGCGGGCTTGCGACTTGAAAGCGCCGTGTGAGTGATCTTCATGATGCTCTCTGAACCGTCGACTGGTCATGGGACGGGAGGCGGTAGTCGACACAGGCACACTTCGGGACAGTGCATCGGGAATCGCGATGTTCTTTGCGAGGATGGCCGCAACCCTGGCAACGTTGTGTCACGCAGTCGATCTTGTGGGTTCCCCGTGCCATCATCGCCGGGGGCGGGCCTCGCTGACCGTGAGCTGGCGACCGTCCTAATCATACCCGATGAGCTTGCCGATGGCGTCTCCGGCGAGGGCCTGATCGGAGAGTTCGATGAAGCCGAACCCGCGGGACTGGCCGGTGTCGCGATCGGTGATGACCGCAGCCGAGGTGATGTTCCCGTAGTCGGCGAACAGAGATCGGAGGTCGGCCTCGGTCGCGCTGAATGGGAGATTCCCAACATAGATGTTCATGGCATACGCCTCTCAGAACGAAGAACGCATGTCGCTCTTCTCGAAATTGTTCCGGTACCGACCGTGCTGGCGTCTGGTCCGAGAACGAGAAGGGAGCGAAGTCGCTGCCGAAGCAGCTCAACTGAGCGTACGCCGAGTCGCCCTGCTACCCGATCGGGTTTCTTGGGCATCGGCTCGATCAAGCCCCCACCACTACTGCCACCAACGGACCGGCAAGAGCTACTTGTCTCCTCGCTCGCGGTCGTGATTTTCATGTTCCTCCTCACGCTTCCGCGCTGCCCGCTCGCGTTTCTCTTTGCGCTCACGCTCATGGCGCTTCCTTGGACGGTTCCTGTGAATCCCTTGACTGTTGTTCCTGGTCGACATTCTT
>CAXMOO010000061.1:0-6376 GCA_964195005.1 uncultured Gammaproteobacteria bacterium
CAATCTCCACCAGATCATCCTCGAGCTGCCGGTCCTCCAACCGTCCCAAGTCCTCAACGGCAAACTCGTCCACAACTGAACGCAACGAGCTCACTCTCAACCTCTAACTCGACACACCCACAACCTATCACCCACCTGCGACACAACCACCAGGGGCTGAGCCTGTTGCATCCAATACGGATAGGATTCCGGGCGAGCGAGAGGGCGATCATGAGTGAGCGAGTTAGTCGGTATCAAGAGGCGTTGGCTGAGTTGGACATCGATGCTCTGGGAGAACTGCGCCATCGCGACTATGTCTGCTACTACCCGCAATCCGGTGAGCGATTGAGGGGCCACGAGAACTGGGCCGCCGCCCATAAGGACTACTGGCGCCATTTCGACCCACCCGTAACCACTGTGAAGGGTGGCGAGCGGAAGGCCGAAGTGATCCGCACGGCATCACCCCGCTTCATGCTGCCTACGCCGATCGTCCAGATCTCAGACACCGGCGACCTGGTCATCATGGAGGGCAGAGGGACGTGGCCGGACGGTAAGACCTACAACTGGGTGGCGATCATCGAATACCGGGACGGCCTCGTCTGGAGGGAAACCCAGTACTTCGCCGAGCCGTTCGATCCACCCGAGTGGCGGGCACCGTTTGTGGAGCTCGATACTGAAAGCTCATCCGCCTGAGAACTCCCGCTAGTGGATGTGCTTGGACGATCGGGCTACCGCAGGGGAATCTGTGGAGAGTGGTTTGGCAATACCCAGGCGCACCTGGACCTCGGCTAGGTCCGCGTCTGAGCAACCGTCACTTGTCCACTCGATGAAGTCGTCGTCGACCAGGGCCAAAGCCGGCACCTGCTCGATCTCAAACGCCCGGGAAGCCTGGTAGGGACGGTCGTCGATCACCACGGGAATGGAGAAGCGGGATTCTTTCAAGAAATCAGCGGTGTCCTCGATGGTCTCCTGCGATATGCCGACAACGTTGACACCCGCGGTGCGCCAGCGCGCTACCAACGCCAGCACATGACGGCAGCGTTCGCAGTCTGCGGCGAAGAACATCAGCAAGGTGCGACCTTGGAAAAATACCGGAAGCGGCGCCGCGCCCTTACCGTCGTAGACGTCTGTATCAGGGACCGGCGCCCCGGAGGAAATCACAGCCCGGCGAGGAAATCGTCGCCCTCGTCGACAGGCTCCTCCTCAGTGGTAAGGCCGAGTTCGGCCTGCAGCCCGGCATAGCCCTTATCCTCGAGCTCGTCTGCCAGTTCCGGGCCTCCACTGCGAAGGATCTCGCCGGCGATCATCACGTGAACCTTGTCCGGCGATAGGTATTGAAGGATGCGGTTGTAGTGAGTTATCAGCAATACGCCGATCTCCGGATTACGCATCGCTTCCACCGCCTCGGCCACCTCCCGCACCGCGTCAACGTCCAGGCCCGAATCAATCTCATCCAGCACGGCGATGCGAGGTTGCAACACAGCAAGCTGGAAGATCTCGGAGCGCTTCTTTTCCCCTCCGGACAAACCTCCGTTAACCGACCGATCGAGAAACGGCCCCGCCGCCAGTCGATCGGCCGCGTCTGCTACCCGGGCGCCGAGGTCTGCCCCGTCTGTCCGCTGTTCCGCAAGCTCCTCCAGGAGCTCCCGCAACGTGACGCCGGGGATCTCGATGGGATACTGAAAGGCGACGGCTACCCCAAGCTCGGCCCGTTTGTCGACGGGCTCACCCAGTATCTCGGTGCCCGCCACCATCGCCGACCCCGCCACCTCGTAACCGGGTTTGCCCATGAGGACGTGACACAGGGTGGACTTTCCGGAACCGTTCGGGCCCATGATCACATGCAGCTCGCCGAACGGAACCTCGAGATCAAGCCCCTTGAGAATCTCAATGCTGCCAACCCGGGCGGTTAACCCCCTGACTGCCAGGGCGGTGCTCATTCGTCCTCCTCTTTGGGCTCGAGCTCGAGATAAACCTCGTCATCCTCGACGACCACCTCATAAACGGGGACCGGTTTCGTGGCCGGAAACGAGGTTGGCTCCCCGTTTATCAAACGAAACGCCGAGCCGTGGCGCGGTCATTCGACCTCGGTATCGAACAACTCTCCCTCCGCCAACGAGGCCTCAGCGTGGGTACACCGGTCACCAATCGCATACACCGAATCGCCGATGCGAAATACCGCGACGCGATGCCCTGCCGCCTCAACGCGGACCCCGCGGCCGTCGGGCAAATCGACGAGCTTGCCGACGCTCACCCTCATTGCCGGCCTTCTTCCTGCGCCCGCACATACTTTTCGTTCACCGCGGCCCGGATGGCATCGCCCAACTCAGGATGTGGCATACGGCCAAGGGCTTGCTCGAAGAATCCTCTCACTTGCAAGCGGTCAGATCTCACTCGATCAAGCCCCCGGCTCATCAGGTAATAACGCTGCTCCTCATCGAGGGGGCCCACGGTGGAGGCGTGCCCGCATTTGACGTCGTTCGCCAAGATCTCGAGATTGGGAACAGATTCGGCGCTGGCAGCATCACCCAGCACCAGGTTGCGATTGGTCTGATAGGCATTGACCTTTTGCGCCTCTTCTTCGATTCGGATAAGGCCGGTGAAAACGGAGTGGGCTTCGTCCTCGACTGCCCCCTTGAGGAACATGTTCGACGTGGTGTGAGGCGCCTTATGGGTTATGAAGGCCCTGTAATCGAGAACCTGTTCGTTCTCACCGAAGTACAGGCCACTTATCTCACTGTGCGCACCGGGACCAGCAAGATCGACCGAGAAGTGCAATCGGCCCAGTCGCGAGCCAATGCCGGCTTCGCCGTGGTGAAAGAATCCGTCGCGGCCAATTACAGCACGTTGCTGCCCGATGGCGGTGGTGCCATAACCCCAGGCCTGAACCGTCGTCAAACGCAGCCTGGCTCCATCGCCCACCAACGCCTGGACATGCGGCACCACGTGGAAACTGTCGTCCTCCGGCGATCGAAAGGTGACAACTACCGACAACTCAGACTGGTCTTCGGCCAGCAGCAGAATCCGCGGCAGCGACAGGGTATCGGGGGTCACTGCCTGAACATCGATGAAAACAGGTCGCGAGGGCGAGCTGCCTTTGGGAGCCACAACCAGCAGGCCATCATCTCCAAAACCGTAATGAGCGGCGGCAAAACGATCCATGTCCACAGCAATGGCGGACTCCTCCGCCGCGGCCAGCTGCTCCGGAGCAGCATCTTTGAGCTGCTTGACGACCACTTGCTCGCCAGACGTGGCATTGGTCACATAACCGTCCACAATCACCGCACGAGCTCCGGACTCGATTCGGTAATCGCCGGGGGACATGGGGGCTCCAGGCTCGCTCGGCAGGCTCAAATCGTCGAGGCTGAAATCAAGGTCTACGTAACGCCACACTTCCTCGTCTGAAGTCGGCATCGGGAGCTCATCGAACAGCTCCAAACCCTGGTCCCGCCTGGCTGCGAGCCATGCCGAAGCCGCCTCATCCCGCGCGGAATCCTGGAGGGCGTGTAATGGTTTCACAGCTTCCGAAGGATATTGACGAACCGGCGAGTCACAAGTGGCTATTTGACACTCAAGAGATCATTGACTCGCAGGAAGACGGCATCAAACATCTCTTCGGTCAGGCGCCCGGTGAACGTGTTCTGCTGGCTTGGGTGGTAACTGGCAATCACCCGCGGCCCTGCCGGCACCACTACCTCAGCCAGGTGCGCAAACTTGGGGCGAGGCCGGGGGACTGCCGGGCCCAGCTGCCGTACCAGCTCCACATACCCGATCTGGCCCAGGGCTACGATCACCTCGACCCTGGAGAGGAGTCTCAGCTCGGCCGCGAGCCAATCGGAGCAGTTGGCTTTCTCATCGCTTGACGGTCGATTGGCAGGAGGAGCGCAGCGGACACTGGCCGTTACGTAACAGTCGGTCAGCTCCAGACCATCGCCTCGATCTGTCGATGAAGCCTGGTTGGCATAGCCCGCCTTCCATAACGCCCGGTAGAGCCAGTCTCCCGACCGGTCGCCGGTGAACATTCGCCCGGTGCGATTGGCGCCGTGAGCGGCTGGAGCCAGGCCCACCAAGAGCAGGCGGGCTCGGGGGTCGCCAAACCCTGGCACCGGGCGACCCCAGTAATCCCAATTGTGAAAGGCGGCCCGCTTCTCTGTGGCCACCTCCTCCCGCCAGTCCACAAGCCGGGGGCAGCGCCGACACTCGATCAGCTCAGCGTTGAGAGCCTCCAGACTCACTCGCCGGGCTCGAGCGCCGATTCAGTGAACCGGCTGCGGACGTTCCACAGGATCCAGCCGAGGTCGCGCTCTTCAACCGCGTCGATCTGGCTGCGAACCTCTTCCTCCCCATACGATCCGCCGCAGCCGAAGGTGAAATCCTGAATCCACGGCCGGACGATGGCCGGCCCGGGAATGCGTGGCATGCCGTCGTCGAGAGCATTCCCCACCACCTCGCCCGGGTGGTCGTTGGGGCAGTCGAAACCAAACCAGCCCGTCGAGTAATGGCTTGGATAGATCATGGGGCTTATGACATCCACCACCGCCGCCAGGTCTTCGATCTGCTGCCCGAGGCCCTGGTCCCCGGTAGAGGTCAGCACTACCGCGAAAATGTCACTGGCCACTGCGCACCCCATGGCGTTGAGCCGCGACTTCGCCTCGAAGAGGAAGCCGGTTATTGCCACGCTTCGGCCCGATGGGTCCGACGGGCCGTCGAAAGTCGCCCGTTCAACCGGTCCATCGGAAGGAAACCGCACATAATCGAATTGGATCTCGTCATAGCCGAGAGCACACGCCTCTTCGGCCAGCGCCAGCGGGTATGTCCATGAGTCCCGATCGGTGGGATCAAGCCAAATCTGTCCCCGATCGGTCTCCCAGGGCACGCCTAGTGCGGAATCGCCGACAGCCAGCTCCGGGAAGGCGGTGCCGAGAAAATTATCCTGGAAGGCAACGATCCGGGTGATGGCGTATAGGTCGCGCTGCTTCAGATCAGCCAGCAAGTCTTCCGGCCGATATTTGACCCTCACAGCCCCGATCTCGTGGGCAGTTTCCACTCGCGTGTTGTAGAACACGGTCCCGGCCTCGTCCTTGGTGTCGATCACGACTGCATTGATCTCGGTGTCCTCGGCCAGACGCAACAGGTCGGCCCATCGTTCTTCATCGCCCGCCGCCGACCCGCCGGCGCGGACGGATTTGATGGTGCGGGGCGCCAACGCCACGGTTACTACGCCTTCGGTGCCATCCCATTCGAAGCTGGCCGGCTCGAAAGCCGCCTTCGAGACCGAAATCACGCCAGGCAAAGCCCTGATCAGCTCGAAAGACCCGTCTGACTTAGTCGAAGCCACCGCATCTCCCAGCGACACCGCGGCCCACGAAACCGCCTTGCCAGAAAGGTCGGTCACGGTGCCCGTGACCACGACGGGCTCAAGAGCCACTCGAACCTGCCTGGTAGCCGGCAGCTCGAGCACCTCAACCGACCGTGGATGGAAGCCCGCCGCCGAAGCCTCAATGGTGACAGGCCGGCGGGGCCATTCCGAGGTCACTTTTCCGTCGCTGCCGGTGTCGCTACGGTCAAAACCGCCAAAATCAACCCGAGCATCAGCAACCGGATCTCCGTTGTGATCTACCACCACCACCTCGATCTCAGGCACGGGCGGCGCCGGAGAAACCCCCTCCCCTACAACGACCAGAGAAGGGCCCGAGCAAGCGGACAACAACAGCCCGCACCAGAGTAGAAATCGCCCCATGGCACCAAGTTTCGCCCATCACGGCGCTTAGTCAAAGACCGTTTGCCTCGAATTGGCAGTTGGTGTTACGGTGAGTTAAGCGGCAGGTTGGGGGCCCCGCCCTCAGCCCTAGGAGGAGTGAGTGGCGCGTCTGCCCAAGGATTCACCATCTGTAGCTGATGGCGTGGGTAAATATCTCGAAGAAGTGTCCTCTCACGACCTTTTGACCGCCGAAGACGAGGTTCGACTTGCCCGCACTATTGAAAAGGGTCGGGTCGCCCAGCATCAAATCGATACCGGCCACAAGCTGTCGGCCGCGCAGCGAGCTCGCTTGTTTCGGGAGGTCCATGCCGCCGACGAGGCGAAGATGGAGTTCATCCGCGCCAACCTCCGCCTGGTCGTTTCGATCGCCAAACGCTACTCAGGCCGTGGCTTGGATCTATTGGATCTCATCCAGGAAGGCAACCTTGGCCTAATTCGAGCCGTGGAGAAGTTCGACTGGCGCAAAGGCTTCAAGTTTTCCACGTATGCCACCTGGTGGATCCGGCAAGCCATCACCCGGGGGCTTGGCAATCAGGCTCGAACGATCCGGCTACCGGTCCACATGGTCGACGTAGTGCGCACCGTGCAGGAAACCGCCACCAGCCTGGGGCAAGGGCTGCACCGGCCGGCAACGGT